>JAKASV010000002.1 GCA_021818945.1 bacterium | reverse complement strand
AGTTCATGCTTCGAGTCGGCATGATGCATGCCTGCCTCAGCACGAACGGATCTAATTAATCATTATAAATTGCTTATTCAAGACCTAGCGTAGTCAGGTCCCCTACACTTTTTGAGTAGTTACAAATGCACCATAGATAAAATTTAATAATGGAAGATAAATTTTTATAATAAGCATATGCTCATACGTTTTTTATGGACAGGTAACAGGTCATGTAAAAAAAGTTTGCTTTCCAAAAAATGTTTGGATATAATCATTACTGTTCTTAACAATGATAACCTCCATTTCCCCTATCCGTGACGTTCTGTCTGGGTAGGGGTATTTTGATTGTATGTATATTAAATGTATGTAAAAAAATTATGAAACAGAATGAGAATAGGTATATTCCTGCCAAGAAAAATGGAAGATTTGAGTGTCAGGTACATGAAGTAAAAGAAGGTTTTTTTTGGTCTACCACGCTTTCACTTATGAGCTCTAGCTTTGTTCGTTTGTGCTCCTCAAAAAAAGAACAGGTAGATTGGTATGCCCCAGAAGCTCCAATCATGGTAAGCCAAGAACCGGTTATTACATGGATTGGCCATGCGACGTTGCTGATACAAGTAGCTGGCATAAATATTTTGACCGATCCTATTTTTGGCAATTCATCGATACTTTTTCCCCGTATAATTAAGCCTGGTGTTGCATTTGATGCATTGCCGCCCATTGATCTGGTTTTGATTTCTCATAACCACTTCGATCATATGGAATGCTCAAGTATCAGGGCTTTAGTCAAAAAAAATCCTCATATCAAACTCTTAGTTCCTCATGGCGACAAATATTGGCTCGATAAACGGAGTCGGGATCATGCGACTGAATATGTATGGTGGGAAAGCATTACCATTGCAGAAACGGTGACCTTTACTTTTTTACCCGCCATTCATTGGACCCAAAGAAACTTATTCGATCGCAATCGATCGCTGTGGGGTAGTTGGATTATTCAATCTAATGAGGCGACCATCTATTTTGGAGGTGATACGGCATATGGTGCTCATTTTGCTTCAATTGCCCATGAATTTAGCTCTATTGATATTGCCATTTTGCCCATAGGACCATGTGAGCCTCGTGATGCAATGAAGCATGCTCATATGGATTCGATGGAAGCAATTCAAGCTTTTCAAACTTTAGGCGCTACACATTTTATCCCCATTCACTGGGGGACATTCCATTTTGGCAATGAACCTGCGTTGCTGTCGATTGAAAGATTACAACAAGGTTGGAATGTTGCCAAGCTTAAGCCCTATGCAGTTCTGCATATTCCTAAAGCTGGTCAAAAACTTATGCTGCCTGATTAACAGAAAAGCTCATCCGCACGTTCCCATGATAACCATTTTCGAAGTTACAATAATATTAACAGCTAAAATCTGTATCTGAGCCTACATTGGCACAGCTAGAAGATCTTTTGCCGTTTTACCCTCTTTATTTTTGATTTTAAGGTCAGCTCCATATTTTGCCAGTAGATCAACTATTGTCTTATTTCCTTGTTGTGCAGCAATGTGTGCAGGCGTATTGCCATCAACATCCCTTGCATTAACGTTTGCCTTATTCTTTAACAAGAATTCAATGGCAGCTGCGTCATTAGACTTTACTGCTTGGTGTAACAGCGTATAGCTGTCAAAAAGAACTGTGTTGATATTTGCGCCAAGCTCTAAAGCTTTTTTTGTAGCTTCAAGATTTAATGGTGTGGATGTGGTTGCGTTGCCGCCCTGATTACCACCAATCCTTCCTGAAGCACCTACAAGCAATACTTCCGGAATAGTCTTGCCATCTTTATTTTTGATTTTAAGGTCAACGCCATTTTTAATAAGTATGTCCAGTATATTCAGTATGGCTTGGCGAGCTGCTATATGTCCTGGTGTATCACCATTAGCATTTTTTATGTTAACATTCGCCTTGTTTTTTAACAAAAATTCAACTCCAGCGAGATTATTGGCCATAACAGCTGCATGTAACACTGTAGAATTTTGAATATCAGGAAACATGGTATTAACATTTGCACCAGTCGCTAAAGCCTTTTTTACAGCTTCCAGATCAAATGATATTGGCACCGTTGCGTTGCCGCCCTGATTACCAATCATTTCTGTAGTCACAGCTTTATGTAAATCCTGTTCTGCTTTGGTAAACCCAAAAACAACTGGCGTAAAAGATACACACCCAATAAGAACTTTCATATAAAACTTCATTACTCGCACCCTCATTATGATATTAATAAAACAATACGACTAAAATCCACTTCAATTGTTAGGTTAGCAAATCGGTTATCAAATAGAGGCAGAGCTTGCATTGTTAATCTTTCGGCCAAGTTTCCCTAACCGTAAGGCTTCAACTACGCCCCCTGCCTCGATTATCATTCTAGTATAATTGGTATTCTAAAGTCAACAATATAATTAAATATTTGTATTATTTTTTCTAAAACGCTTTATTTAAAGTCTTTATTCACTTATAATATTTTAAAAAAAGTCACTAGATTCATTACGCATTTCAAGATCATAGAGAGCTAGCTCTATGATCTTTTCAATAATGAGTGTCTTGGGTACGCATTGCTCTCCCTTAAACCAATATTTTAATTTAATCCAAGAATTTTCAAGTTTCTCGAATATTGAAGTGTTGATAACAACTCAAAAGCTGATAGATGATGTTTTGTGTTTAATAGCGTCAGCTAAAGGTTTTCCCGTAGATTCATCTGAATCTTGGTCATAAAAACCTTTTGTCAAGTATGCACGACCAGAATCGCCGAATATCATGACTGCGATATCGCCATCTTTCATATGAGCTTTTGCATATTGTTGCGTAGCCCAGGCAACGGCGCCACTCGCAGAACCGACAAGTAACCCATAGTTAGCTGCAAGTATTTTTAAGTATCCGATACCATCTTGATCGCTTACGGTCAAAAAATCATCAATAACAGATTCATTAAGCACCGGGGACAAAAAATCAACGCCAATACCTTCGTATTTATAAGGGCCTGGGTTGCCTTTCGTCGAACGGAATGAGGTAGAAGCGTCAATAGCAAAGACTTTAACCATTGGATTTTGCTCTTTTAGATATTTGCCTACTCCACTGACGGTGCCACAGGTACCGGCTCCAGCAAAGAAATGTGTAATCATGCCATTTGTTTGTTTCCAAATTTCAGGGCCGGTAATAGTGTAATGGGCAAGTGCATTATCAGTATTAAAGTACTGGTTTGGCATAAAAGAATTGGGAGTTGCTTTATGAATAGCATGGGCTTTGCTGTGATAGCTTTCAGGGTCTTGTAAATTAGCTTTGGTAGGGCACACAACCACCTCGGCACCATAGGCCTTCATGGTGCCATATTTTTCTTTGCTCGTTTTTTCAGGAACGGTAATGATGACTTTATACCCTTTTAATGCGCCTATCATGGCTGTAGCTATACCTTGATTACCTGAAGATGCATCTATCAACGTGCCGCCCGGTTTAAGTTTTCCTGTTTTTTCAGCTTGTTCTATCATAAATAAGGCTGAGCGGTCTTTGACGCTGCCTCCTGGATTAAGATATTCAAGTTTTGCGTAGATAGATCCAGGACAATTAAAAGGGACTTTGACGCAAGGTGTGTTTCCTATTGCATCAAGAATTCGATTATACATCATTGTTTGATACCCTATAAGTACAGCACTATAGTCATATTGTACTATTCTAAAACAGAAAAAGTATACTGCGATAAAACATAAAAGTCATGCAAAAAAACCCTGGGAATTTTCCCAGGGGCCATTCTCTCCTCAAAATCTTTAGACAGCTACGCATGTGTGCTTTGAATTATATACTCTTTTTCTTCTAGTTAAACAATATCAACTGCAACGATAGTGAGCTCCATGGCTTGACCATCTTTTTCAAGAGCTACGGTTGTAGGAGTCTCCATTGCCATGGTAAATTCTGGAGCTGCAACAAGTGTTTTCTCGCTAAGTGTTGCTCGATAGATCGTGACTGCCAAGTTGACATCATGATCTACTTTTTTAGCTGTTAGCTCAAAAAGTAGATCATCAATTTGACACGAGGCTACCTGATTATCTTCAACAACAACTGATTGCCGTTGAGAATTTCCCGCAGCTGCTAAATCCACGTGAATAAGCATTTGAGCCCAGGCACAGTGTGATGTGAGCAACATACCAATAACTAATGCTGTCTTTTTTAACATAAATCTCCTTTGCATTTCATGCTGCCTATCTAAAGATCCTTTTTATTGTACTACAAAGTTTATCAATTTGTCAGGTACAAAAACAACTTTTATTTCAGTTTTGTTTTCGAGCCATTTTGCTATAGCCTCTTCCGCTGTCGTTTGGACTTCTTGTTTAGAAGATCCTCGTTTGACCTGAATATTTGCCCGTAATTTTCCGTTAACCTGAACAACAATAGTTGTATCTTCATCTGCAAGTACCACAGGGTCATACGAAGGCCATGTGCAGCTAGAAATAGATTGGCCCACTAAGGTTTCAAGTAATTCACTGGAAATATTAGGAGCCATTATTGATAATGAAACAAGTAATTTTTCAACAGATTCTTTGCTTAATTGCATTGATTGTGAAATTGCATCATTGATAAATTCCATGAACGCTGAGATAGCAGTATTGGGTTTGAAATACTCTAATCGGTTCTGATAATCACGTAAGAACCTATTAACACGCTTTGTCACTTGCAGTTCTTCAGAATCATACTCTGGCAATATAGTCTTTGGATTGGTAAGGTAATCCCATACTTTATGTAAAAAGCGCTTCGTGCCCTCAAGGCCTGCATCCTGCCATTCACAATCAAGCTCAGGCGGTCCCATAAATAAAATATAGAGTCGCAATGCATCGACTCCATAAACATTTACAATCTCATCTGGATTAACAATATTGCCAACTGATTTGGACATTTTTTCAACTAGTCCTGACTTTGGGGAATATTTGAGAATCATACCCTGATTAAAAAGACGGGTGAATGGCTCATCAAATGATAAGAATCCTTGGTCATACAGAAATTTTACATAAAAACGTGCATACAATAAATGTAAGATAGCATGTTCGATGCCACCTACATAGAGGTCTACCGGGAGCCAATAATTCATGTCCTTCATATCCCAAGGCTTGTCTTTTAAATCTGGGTTTGGGTAACGAAGGAAATACCAGCTTGATCCTGCCCATTGAGGCATCGTATTAGTCTCACGTTTTGCTGCTTTGCCGCAATTTGGACAGGTAGTATTGACCCAATCAGTAATTGCAGCCAACGGTGATTCGCCTGTCCCAGTAGGTTTATAATTTTGTACATCCGGTAACAATACCGGCAGTTGATCTTCTGGAACTGCGACAATACCGCATGATTGACAATGAATTAATGGGATAGGCTCGCCCCAGTAACGCTGGCGCGAAAATACCCAGTCACGCATCTTATAGTTGATCATGCGAATAGCTGAGCCCTTATTGACTAAGTAATCAATAATTTTTTGTGTACCTTCAGTACGTGAATCAAGTCCATTGAATGGTCCTGAATTTATGAGTTTGCCATCGCCGGTATATGCGTGAATGATATCATTGTTCGCATCTGTTTTTACTTCTGGTGCATCGATAACTTGTTTTCGCGGCAGATCGAACTGAACAGCAAATTCAAAATCACGTTCATCATGAGCAGGCACTGCCATGACAATGCCTGTGCCATAATCAACTAAAACATATGATGATAAATAGATAGGAATAAGTTCGCCTGTTGCAGGATTGGTGGCGTATGCACCACTAAACACTCCTGTTTTTTCATTGTTATATTCAGGGCTTTGGCCAAATGCTAATGTGCTATTTACTAAATTGCGATAATTTTCAACTTCTTCATGAGCAGAGTCAGGTACCAATCTGTCGACCAATTCGTGAGTTGGTGCCATGACAATAAATGTTGCTCCAAAAATGGTATCTGGTCGTGTGGTAAATATGGAAAGCTCAACCGTTTTGCCATGTTTATCAATCGATGGAAAAATAATTTGGGCCCCTTCGCTTTTGCCAATCCAGTTACGCTGCATGGCCTTGACCTTCTCTGGCCAATCAAGCTTATCGAGTCCTTCTAAAAGTTTTTCAGCGTAATCAGTAATCTTTAACATCCATTGGCGTACATTTTTTTTGGTAACAGCTGTTCCGCATCTTTCGCAGGCTCCGCGTATGACCTCCTCGTTAGCAAGTCCGGTCATACATGATGGGCACCAATTAATAGGAAAATCAGTTTCATATGCCAAACCAGCTTTAAACATTTGTACAAAGATCCATTGTGTCCATTTATAATAGTCTGGATCAGTTGTATCTATTTCCTTGTCCCAGTTGTAAAGACATGCAGTTTGATTAAGTTGTCTTTTAAAGTTTGTAATATTTTCAGTTGTACTTATTCTAGGATGAACACCTTGTTTAATCGCGTAATTTTCTGCAGGAAGTCCAAAAGCGTCAAAGCCCATTGGGTGCAATAAATGATAGCCTTCAAGCCATTTAATGCGAGCATAAATATCAGAAAGAACGTAACTTTTCCAATGTCCCATATGTAAACCGGCCCCAGATGGATAAGGGAACATGTCAAGGCAGTAATACTTTTTACCTTTGTCCGGCATCATGCTGCTCAATGGATGAGTCTCGCGATAGTGTTGCCATTTTTGTTCTATGCTCTTAAAATTATACATCACGGCTTTAGATCTCCACCGTTACGGTTAGCCAAAAATATATTTGTTACCGTTTCTAGTGTAAATTATTTGGCTTGCTTGCGCAAAGAAAATGGTTTTTTATGCTTGGGCCGCATCGTTATCTTTCTTATTAGCCTCTTCGGCTAACGCTGCCTCAAGAAGTTCTTGCATAGGAACAAAAACAAGCATTCCTGTAAATGACATGGGCTTTGTGGCTGGCTTTTTACTTTCCATGAGAATATCAAGTGATTCTTGGTCATCACAGGTAATGATGCAGGTGCCTTGGCAATCAAGCGCACTGTCGATAGCTTGCTCAATGTTTTTGAGTGTGTGCTTGTTTATTAAAGATGATAATGCTTTGGTGTTGCCTTTAGCAATAAGAATGACAAGGTCTTTAAATAGTTGCACATCAGGGGCAATGCTTATGTGCATTGTAACCATGGACGGACTCTTTTTAGTGGTCTTATTTTTTGGATCTTGTATAGGCTCTTGAGCCGTTGGATCAATGTCTACATCGAAAGTTGGTTGGGTTGAGATTATTGATGTGACAGGAAAGCAATCATTCAGACCTTTTTGAGTAGAGAAAAATAAAAGTTCATTTTCATAAGGAAAAACCGTAATCCAGCGTGTGTCGGTAGTTTCTTTGGAGGCTTCATCTACAAAGCTATAGGCTTTAGCCATGAGAAATTTTTGTGTTTTTGGGTCTTTTCCGAGTTCTAACTGCTTTTCAAGAATAGTAACCGCAGCTGCGTAATTTGTTAATGTTCCTAGGCATGTAATGAGAAAGAAACGGGATGCAATATTCATCGTTAACCCTTTAAAAAGTAAAGAAATATATATACCTATATTCTTAAATTCATGCTTCGATATTGACTTTGCCTGTTATAATAGATGAACTATAGAATATCTTAATTTAAACATTTTGCAATAAGGATTCAATTTGATAAGCTCGAATAGGCAGGCTTATTTCAATTAATCTGGGAATTTATTTGCTATTTGTGAGTTAACGTGATTTTTCAACTTTCTTGGAGTAAGGATCTTGCATAACTTCAACCAAAGCGTGTCATCCTATGAATAACAGCTACCTCTTTTATACTGTTGTACCCAAAAAGTTAATGACTAATGTAGAACTGAAAAAAGGGAGTATTTGTTTAATGAAGTGTTTAGCAGTTTCAATGTTTAGTGTAATCATGAGTTCATTGCAGGCTCTGGGAATGGATGACACCTATCAGATAAGATTTCCGCATTTGATAACAGCTTTAGCCGCATCGCCTGATGGACGTTTTATCGCTGCTGGATCTTGCGATGGCAGTATATCTATAGTTGATACCCATGGTACTGGTACTATTGCAATGACAAAATATATAGACCGGTCCAGGGCTGTGACAGCGCTGGCTATCAATAGCTTGGGTATTGCAATAGGGTATTGCGATGGTATTGTAACCATTCTTGACAGAGATTTACACAAGCTGAAAGAAATTGCAGCTCATAATGGTCTTATTAATAAGATCATTTTTGATGGATGTTGGATTGCAACATCAGCGCATGACAATTGTGTCAAGGTTTGGCATTGTATTACAGGTAATTGTTTTTGTTTACTTAACACTGATCATCCTATCAATCAGATTGCCATCAGTATTGTCAAACATATGATATGCATTCCTCAAGGTAATGATCTGCTGATCTGGGATTTTATCAAAAATAAGGAATGTGTGAGATTGTTGGGCCACGGAATAAAAAATACGGCGCTTGTATGTCATGGGTCACAACTATGGTCAGGCTCAAATGATAAAACTTTATGCTTATGGGATATCACTTCAGGTGCGTGCCTAAAAAACATAAAATTACATGAAATCATGTCATCATTATGTATCAGTCCTGATAACTTATCGCTTCTAGGCGTTTCTATGAGTGGTTCAGGCTATGCCTGGGATATGACCTCTGGTATGCTTATTGATCGAGTTTGCCGTCCGGAATTGTCATTTTTAATAAAATCTTTCGTGAGTGGGAATTCTGTTATCTATGAATGGGGTAATGGTTTGGTCATGATTAGAACCATTGCACGCCATAGAGCTACCATACCATTTTATAACGAGTTGTCGTGTCCTATTAGAGATATAAAAATAATCGATTTTTTTAAGCGAATATCTAATCAGGATAGCTCGTGCAAGCCCTGCAATTTTACGAATCTTTGTCTTGCATTTAGAGATGTTTTAAGCAGATATTACATTCATCTAGGTATTGAGCAGCAAGAAATGGTGTTTAAGCCTTTTTTTAAGCTTAAAGGTGCGCGAAAAATATTATTAACCCAGAATATCAAAACTGGCCGAGTAGAACTCCAAATTGCTAGGAGCCCTATGCCTGTACGTGACAGTGTAGAATGGGAAGTACTTTCTAGGCTGGGAAATGGTTTTGAGCTGGAACCAAAGTGTGGTCGTATGAGTCTATTTGCCTATTTTATGGGCAAGTCATTCAAGTCCATGGAACTTCAAGATAATGTTGGCAACAGGCTTAATGCTCAACCATATGGTGGACTTAATTCGTTGTGGACTTTTGACGGAGTTTGTTGGCGACCTCCATTTACATTAACCGCATCAACTGACCAGATGAACTATCGATGGCGTATGCAATTTCTTTCTAGTGATACTGAGCTTATGTTTATAGTATCTGAGGCGCGACAACCTTTGCTAAAACTTTTTATGGAAGTTTCAGCGCAAGAATACACGGTGCCTTTACTAATGGTTTGCCCGACTTGACTATAGACAATCTTTTGCTTATTGGTATTATTACCGCTACATGTAACGATACAAGTGCTGCGCAGTGCTTGGCATCTTATAATTATGATTTAAAAGTTGATTTTTGAAAGGATTGCATGGATAAACAAGCAACAAAGGCTGCCCAGACTATAATTCACGATAATGATGAGCGAATTTTGGTGGTAAAGCGCGACCTGTTATTTGCTCAAGATGCCTGGCAGGGGCTGCGATCGGTTGATCTGTCTCATTATCAAGCAGTAGTTGATTCTTCAGCTGAATTTCATTGGCGATCTGCTATGGAAGAGGATCCTACCTATAAGCAAATTATTCCCTATATGATCTTTGAATATCAACATACCTATTTTCTCATGGAAAGAAAGTCAACTGCTTGCGAGCAACGTTTAAAAAGCAAGCTTTCGCTGGGTATAGGTGGGCATGTAAGACAAGAAGACATGTCCGGTCGAACAATTTTTGATTGGGCACGTCGTGAATTTCATGAAGAAGTCTCTTATCAAGGCAAACTCGATATAGAACCATTGGGTGTTCTCAATGATGATAGCAATAGTGTTGGACAAGTTCATGTAGGATTTATCCTTATGTTACATGGCAATTCTCCCGATATAGCGATTAAATCTGAGCATAAACAAGGGATGCTGTACACAGGTGAGGCATTAACCCTATGCATTGATCGCATGGAATCTTGGAGTCAAATTGTCTGGCAGCACATACAATCCATAAAAAAATGAATAAAGTAATCCATTGAAAAGGATAGCTTCTATCGACTATATTCGTGATAGTTTGTAAGTATAGTCGAATTATTAAGGAGTGTAGAATGAGTTTAAAGGAGCGCTTTTTTAATGGTGTATACATGGCATCTCATAGCTTTGCAATGCTATGGACCCATCCGGGACTCTTGTTGTACCTAGGGCTTGCTGCAATCGTCTATTTTTTGGCACAAGTTCTTGTCTGTAATATCCCGTTGATCGGATTTGCAGGAGATGAGTTGACTCTTTTTATTGGCATGCAGGGTTTGCAATATAGTCTTATTGAATTTACTCATTGGCTTTATCATGGACTTTTGGTTATTGTTACATTCGTCTATGTATTTATTATTGCTTTTTTGCATGTGTGCCTTATTAGACATACGTTCGCTATCTTGTATGAAGCTTCAGATAAAGCTCATGTGTGCGTTGTGCTGCGTAATTCATGGTCGGCATTAGGACGGATTGCGCAGTGGTCAATTCTTTTTACCTTCATCAGTCTTGTATTGCGTATTATTGCAGTTTCGACATATTCTACGACGACTACTTTTTCAATAGGTCTGGTGTTTGTGATCATATTGGTGACCTGTTGGTCTTTGCTAACTTTTTTTGTAGTGCCCATTATAGCTATTCATAAGGTAAGTATATGGCGTGCAATTAAAACCTCATACAAGATGGTAAAAAGTCTCTTAGTCGAGATCATTGGCGCAGAATCTTGGATTTGTGTGATATCTCTTTTGACTTTTATTCCGCTTTCTATCGTATTGCATGTGTTAGGGCAGGGATCAGGATTTGCCATCTTGGTCATGACGGTAATAACAACGTTGATAACAGTTTTTGCAGGGTATATTATATTATCTGCTCAGACAGTGTTAAAAACTAAGCTCTATTATTACTACATACAACCATTGCAAGAGATGGCTTTTTTGAGCTACCCGCATTTTTAATTGCTAATTTTAGTGGTACAATTAACTGTCATAGTATGAAATTTTGAAGAAGGATTTTTATGATCAAAAAATTTTGGGCGTGGGCTACGGCAACTAATACACGTGAAATAATTACGCTATTAACTATTGTCCTTCTTATAAGAACATTTGGGTTTGGATTGTATGAAGTTCCGACAACTTCTATGGAAACAACCATGCTCTGCGGTGAACGTTTTTTTGCAGACAAATTGACACCGCTATTTAAGTCTCCGAAACGATTAGATATTATTTCATTTAATGCCCCTAACTATACTTATTCTACAAATCCCGTCATGAAATTTATTCAAGAATATTTCTGGGGCCCTGTCAATTGGACCAAGCGAGTTATTGGTGTGCCTGGTGATAAAATTCATGGCGTGATCGAAGATGGCAAGCCAGTAGTCTATGTAAATGGTCAAAAACTTGATGAACCGTATATCAATAAGTACCCGCTGGTCAAAATGTTTAAAGATGATCCTGCTATTGCGATCAAACGAGCACAGCAACAAGCAAGAAGCGAAATCGCAAGGTCCCATATAGATTCACGTTATTATCCATTAATTGTGGAGCAAATAGCTTCGAGCAGTGAATATGCATTGACCCGATCGTATGATCCAAGTAAATCTTTTGAGGATCAACCATTTTATCGGTTCGCTGATTCTCGCATATTTAAAGATGAGCAAGGTAAACCGTTGTTAATAGGGCCTGGTACTCCGCTGCCTAAAGAGCATTCTGAACGCCACCAAGAGGGCAACAATTACTGGGATGGTACAGATGAGTATTATGTCGAACTTGATGATCATCATTATTGGGTCATGGGTGACAATCGTCTTGGCAGTTGGGATTCACGTTTCTGGGGGCCACTGGACGCCCATCAGATTCGCGGCAAAATCTTATTTAGAATAATCTCGCGTGATGGCACTGATTGGTTGTTACTTGACCTTCTTAAGCATCCGATAGATTTCTGGGCTCGTATGCGATGGAGTAGATTTTTTCAATGCATGCACTAGCCACATCGGGTTGCATCACCCTAGCTTGACTCTTTCGAATGATATTAATAAAAATTATTGTTAATAAAATTATTTAATATTGACAATTATAATATTTTTATGAAATACTAATGATGTAGAGTTTCCTTAAAAAAAATGGTGTATTACAGGAGGTTATATGTTTGCTCAATTTTTTAAAGGTATATGGGGGAACCTTTCAAGACAAGAATTTAAAAAGTTTGGTATTTTGGCCGGAGTTTTTTTTCTTGTTATTGGTACCTACCAAATGTTGAAAGCCTTAAAAGATCCTATGTTTGACCTCTATGTGGGTGTCGATTGGACTCCACGAGCAAAAATTCTCTCTATTTTTTTTATGGCATTGATGATCTTGATCTACAGTAAATTGTTAGACATATATAAAAAACAATCTGTTTTTTATGTAGTCTGTTCTTTTTATGCGCTTATTTTTCTTTGTTTTTCAGTTATCATGTCTCATCCTCAACTGCTTTCAAAGTTCCTATTCCCATGGATTCCCGGTAATAGTATTGGCTGGGCTATGTATTTGTTGGTGGAAAGTTTCGGTTCAATTATGCCCGCTCTTTTTTGGGGATTTGTAGCAAGTGTAACAACAACAGAATCTGCCAAACGTGGCTATGCGTTAATTGTAATATGCACACAACTTGGTGCTATAATGGGGCCGCTATCAGTTTTCTTGCTATGTTCAAAACTATCTGGAGCAATCTTTTTTGCATTAGGTGCAGCCATAATTTTGATCATACCTACGATTATAACAATATTCGATAGAGTAGTTCCAGCCGAAACTATAACCCAAACTGTGCCAGAGGTTCGTGGTAGTACAGGTTTTTTTGAAGGCTTGCGGTTATTGCTATCAAGAAGATATCTGATGGGTGTCTTTGTTATAACCACATTTTATGAGATTGTATGCACCATTTTGGATTTTCAAAAAATTAAGTTGGTGCAGTCCGTATTTCCTTCAAAAGCCGATGGTGGATATGCCTATCTGTGGATAAAAGGTCTTGAAGGGACCGGCTATGGCGTTATCGCTTTTGCATTCGGTTTATTTGGTACGAGCTTTTTTATGAGAAAATTAGGTCTGAAAACATGCCTAGTTACCTTCCCATCCATCATTGCAGCAGTTGTTATTTCGACATTTTTGAGCTACCATTTTGGCTTTAGTCCTTATTATCTGATGTGGATTTTCTTGGTTTCTGTTGTGATTATTAAGGGCCTCAATTACAGTTTAAATAATCCGTCACGAGAGGTTCTCTATATTCCAACAAGCAAAGCTGTTAAATTTAAGGCAAAAGGATGGATAGATGCTTTTGGCGCACGTTTACTCAAAGGTTCAGCTTCAACAGTTACCGATGCTTTACGAGGTTCGCTTCCGCTATTATTAACAGTAGGTACTGTGTTATCGCTTGGCTTAGTTGGAGTATGGATTATGGTTGCACTAAGTACAAGCAATAAGTTTGATGAACTGCAAAAAAATGGGCAAACTATCGAATAAAAAAATCAGGTTTTGACTACTTAGATATATATAGTATCTGACAAGGCAAATGCACTTAAAGCTGGCTTATTTATGCAAGTTTAAGTACGTTTGTCCTGTAGTATCTGATAATTTTAATCATATTGTCAGCATTTGCTTTATATTAATGTTTACCTTGCATTTGTTTAGTCCATTTGCTCGTGCCAGGAGGAAAATGACATACAGATATTTCAATTCCAAGTCCATTGGCAAGTTCCTGTAACTCTTTTTTAAAGAGACGAACACGCACCCCGCTGCTTTCCCCCGCAATCAGCCGTCAACATTAATTTTTTTGCATCAGCAGGACTCTGATCTAGAAGCCTAAGTATTGGCCAAATCGTTATTATCGTCAAAATTTTGAATTTTTTTGAAAATCTCCAGGTATTAATAAGGCTATTTTACTACTTTTATAGAATTCATAGCGCAGAATGAACAAAAAAAAGAGAATTAAAGATGGGAAGATCTTTACTGTAGATCCGGTATACACGATTACTTTGATATATTATTATGTCAGTAAATAGTGTTGACGCTAACTGACCATATTCAGGTAAGAGATTGTTAAAATGACAAGTGTAGATCAAATTTTCATTTGTCCAGCAATGGGCATTTCTATTTTCTTTAATACATATTTTACTGTATTTTCTGCAAGCTTAATAGCCTTTTTAGTGACATCTATGTCAGGAATATCAAATTCTGTTGGATATCTAAATCTCGTAGCAAATGGATTTATATAATCGGCAGCTTCATAGACTTTTTTAAATTCTGGATCAAATGACATACATAATTCAAGTAGATGCACCAAGTCATGTGTTTTGGAAATAGGATGTTTCTTGAATGTCAAGTAAGCTTTCAAAGACTTTTCAACTGATTGTTGGCAGTGGAATAAAGCAGATGAAAACAACCCGAGTTTAAGTAATCCTTTTGCCGCAAGCAAATCTTCTTTGGCTATAGCTAGCCAGTTTTCATGCGCGGGCATAAATCATCTTTCCAAATCTTTTGATTTTATAACATAAACTCGTTACATCATTCGCATATTTTTCAAATTCATCTTTGGTGTACACAATCATATCTTTCGATATTCCCATCCCGAATAAAGCACGCTGCCCATGACGAGGCCGTTCATATGTTTTTTCATGTGACTCATCGACCACGATCAACAAATCCAAATCACTATCTTCAGTAGGGGCGCCCCAGGCATATGATCCAAAAAGATAAATAGCTACAGGATTATAAGTCTTCACTAAGCGGTTTTTAACATCCTCTATGAGTTCTTTGCTTACCATTTTTATCTTTCATCAAAAATAAGTTATACCAACAAAAGTATATCATACCTTATTTTACTTCCTCAATTTCTCTTTCAACCTTTTTTCGTTTGACTGTATTATGCGAAAATCAGATTAAATATGAAACTGCTCTTTTGTAGTGTTCATACATATGGCCTGTAATTAAATAAAAGTTATATTTGAGGCTTAATGGTGTAGTTCCAATCTCCGTGAAATTCATCCCGAACAATATTCAAACTGTCAACTTCTTTGTTAATAACTTTGATGCCGATTGGGTAAGTATTTCCATCAATTTCGCAGCAAACTTTTAACCCAGCATTTGTACGAGTATTTCCAATCAGATTAACAATGGTGACTAAATCCAAAAGAGGTTTGGCTCGCCAATTCTGAGAGATAAAAGAAAACAGCCTATCAGGACTCTGACCTAGAAGCCTAAGTATTGGCCAAATCGTTATTATCGTCAAAATTTTGAATTTTTTTTGAAAATCTCCAGGCGTTTAAAATGTTTTCGACTGAATTTGTATCATTGGCAATTTTCTCAAGAGTTGCCAATGAGTAGACAAGAAAGACATTGAATATGTGAAAAGTCTGTTTGCCTGCGCTACACATTTGGCACTCAGTTAAACCAAGATATTGTTTTTGCGAACGAAAAGATTTGTCGATTGGCCAGCGTCTGTTATAAGTTTTTACTCTTTTAAAAAGAAGACTATCAATGACAGCTTTTGTCAATTGAAATCTAACTACACCTTATCAGGGCAAAGTCCTGGCTATGTGACGGCATGTCGAAAGGGAACGGGCCGAGCAAGAACTTAAGGCAAAGTTTAGAGCTGCATTAAAGAAAGCTCAGGAAAAGCAGAAAAAGCCTAAAACTGCTGCGCAAAGCGACGCCGACCTAGAAGAACAAATAAGACAAATGACTGAAGGAGGCCAGGTTCGCGCTCAAATATTTGGCGAGGGGACATTAGAAGCCGAGAAGAAGAGAATGCTGGGAGAAGGTTGTACCATCGTTCAAGATGTGTATGGAGAACGGGTTGAGTGCAAAAAAAATAACCCAAAAAAGCTATGGTTGTATACGAGCAACTAATTCTTTTAAAAGAGTCCAATGTTGCGGAATATCGCGAGCCAATTGCTCTGCTATTTCTTCTTTATATATATGACAGGTTAAATTTCGACTTGCAATCATTCTCATACAACTATTTGCTTGCTCTTCTGTTAAAATGCGTGCTTGACAGCCTGACCTAATTACAGCGCGCGGTGTGTTTTCCTCGAGTTCAACTTTTTCATGTTCTTCGAGATATAAACGAAGATATTTCCAAAATAATTCAACAGAAAATTCAAAGCGTTGCACGATCGAATCTCGCGCTACAGTATATTCAATATCTTCATCAGAACTCAATTGTAACTTAAGATGCTTCTCTTTTGCATGAGTAAAATATGAAAGCGACTCACCAAGTCTTTGTAAGGCTTTTTTTACGTTATCGTACTTTTTTTCTATTGTTTCCATATAACCCAATCCTTTGCAATCTGATTTAAAAAATCTTCAGAGACATTATGAATATCAACAATATCAACAAAAACTGGCAATGGTGATATCTCAATAGCCTCCTGAATATCAAAGATCTCTTGTGCTGTTAATATTCGATCTGCATCAAGAGCAATGTCGATATCAGCTCCTGATTTATGGGTTTTACGAGCTCGCGAACCAAATAACCATATTTTACAACCAGAAATTCGCTTATCGATTATATCTATTAATATTTTTTTATAGGTATCTTCAAGGGTCATGGTTTGACTTTCAATGCAAAAGAATTTTTATATCTTAAAAATATATCATGCCAAATTCAAAAATAATAGTTCATTGCATCGATAAGTCATAAACTATAAGAATTTAAGCGATATGAAGATACATATAGAATTAAATCCATGAGCTTTAAAGATAATAGTTGTAAAATTTATTGTTTCTACCAAAATGAGTATGCATATAAAAATTATTAATTTTTTTTGAGTTATAGGAGTTTTATGGATTACAAAAGATTTAATGCAGCATTATTAATCTTCTCTCTATATTGTTGTTCATTATACGGCATGTCATGGTTCAAGAAGAATATTTTTGATGCAGCCTATGATGGTGATGTTGCACGTGTGCAAGAATTGCTTGATAGTGGTACAGATGTCGATACCCGCGGTTATAAGGTTTTTGGATTTATTTCTGCGGAAGATCATCCCCCCTTATACCATGCAACTTTAGGTAAGCAAATTGCTGTTGTACAGTTCCTTTTATCCCGGCATGCTCAGGTTAACCTGCGTGATTACGACGGTTTTACAGCTTTACATGCGGCAGCATCAAGCGGGGCTGAAGACATTGCCCGATTGCTCATTAAACATGGTGCTGACGTGAATGCAAAAACTGACTCTTGGTATGGTTTAATAGAGTTATATAGGACAAATAATTCTGGCCTGCTAACTCCGCTCCATCTTGCGGCACGAGAAAATATTGACGTTGCTCAGATACTCATAGACAACGGTGCTCGCGTTCATGCAATAGACGGAAGTGGCCATACAGCTTTGTATTTTGCCGCACAGTATGGCAATATTGCAGCTGCCCGCCTCCTGATAGATCACAATGCTGATATCAATGCTCAGGATCTGAATGGTAATACCCCACTACATATTGCGGTACTTATCAATAACTTCGAAATGGTCAAATTTCTGGTAGAAAATTGGGCCGATATTAGTGTGAAAGATAATAGTGGTAGAATGCCTAGCCAACTAACGTTAAATCCAGTTATTATTCAATATCTGGATTCTGTTGCAGCTGATAGAGGTAGGGCGGAAGCTTTGGCCCGTATGCGCATACGGGCTAGTTTGCCTCATGAAGCTGCTGCGATCGTTACTCAAATTGCGCATCGAAGTTCGCTTTCTTCGCAAGCAGATACCCAGGATCGCAAGCTGGCAGATAGCATTGGTGATGCTGAACATGTTAAGAGTGAGGAAGAATCCATGCCAGGTTTAACACAGAGATTGCCTATAACGGCTACTAAGCTTGACTCCTGATCAGGCAACAATAAGCTCTTTGCCGTGAACTATCAATGATCAATACGTATACATTAGTCTAAAAGATTTTTTGACTATGAAATAATAATAAAAGTAGCAGTTGACAAATTTTTGATATTAGTTATTCTAATTGCATGTGTAATTATTGTTATATTATTTACAATCAGTAATTACTAAGGACAGATGATGTTGAAAAATAAGAGTGCATTAGGTTTTGCTTTAATAGTCGGATTACCATTGTGTGCAGGCCATCCTGGTGACAAGACTGGCAAGTACATGGCAAAAGATTCAAGAAAGAGCATGCGAATAGGGCCCGATAGAGCCCAACAGCGTAAGCAAGATGCATGGGAAATGATTATGGCAAAAAAAGCTCATGCACAAAAGGCTTACGAGCAACAGGAACAGAAGGCTGTAGTTCCAACTTTAACTCGCACATTTACTTTCCCAATACCAACCAAATCAGCTGAGAAAATGACTGAGCAAGAATACACAAGCAAGAGCAAGCCGCTTCATAGACACACATTTGTAACCAAAAACCATAACCTAGCTTTAATGGCATTTATTACGTTGCTCTGCATAACTCCTTGTGCTGCTTTTTGTGATTCATTCGATGTACCAGTAACAGGAGGGGATGCATGGCGAGTATGTCAGCAAATGACACAATATATCAATCATAATAGAGGAACTTTTGAAGAAATTCACCAGCAGGGGCGCAAAATTCATGAGTTCGATGGACGTGGTGTAATCGATTTTCCTCCTACTATTGAAATGGCTTGCCCTCCGGACTTAAACTTCCATTGGCGTATCGATCATTCATGGGATTGGTACCATAAAGGCAGAGCATTTTTGGATGCATCTTGTGCCAAATATAAAGAGCTTAACCAGCGCATAGAAGAACATAATAAAAAAATCCAACCTCAAATTGATGAGCAAAATAGACGCATAGCCGAACATCACAAAAAAGTTGAGCGCTATGAACGTTTGATGAAGATTGAGACGTATATGGGTGGACAGTACCATCATTTGAATCCCGATTGCCAAAGATCCTTTGATTCGTTTTTGAAGGATCCAGATAAATACCTGTCAAGACCGGACGCGGAATTTGATGCTGATCCATTAGTGCTACTGGGTGCTATCGCTGAAGATTATGCGAGCAAGGTTGCTTCTAGTCAAGTTAACGTGCAGTTAGACTCTGAAGAGCCAGGAGATAGAGATATAGTACAGATGCACAGTAATGTCGGAACAAAAAAAGGATTTCTTAAACTGATGCGTTCGCATGACGAATATGTTAATCTTGTTAAAGAGCTCATCAAGATCCTGCTTACTTATTTTAAAAAGTTTGATTTTAAAAATGGAAAAGATGGGTTTGGCTTCGATGTATATTTTGGTTCAGGATTATCAGAGTCTGAAGTAGCCAACTTAAAAAAGCATATAGTTTGGGTCTCAGAAACCATAAAAGGTCCTGTAACCGCTGAATATCTAGCTTCTGAGCTTGAATGGTTGCTCAATATTGCCAAAAAAGATGGGTATGGTTTTACTCACTTGAAGGCAAGGCTTAACGAACTGAGTCACGGACTTTTATATGCTGGATCTGCTGTAGGATACGATCTGGAAGCTATTAAGCCTCTTGTTATTGACTTGATACGTACTAAGAAGCCTCGGCCTCTTGGAGTGCTGTTCGACATGCCGTGCGAGCATCAGCAAAAAATTTCTCCTCCTTTCATACCAGGCTCACGAATTTTGTGTTCACCGCAAGGGATATGTGGAATCAGCGATGCAGTTGCCGCAGCTCTTGGAGGAGCAAAAACTGATTTTATGTATCAAGAGATACGTTTAAAAGATATGCTCGTTCGAGTCGATTCGGCTCAAGATCTGCGTAGGTTTTTTATGTTGCAGGGCGAGTACGCCGGACGGCCATATGTGGGTGATGGACCGGTTAATCCGCTGATCAGATCCATAGATGGCGGCCAAGAATTGGCAACACTTGTTTTTCAGTTTCTTGCTCGAGGCAACAAAATTGAAGAGTCTTATAGTTACGATGATCATGCTAAGCGCTATTCATTGACTCTTGATGACGGAACTCAGATTACTTATTTGCCAACAAGTGCTCACGGTGACGCGGTCATTAAAATCAGTCATATGCCAACATGGATTACGCGAGATACAGTAGAATTTAGATTTAGACCTACAGAAGATCAGGAAACAGATTCACGACGAGGTCTGTATCTGACTGATGCAGGAGAGTTTGTAGACGCTGATTTAACAGCATTCAAAAGGGAATTTACATCATAATAACGGTGATAAGTATTTATCGTTTAAACACAAAGGATATTTGATGAAGTTGATAAACTCTATAGCTTTATTTTGTTGCTGTCTAATAGTCGGATTACCGTTGCTCGTAGGCCATCCTGGTGGCAAGGCTGGCAAGTACATGGCAAAAGCCTCAAAAAAGAGTATGCGACTAGGTCTAGATCGTGTCCAGCAACGCAAACAGCAGGCATGGGAGCTGATACTTGCCAAAAAAGCTTCTGCACAGAATCCTCATGAGCATCACGTAGTTGCTCCTGTCTATGATCCAATATTAGCACAAGCAAGTGTTCCTAGTGCTGGTCGAGAAAGGCCAAGTCAGACTAGTTCAAGACTACGATTTAGCATGCCAAGCGGGCGCCCGGTTACCGTTGCATGGGTATTCTCACTATTTCTAATGGCCCAATTGGCTTCCAGCCAAACCTGGTGCGATCTATGTCACGCTGAACAGAATCACATCAACAGGAATATGCCTGTTTTTGATTCTGCAAGAAGTGCAGCCCAGGAGATTGCTGCGCTGGATGGGCGTGGACCAATAACTTTTCCCGCGACTTTAGAAATGAACTGTCCTCCCTGGCCATGTAGTTTCCATTGGCAAGTTGATCATGCTAATGAGTGGTACCGCAAGGGTAAGGACTTTTTGGAAGCAATGCAGCAAAAGATTGATGAAGTCAATCAGCGTATACGCGATTTTAATGCACACACGGATCAGGAGAGAGACTCATATTGTGCAAAAATAGCTAATTTTATTTCAAGTCATAAAGAGTATTACGACAAATTGAGGGAAGTAGCTGATAAGTACAAAGATCAGATTGGAACTGTAATTTTCCCAAGTCACCTAGAATTGCTTTGTCCCTCTATGCTCCAGATAGGTGTGGATTTTTTGAAACGGTTGGAACAAAAGCATGATGAACTTGACTGGCGCATACAGGAGTATAACAAACTTATAACTCAGGAAGATAGTGCGGTTGTGGCTCAGTGCGCTGGACTGGTACAGGATATTGACATCAATAGGGATGTCTTTGTCCGATGGCGACAGGGCGTTGCTGAACATCCTGAAGTGCTAGGAACAATAGTTATACCTGAAACTCCTGCAATAATATGTGATTCTACGCGTCCTTCGGCCGCATATATTACTGCAGCATATTTTTTGAAAGAAATGGATCAAGCAATTGCCGATGCCAGGGCTTTAATTGAAAAGCACAATAAACGCGTAAATGAGCGTCAAACTGGTCTCTAATAATCATTTAAAGAAGGGATTTAGAATCAGTTTAGATGCGAGAAAATTTTTGGTACAACATATGGGTTTAGCAATTGAGATAGAGATGTTACAAAACAATGCGAAGTGAGTTGCTCATGAAAAAGATAGAATTATTGTTATTGATTGTTGCTTTTTGTATAAATACACCCGGAATTATGAATGCGGGCAGGACCGGACAAACAAGAAAAGAAGCAAGACAAGCTTGTCGAATAGCTATGGCACAGACGCGGCGGCAAGCAGGCATGGTGGCTCGTGCAACAAGAGTGAAAGAATCTCATAGTACTGTTCGACCAAAATCAGAAGATTCTTTCAGCTTATCTACTGCCGAGGTTCATGCATTGTTTACACCACCGCAAGATCAAAGCGCGCGTTCTTATCATGTAATATCAAGTATATCTCCAGCAAACCGTGCACTCGTATTGATAATCCTCATGTCTTTAATTACTCCAACAGCTTATGCAGCGGACGAAAAATCTGATAGCGTGTTGCAACAGGTAGCAAGCGTGGCAGCGTCAGCGTCTCCACTTTTTCTACCCGGAGCAGGTGCTGTTGTAGGAATGACACGGTTACTTTCTCAGTCTGCGCAACACATTACTCTTGAAGGTAAATTTGAAGGTAAATTGGGCGGTTTGGCAGATAAAACAGGTGTGTTATTGCATAATTATCATGAATACGAAACTAAACATCCGGTCGAAGCAAGCCTAGCGATGTCCGCAGGTATGGTTGCTGCTAAAACTGTCGCCGCAGGTATAGCTGGCGGCATATGTACTGCACCCACTGGGGGCGAAGGTGCTATTCCAGGGGCGCTCTACGGGTTAGGAAAAGGGCTGACAGATGAGCTGCGTGGTTTTGTAGTTGGGCAAGCCGTACATGCGATAGCTGGCAAACAGATTGAAAGTTTCGTTCAATCTGCTATCGATAAATCTGCTATTCAGCTAATGAAATTAGATCGCACATTAACTGAGCAACAGGCCATACATTTGAGCATCTTGCTTGCAGCTGCCGCACTTTCAAGTGCTGAATTTACATCTGTGATAAACGAGCTTGGACATATTAACTTGGGTAGCTTTAAAATTTTGCAGAGTGTTGACGTGGGAGCGGCTCCATTAGAAGGGGTGGTCAAAGCTATGAGACATGATTTAGAAACTGGATTAGAAGGTAGCTGTGAGCATGGTCTTATGCATACTGTGCAAGAGGGTTTGCTCGAGGTTGGTTCTGTAACAAGTCATACGGGTGAATCAAAGCAGCCCGGAATTGAAATTACAGCAGAAAAACTTTTTTCACCAGAAGCAGTTCAACAATGGCTAGACAAATCAGCAGCTTTAAAGATGCCTCAATTTGAACATTTTCAACATGCCGAGCCTATCAAACTTGATATCATGGGGACGGGGCAACGTTTGCTTCAGCATGAAGCATATGAGCGCTGGAAAGCTGAGTCATCAGATCTGCTTAAGATTCCTAAAACAACGCCTATCGATTTACTAAATCAGCAGCAGCATGGGCCTTACTGGCAATATGAAGGTGCAGCTGGCAATGCTTGGTATAATGAACAACAAAGGCGTCAAAGAATGGGATTTTAATTGCGTCTCCCAGCAAAACTGGACCTTTGTTAATGATCTGAATAACACATTCGCTTTATCATATATGAGCCCCTGGTTATTTTTGTAGTGAATGGACAAAAGCGAAATAATACTCGATTTGGCAATTTAAATTTTTATGATAATTTGAATATATATATAAATATTTCAAAAATTTTATGAAATTAGAGGATTATTATGCGTATTTTTTGCAAACTTTCCCTATCTCTTTTAGTAATTTGTTGTCAGACGAATTTGCTCGCCATGCGGGACAATCGGCGTCAAGATCCGCTGATTAATATGGCTTATCGTAAAGCATTTGATCAGGCAGAAATCCATAAAGAATTTGCCGATGTTATGGAGCAGTGGGGTTGCGCACCCAATGTATTGGGGGCGGCAATACAACAGGTGCAGGGCTCAGTTATAGTTAATGTTGCGGCTCATGGGGCCAGTGCCCAGCAGATCGGTACCAAGAACCGTGTATTTATCTTCCCTGTCCCTATTACACCAGAGCAAGAGTTTATAGCCATTCAACCAGAAAAAGAAAAAAGCGAAGAAGAATTGCCAGTGCGCATGACTCGTGAGCAAGCATATTATAAAGCGTGTCTTGACAAACTTAAAAGTGCAAGAAAGTGGGCTATAAGCGAACCTATTGTGGATCTTGTAGGCACGGGCGTGGTAACCCTAGCTGCTGCTGCTGGTCTCAATAGACTTATGAGTAGCGATGATATGAAAAAAAAGGATGACAGTCGTCAAGCAGTAGGCTTTGGCTATCTCAATGCAGTTTTTAATATGGCATTCAGATGTGAAGATGCATTACGTGCCTGCTTTCACCTCAAAAATCCACCATTTCAGAAATTGGATCGACTCGAAGAACTTTTTGCAAAAAATATGTGTTTTATCCCGCAAAGATTATGGGAAAAAATAATTGAAGAGTTCATGATGGCACGTACCAATCAGATGACACAAGGTTCCCATTTGAATAACCTTGAATTTGCCCTTGATCTAACTATTTACAAGCCGAAAAATCAGTTAAGAATTGCTCGAGATATGTGCTTAGAGGATGCTATACAAGAAATATGCAATCGTATAGATGGATTCTTTGTAGCAAGCTACGAGGATAGTTTACTCGAGGATATAGAGGGTATAAAGACTACTGTCAGAGAGTTTTTATATGCCTTGGCACATAATCCATCAAGTTATACTCCAACCAAGCCACTGTATCTGAAAGGTTCACACGGCCGAGGAAAATCATTTTTTGTTGTTGACAACCTGTATAAGTGGATAGAGGAGCTTTTCCCGGGTAGTGTACATCTTGAACGCACCGCACATCTTGAGTCTGCCAATAAACTACAAGGTAGCGCTGACAAAGAACATGGCATTATGCTCGATATCTTACGTAATCAATGCAAAGAAAACAAACTGGGCTCGCTTGTCTTTATGGATGAGGCAACCTGGCTCAATAATCCAGGTATGGTTGACCCTGCAAAAATTGTGTTTAATGGTGCTCAATCATGCATTTCGACGAAATATTTTGGCGATGATGAAATCAATATACCATTCTCTCCTATGTTAGTTATTATTGCTTCGAATAAAGAGATTACTGATGAACATCTTGCCAACCGTTTTAAGCTGGTGGCATTTCCTGAACCTTCTTCAAAAGCGCTTATTGATTATGCATTACAGGTAGCACAACAAAGCACTGCCCTGAAGCTTGGCAGTATTACAGTGAGCGGACAAGAAGTTCAAGATTTTATCGCGCCATCTGCATGGGGTTGCCTAACACAAGGTAAAAAATGCATTGATAATTTCCGCGATGCTGATCGTATTGTAGATCATATTGCAGCTTTAAGGTCGCGCAAACCACTTATTCAAGAGGCATTATCAAGGCCTATAGTTGCCGCTGCAACCAGTGCCGCTACTACAAAAAAGCAAAAAGAACCAATCGTAGAGATGCTCAGCCATCACAATGCAATGACAGATCCTCAATGAAATGCAATAATGTTATGCACTATTTGCACTTTGGATAGAAGTTTGGGACAATAATACCTGTCAAATGGATTAGAGTTTTAAACGAAAAGCCGAGTAATGAAAATAATACATCTTGCTAACTATGCCAATAAGTTTTTTCTATGGGGAGAATCAACGACTTTGCAGTATCCTATAGACAGCGAAAGGGAAGTCTCTCAGGTATTGCGGTTACCACATCAGATGAAGGCAAGTGAACTACAAGAATTTATAATAAATATAAGTTCTTGCAAGCTCAAGATGCACGAGACAGATAGTATGCTGTGGTTGCCGACCATTGGATTAACTCCTGCTTATTCGAGTCCTTTGATAGAAAGTCGGCATACGATTGAGGGAATTAAAGAACTGAAACCGTGGTTGGTACATGCAATTGAAATAAACCCTGAAAGACTTATCGATATAATGGTTGCTTCTTTGGATACAAATATTATTCAGCCGGGTCTTGTCGTTGGGTCGGAGATGCATTTTCTGGGTCAAGTTTTTAAGGTTGCGGCTAATCTTGTGATTCGACACCAATTTTTACCTATGCTGTATGACTGTGGGAATGAATATCAGGCTCATTGGCGGCCTATTATAAATGGTCAAACACAAGAAGTTTTAAAAAAACTTGCAAAAGCTTGGCCACCATTATTGCGGTTACAAATTTCTGAAAATCCTCAGCCAGTCATTGAAAATTCTGATATCGCAGTAAGCAATATGTTGCACTATATGCTTGATGCGGTTATTCGTGTGAGCAATAAATGTCCGGTCGTATATAGATTTTTGCATAAAAATATCCACAATGCTTTTATTGATGCTCTCTATGATAGAGATCCAGTAGTAGATGCCACCGTAAAAAAAATAAAACCATTTGAGCAAGAACTTCAATCCTGGACCAAGCCATTGGCTATGATCTATGATACCCCTTTTATTCTATGTTTTAAGATTGAAGAGCCATCAGCAACGACAACACATAAAACAAAGAAAAAAATATCCCAAGAGGAGGGTGCTCAGGAATGGACAATTTCATATTTTTTGAAAGCAGTACATGATCCTAGCTTGTTGATCCCTGTTGATAAGGCACTAAACGCTTCTGGGCAGATAAAAAAAATCTTTCAAAATAATAATTTTGATCCGCATGAGTATCTTTTATATGCATTTGGGAGAGCTTCGCGCATAAGTGCTCAGGTGGCTAATAGTCTTAAGGGTTCTGTGCCTGGCTCATGTACGATTTCGCCATCTCAGGTATGTGATTTTCTGGTGCATAGTGTACCGGCTTTGCAAGATACAGGGTTTGATGTTATTGTTCCTGCCTGGTGTGTACGAGGGCAGATATCCCAGTCACCCATTAAGGTGCGTGCCTCTATAAAAAACAGTAATGTTTCACTAGGTATATTGAATATGAATACAGTACTTGATTTTGATTGGCAGATATCTTTAGGGGATGCAGATATAACCCTTAAAGAGCTTACTGCTATAGCAAAACTCAAAGAGCCCTTTGTTAATATTCGTGGTAAATGGGTCTTTATTGAGCCGGCTATGATTAATCGTGCTGTTGAGCTGTTAAAAAATACAAAAAAAGCATCAGTCAATGATCTTTTTAGGTGGTCTTTGGGGGTTCAGGAATCTAGTTTTGATGATCTAAAATTTGAGGGGGTTGTACATTGCCCTTCTGTTGATCAATTGCTGCATAACCTTGAACAGAAAAAACCAAATAAATCTCTTGTCGTACCGGATACTTTTAATGGGACATTGCGCGATTATCAGTTTGATGGCTATGCTTGGCTCAATTACTTATATGAATGTAGATTAGGTGCTTGTCTTGCAGATGATATGGGATTGGGCAAAACAGTGCAAATGCTTGCCTGTCTAGAAAAAGTTTGGCCATCAGATGAGCGCCGCCCTTCATTATTGATTTGTCCAACGTCAGTGACAGGGAATTGGTTCAAGGAGGCTGCTAGATTTACTCCTGATTTACCCGTTATGGTTCATCATGGATATAGTCGTCAAAAAAATGAACTGTTCAAGAAACAGGCTTGTGACCATGCACTTGTTATTTCAAGTTATACTTTACTGCATAGAGATTTTGAGCTATTCAAAGATGTTGAGTGGAACATGTTAATTCTTGATGAGGCTCAAAACATTAAAAATTCAGAAACCAAGCAGGCAAAAGCAGCCAAGTCGTTGAAGGCTGATTTTCGTGTTGCTTTAACTGGTACACCAGTTGAAAATTCAGTCGGTGATCTGTGGTCGATTATGGATTTTTTGAATCCCGGTTTTTTAGGAAATAAGACGAATTTTAAGAAAAGGTTCTTAGTCCCCATAGCTGTTAATAAAGATCAAGAGGCTGTACGTAAGTTACAGCGTATTACTAGTCCTTTTATTATGCGGCGGTTAAAAACAGATAAAAATATAATAAAAGATCTACCTGAAAAAATTGAAACTAATGTGTTATGTACATTAACAAAGGAGCAGGTTTCATTGTACAAGGCAATTGTAGATGATGTGTCAAAGGCACTTAATGCAGGTTCTGATGGTATTGAGCGTAAAGGGCTTATTTTGGCAACACTCATGAAATTTAAGCAAATTTGTGATCATCCCATGCTCTTTTTAAAAGATGGGGACACTATAGTTGATCGATCAGGAAAATTAATGCGTATAACAGAGATGCTTGAAGAAATTTTGGCCAATAATGAAAAGGCCCTTATTTTTACTCAGTTTAGAGAAATGGGCGATATATTAAAAAGCTCTCTTGAAACTACTTTTTGTAAGGAGACGCTTTTCTTGCATGGTGGTACATCAAAGAAAGATCGTGATGCTATGGTCGAATATTTTCAGACAGATCAGGGACCATCTCTTTTTGTCTTGTCATTGAAGGCGGGTGGTGTTGGTTTGAACTTAACAAAAGCACAGCATGTTTTCCATTTTGACCGTTGGTGGAATCCTGCGGTTGAGAATCAAGCGACTGATAGGGCCTTTCGCATAGGTCAGGTCAACAATGTGCAAGTTCATAAATTTGTAACTATGGGAACTCTTGAAGAAAGAATAAATGAGATGATTGAGCAAAAAAAGGAGCTGGCACAATCGATTGTGACAAGTAGTGAACAGTGGATTACAAATCTTAATAATAGAGAGTTGCATGAGCTTTTTGCGCTTGCAAAAGATGCTTTAGGAGATTAGCATGGGCTGGTTTTATGCATATCGCCGTTCGAAACCAAAAACCGGTGGGGTCAAAGCTCAAACCCGCAAGGGAAAATTCGGCAAGACCTGGCTGGGTGCTCAATGGGTTGCAATCATTGAAGGTTTTAATGAATCGGAGAGACTTACAAGGGGTAGATCCTATGCGCGTCATGGGAGTGTGAATTCAGTTACCATTAAAAGTGGAATTATCAAAGCACGAGTTAATGGATCGTATGGGACTTATACGGTAAAAATTGAAACGCCTCCAATATCTGCACAGGTCTGGGATGCGATCGTTGTTTCATTATCACAGTCTATGGCTATTACAACTCAGCTTATTAGTAACCAAGTACCGGAAGAAGTGAAGGAAATTTTTATTTGTAATGACGTAAAATTGGTGCCCGAATTATCGTTGCATACGTCCTGCTCTTGCCCTGATCATGTTAACCCTTGTAAACATATTGCCGCAGTTTTTTATTTGATAGCAGAAGAGATTGATCGAGATCCATTCCAGCTTTTTAGTTTTCGTGGGCTTAATCGTGATGACTTTATGAAAGCTCTACAAAAAAGGACAAAAACGGGCGATTCTAAAGAAATAACAAAGAAGAAGGCTCAATCCAAGAAAATTGTCAGTAAGAAAAAAATTGCTGTGCAGCAAGAATTTAACCTGGATAATTTTTGGTCTGGCCAACCTATTGCTATCAATATGCCAGACAATAGAGTACCTGACATATCAGCGGTTCTCATTAAACAGTTAGGATCGGTACCATTGTGGAAAGGGAGCAATCCTTTTATTCAAGAGATGGAGGGGGTTTACGATAAAGCCAGTTCCTTCGCTCTTGAATTAATAACAAAAGGGCTTGTGCACCCAGAGATGATTCTTATGCAAGAGGAAAAATTGCATTAATAGACATTATCTTGCTTTAAATCCTCTCAAATAACCGCAACGTTTCGAACGTGATGGCAATGCTTTATGATTGTGCAGAAGATCCTTTTTGGCGGTTACTTTGTATAGAAGTCATGCTGCATGTCAGTTGTGCTTTTTTAATGAGGATATGTTTAAGTCGCAAGACTTGGTTATTAAAAGTCTTCTATTAATGAGTCATCTGACTAGGAGTGCGACCCCACCTATCACGTGCATTATCAGTTGCCCCATGAACCATTAAAAATCTTGCCAATTCTGTGTCTTCTTGTTTTGCAACAATATGTAATACTGTGAGGCCATCTTGATCCTGTACATTTACATCAACTCCTTTACCCAGAAGTTCTTGCATAGTCTCACGCATTCCCTTTTTACCGCTTCTAGTTAGTTGCCCATAGCTTCGAGTTTCACGATGCTGTATATAAAATGTCTATCGTCAAGACGATTTATAATGATTTTCTTGATAAAAGCCAATAGCCATAAGTAAAGCTGGCATGCATACGACCATTGCTGCTACCAGAATGATACCAGTTATAGTTGCACATCTGTGCATACTAACCTTCAAGTGAGCATGAGCCCGTGGCTGATGTGCATCATACAGTTCACCTTCAGCAGCTAGTTGAGTTATATCAGCCAACGTGTACTGAGGAATCAAAGACAAGGGACTTTCAGATCCCAAGCGGCCATCCTTGGCCCTTGCCAAAACAGAACCAATAATTTTCTTTCGCCTTTTGGCACGATCTATATGGTCACTATAATCGCGCAATAACCATCTTGCACTTCCCAGCAGGAATGTACCTCTACCTTTATCTGAAGCACGCTGTCCCGCTCTATTGCGTATATCTAGATCAGCACCATGAGATATAAGTACATCTATTGTTTTCATATAATTTCCACAATATAGATCATTTCCATCGGCAGCACAATGCAAAGGAGTCAACCCTTCAGGGGTTGTTTGATTAACTGGTGCTCCCATCGAAAGGCATAGCTCAACTATTTCATGAAGTCCTAAGAATGCTGCTTTATGCAAAGGAGTTCGCCCCTTTGTATCTCTAGCATCCAGAAGCCTTGGATCAGCAGTTAATATCATACGACAATCTTCAAAGCTCCGTGCACTGATTGCTTCAAATATGCCCATTCCATACAATTGATTGCAAAGACAAGCGACAATACAAGGCGTAAGCAGTTTTATCATTCTAATAAATATCATTATAATTCCTGTTAACGATCAGTTGTTATAGATCTAGTTTATTCCAATGCGCTAGTGTTTGCTTATTTTTTTGGCTAATTGTTCTAATACAGTATGCATCAATTGATAATGTTGAGGAATTTTTTGGTTAATTGTTCGGCTATTTCTTCTTTGTATATATGAGGCGTTCTGCTGCGATCTTTTATCATCTTGAGAGCATCTTCAGCTTCTTGTTCCTTTAATATTCCTATGGTAAAAGCTATTCTGATTACTGGTGTTGGCGCGTTATATTCAACCGGCTCACTGACCTGTTCTACATAAAGCTTAATATATTTCCAGAATAATTCTGCGCAAAATTCAAACCTTTGAATCATTGATTCTCTAAATGCCCTATACAGCTGTTCATATTTATACTGGCCAATTGATTCGGATTGCTTGGCAGAAATATCTTGAAATAATGAAATGCTTTCATCCAAAGTTGAAAGAGCTTGTAATAATTGTGTATACTTTTCTTTTAATCTGTCCACAATATTCCTTCACTTAAAGCTTGTTTTTTAAAATCTTCATCGACGCTATATAAATCAACAAAATCAACTTTCATGGGTATAGTAGTTTCCTCAATATCTATCAACATGCGGGTAATTGTACCCCATGAGATCTTTTGTCCATTATCAAGTGCAAGGTCGATATCAGAGCCTGGACGTTGCTTGCCCGTTGCGCGAGAACCAAATAACCAGACTTTGCAATGTGGCAAATATGTATGAATGATGCGAAGCAATTCTGTTTTATGGCTTGGCTTTACGGTCATCGTTTTCTCCGGTTTTGGCGTTTTGTTTTACAATATAATCAAATATATCTGCGAACAATTCTCGATTCAAAATCATGTGGCTCATATCCGGGATTATATGAAATTGAGCATGAGGGACCAGTTCAGCGCAATATTTCTCAACTAAACGTGGAAAACTTAAGCAATCATATTGACCATGAATAATAAGAACTGGAACAATTATCTTTTTCAATTCTTCTGTTCGATCGGGTAGATTTTGTTGTGCCTGACATGATTATGGAGTGGTTCAATGCCTGCGATAATACTTACGGCAATGAGTAATTTATCGCTGGTCATGAAGTTCCTTTGCATTATATGCTTTTTTGAGCTGCCTCCAGATATACATCGAGGCTATGCTCAACAGCTTGCGTTATCAAGACTTTAAAATCCTTATAGTTTCCCGTTGCATCTATCTCTGTCAATGCTGCAAGATATGCTGCTCTTTTTTCCATCGGAATAATGGCAGGCGGGTAACCTTCTTGAATGAGGAGTAAGTTCATCAAAAGACGTGCAGTTCTACCGTTGCCATCAATAAACGGGTGAATCGATACAAGGCGATAATGTGCTTGAGCTGCGATCATGATAGGGCTGTCAGCTGTCGTTGTTAGCCATTGGATAAACTCATTCATTAAATCAGGAACTTTGATCGGGTCAGGTAATGTGAGAGTTGAACCACTGATACGTACTGCAATTTTTCTAAAAATACCGGCATGTTCATCATCAATAGATTTTAGGATAATCCTATGTATATCGAGAATATCAGTAATGGTTAATGTGGACCGTTTTTTGTGAATAAGATCGCCCACAAAATGGAGTGCAATTGCATAATTAACTGCCTCGAGATGGTCTTTGAGAGGTTTTCCGGCAACGGTTATCCCTTTTTCTATAACTAATGCTGTCTCATGTCTTGTTAGTGTATTACCTTCAAGTGCATTTGAAGTATAGATTTGTTCAATAGCAAACCATTGCTCTAAATTTTGTATCAATGCTGGCGGCAAAGGACGCAAAGAATCAAGTTGTTTTTTTTTCTCTGCCACAAGCTTTAATAAAGTATCCAGTTTTTTCATTTTTTTTACTTTCTCATCAATTTCGTATTTTATCTATGCTTACAATCTTAATGTATAGCCTTTTGTTTGTCATAGTAAACAGATAATCTCAATGGCAACTGCTGATGGCTATTAGATATTATTGATTTTGGAATTTGATGATCAAATAATTTATGCGTTTCTTTCTACAAAATATCAATTCATGAACATTATATTTATATTGCATCATGATCCAGCCCATTTGGCAAAAATTGGGGCCTGTAATGTGGCCACATCTAGGTTCCTATCTTAAGCGACTAGAGCTATTTCAAATTTTCATAATAAACTGTTTTAATGGTAGATAAAGTCAAGGATAACGTGAAAGGGTGCATAATATCACAATCAGAACATGAGTTAAAAAATACAAATGCTAAGAAAATAGTTTTTGTTCCAAGTCTAAAAGATATCTTTTGCGTTCTAAGCCCCCAGCATACCCAACAAGTGATTTATCAGTTCCAATTATACGATGGCATGGAATAATCAAAAGCAATGGGTTTCGCCCAACTGCGGCGGCGACAGCACGAATGCTTGTAGGTAGCCCAATTTGTTTGGCTAATGCTTTGTAGCTAATCGTATCGCCATAAGATACTTCCGAAATTGTATGCCAGACCTTTTGTTGAAAAATTGAAGTATGTATATATTGTCATTGAACCTCATTAAAAAAGCTTTCGCTGCACTATGATCTTTATGATACCATTTATTTGGATGATCTGTTACGGTGGACAGAAATTCATCCTTAACCAATTTTACGTATTTTTGTTTGATGTTAAAAACGCTTTAGCTTTTCCGCTTCTTTTTGCAAAAGATCGGATTGATCGGTTATGTACTTGAAATGACATTCATAAGCATCAATACTGTCAGGTTCGATTATGCGATTCTTGTCTTCATATTTTTTAAATCCATATGACGTATACGCAGCAATAGCTTGCTCATTTACTTGCCAAGTTGACAGTATAATTTGTTTTATTTCAACTGAAGCAAGTATTTTAAATATTGAACTGATGAGCAACTTTCCAATGCCTCTATGTTGGGCTGCCGGCAAAAGCATCAAATTTTTAACTCGAATAGTACCATACTGCAATTCTGGACTGAGTAAAAATTGTACAAATCCTATGGGCTCGTCTTTGTCTTTGGCGACAACAAACCAAGAGATATCTTGTTGTCCATACCCTGTAACTGCTTCACTAACAAAAAATTGACGACTCCCGATTTTTATTTTTTCTGTAATAATGTTCCAGTCGATTGAATCTATGCCATTTTTAAAGAATGGTTCAAGCTGCTTGAAGAGTGTAACCGTGGAAACGATTTCTGGGTGTTTTTGTAAAAGCTTTACTGTCACTGGTGTGTATGCTTGCACAAGGATATCACTTAAGCTTTCCATTTTCGGTAAAAATGCAGGATTACTGGTCTCAATTTTTTCCCATTCAAATATGAGTGAGGTTCCTTTTTTGTCTACGACAGAAAATTGGCCTGATTTTTGATGGGCTGTTACGTTGTTTACGTGTTCAAGCCAAGCGCATGCTGACGCTTTGTTGCGCATGAGAATTATATATATGCCTATTGCTAGAAGTGAGCCGATAATTACTAATCCGATACTGCGTAATAATTTCATAAATGCTCCTATGTTAATGACGCCTATAATGACCGATTTAAGAGGTATTGTTCTAAAATTTTAATAGCAATGCACGCACTAATGGTAGCAGCTTGGCCTGATATACCAAATTTGACAGCTGCTATAACAGCTGTTGCGCTTATGACTGCTAAGCTTAATGTAATAAGTATCCACCTGGCAATGATCGCTATACTGAATCTTTGCTCATATAAGTAATGTAATTCAAATAATACTGATGCAATAAGAGCGATAAAAACTGCCGAGCTGAAAGCATATATGAAATCCAGATGGAAGGTTTTGACTCCAGTTACAGCGATAAAAGCGAGTAATCCAAAAAAACCATAAAGACTTACCATAAACGAACCTTGTTTTGCGGCATACAGCGCGTAAAGCTCAGATCTTGGTTTTGCGGGCCACAAGTATGCTTTGAGCGGCTTGATGACCGCTTGCGTAATGACCAATGCTATGGGGATGCCCCAATAGCATTGGGGGCCCCTGATGGCATAAAAGACAAAGGACATTATGGTTGCATAGCTGCCTGCAAACAGGATATTCTTACCGGGTTCTAATGCTGTTGTTGGTATGCTGAAAATCACCAGCTGCTCATAGAATGTTCGTGCAAGAATGGTGATCAAAAACCCTGCAAAAGTGCTTAGTTGTGCCCCAATACCCAGCCTAACTCCAAGGAAAGAAATGACGGTAATTCCTACAAGAGTAGTATAGGTGCCTATACTAAAAAGTAAAAATTGGTTGGCAAGCCAGTGATGTGTTTGTTTGTCATGTGAAATTTTATCTATGCGTTTGAACATTTTTTAACTCCATTTATTTGTATTAGTTATCATTTTTTTAACATATCTAGACATTCTTCGATCCATTTAAATTCTGCGTCAGCATTTATAACTCCATTCCTGAGTGCCATTTGCCAAAAAAGTTTATGTTTATAATCTGGTGCTACCTCGGGGAATATAAACATCTGGATATAAGCATATTTTTTTTGTAGTTCTCCGACTTTTTTTTGCCGTAACAACAGATGCTTAATTATTTCTTCTTTGGATGCGTTTGCCCCAAAAAAGAGTTTTAAAAGAAGCTCGTCGCGGTGGGTACCGGGTTCTACCTCTTTGGTCATCCAAATCGAAAATTCTTTTTTTCCCGTTTGTGTAATGGTATACCGTACGCGTTCAAGCTTACCTTTGCGAGTAGTTTGAGATTCTACTTTGCCTTCAGCTTCAAGTTTTTTGAGCATTGGATAAATCGAAGCATCAGATTCTTGCCAAAAATGCGCGGTAGATTCTTGCATGAACTTTTTAATCTCATACCCAGTTCTAGATTTGTCAAAAAGCATTCCCAGAATGGCAAAGCAAGTTTTGTTTACTTTTTTCATTTTAACACCTAATGATGACATAATAAATACTCTATTATTATGTATTTTATCTTTAAAATTATTGATTGTCAACGAAATAATTAAAAGAGCTTTCAATAAAGTTGTGCGTTTTGTGTAATCAACTACATAAAACGCACAACTGATAATGATTGCCAATTCTACTCGTTATTTTGATGTCCAATCGTATATCGATCCTTCATGGATTGCAGCATAAATCTGGTCACGATAGCGATTGCATTCTTCGCGGGTTAATGTGCGATCTAAAGCTCTTAGAATAATACGTACCAAGAGATTCTTTTGACCTTCAGTGATGCCAAGTTTTTTAATTGCACATTCTGGCAGCTCTTTGTAGGGTGTTTGTGACAAAACTGTTATGCATTCAACAATAGGTGCATCAGATCCCAAGGATTCCCTGACGCGATCGCCCAAATCTTCCAATGTTTTGTCTTGATCAATAACGATTGACAGATCACGTGTGACAGGGGGCATGCAGGACACTTCCTTATAAGGTAAAAGATCATTCATTTGAATTTTCACCCTTGGATCAGTAGAGCGCAGTAATCGTATATCCTTTATGCCTTTGCGGAGCATTAATATGCGATCAAGGCCCAATCCACAGGCCAATCCTGAAAGTTTTTGAGCATGGGGAATGTTCTCTGCCAAAATATCGGGATGTGCCAAGCCGCATTCACCAATCTCAACCCATTGACCATTGCACCATACATCAATCTGAAGACCATTCAGGGTATAGGGATGAACACGTGGTTCTGTGCGCCATTGGTAGCCTGGCAATGCTGTTTGTACTATTATTTTTATCATATCAAGCAAGTCGCTTTGCCTAAGTTTTGTTGTGGAGCTCACACGCCATAAATCGACTTGATGGGGCTCGCCTGTGTGTATACAATCTATGCAGTCTCGTCTATACACCAGCCCTGGACATGCAATGAGACAGTCTGTTGGGAGGTTTTTTGCAAGCAATTGCAATGCAGCAGGGATCATCGCTGATGTCTGGGTCCTCAATAGGGCAGTTTGACAGACATACCGTGTATAACGGGCTTCACGTGAAGCCCCATCTTTGGGGTATTTAAGACAATCGTAGTTATCTTCAATAGAGACTATAGGTGACTCTCTATACATCATCGTATTGCATTGCCAGGCAGTTTCAAGCGCTTGAATTATGTCGTTTAGAATGATTTGCATGGCATGCGGACCATCTGCGGGATTAGTTAAATCAGAAATAGTGAGTGCTTGACGAAGAGCGTCAAGGGTTAATGTTAAAACTTTCATACACATACCTCTCGGTCTTGTACATTAAAACTTAAAAATATATAAAAAAGGGAGGGATAAATTCCCCTTGAACGAGAGTTGGAAAGACAGGAGTGTTTAGTAATTAGGACGTGGCAGAATGACCCCTGAATGCCAACTGGCTCAAGGGGTTTGTAAATCGGGCACCAGAGAGATATAAAATTCTATGAATCATACATGATCCCAAAATTCTGATTGTAAAAATATCACTTAAATATCATTATTATATTAAAGCAAACAGACAAAAATGTCAAGTCATTTTTCTATTAGAAATTATACCGAATTTTTATGCCTGGTAGCTATTTTCGAATAATTCTTTTAAACAAAAGTCTGTTAGAAATATAATTTTATATATTTTGTTTGCCCTGTTTATAAACTTATGATACAATATGTCTATGTTTTATATGTTAAACCTTTAACCCTCCTCTTTGAAAAAAGAGAGCTAGCCATTCGGTTAGCAGTGGAGTTTCTCTATGTCAAAAGAACTGATACATCCCGAACAATTTGGTAAAGTTCCTACCTCGGTTGGCATGATCGATGAGGCGTTGCAACTCAGTGATGAGCAACGCAAAGAACTGGCAGAATTATGTGAGGGTATCTTTGGCAATTTTAAACAAGGCAATGTTGTCAAGGGACGTATCATAAGGATTGATTCTGACGGCGTATTAGTTGATATAGCCTACAAATCAGATGGCCTGATTCCAAGATACGAATTTGGTGAGCACGAAATCAAAAGGCTTGTTCCCGGAAATGAAATCGAAGTGCTCATTGACGAATTAGAAAGCGTCGATGGTAACGTTATTCTTTCCTACGAAAAGGCACGCGCACTCAAGGCTTGGGATTCTATTACCCAATACTTTGAAGAAAATAAGCCAATTGAAGGCACTGTTACTCACAAAGTCAAGGGTGGCTTGAGTGTCGATATTGGTATTCCTGCATTTTTGCCTGGCTCACAAATTGATCTGCAAAAGGTTATGGATTTTGATCAGTATCTAGGTCAATCAATAACTGCTAACATTATCAAGATCAATAAAAAACGTGGCAATGTTATTATTTCCCGCAGAAAATACCTTTCAGACCAGCGTTCAGATGTCCGTCGCAAAGTACTTGATACTCTTGCAGAAGGGCAGATTATCAATGGAGTGGTCAAGAATATTACCAACTATGGCGCATTTGTGGATATTGGGGGTGTTGATGGATTGCTTCACATCACTGATATGACCTGGGGTCGCATTGGACATCCAAGTGAAATTATCAAGATCGGTGATACCATTGCGGTAAAAGTTCTTTCCTTTGATAAAGAACATGAAAAAATCTCACTTGGTCTCAAGCAATTAATTAGTAATCCTTGGGAAGCACTTGGTGCTGAATTCCAGCCAAATGCCAGAGTTAAAGGTATTGTTTCAAGCATTACCAATTATGGGTTGTTTGTAGAAGTTGCCAAAGGGGTCGAAGGTCTTGTTCATATTTCTGAGATTTCTTGGACTGACAGAATCAATGATCTTAAAGACAAATACAAAGTTGGTGACGAGATTGACGCGTACACTGTGTCCCTTGACAAAGAAAATCGTCGTATGTCCTTGAGTGTCAAACGTCTTGAAAAGAATCCTTGGGAATCTATCGGCGAACAATTCAAAGTCGGCCAGAAGATCAAAGGCAAGATCAGCAACATTACCGATTTTGGTGTATTTATAGAATTATTACCTGGTGTTGATGGACTTGCTCATATTTCAGACTTGTCTTGGACAGAGCATATTGATCATCCAGCAGATATTTACAAAAAAGGCCAAGAGATTGAAGCTGTTGTTCTGAGTGTTGATCCTGAAAAGAAGAAGGTTTCTTTGGGGATCAAGCAATTGACACAAGATCCTTGGGAATCTATTGAAAAAGAATATCCGGTTGGCAGTGTCATCGAGGGAGAAGTATCTCGTATTACCAATTTTGGCGCCTTTATCAGGTTGCCAATTGGTGTCGAAGGTCTTGTTCATATATCTGAGCTTTCTGATCAGAATGTCGACAAGGTTGACGATGTACTAAAACTGGGCGACAAAAAGCAGTTCCGCGTTATCAATGTAAACCGTAATGAACGTCGTTTGGGGCTCAGCTTACGTCAACCTCGCGAAGAGAAAAAAGTCGAAGTACCAGCTGTTGAAGCATCCAAGGTTACTGAGAAAAAGGCTCGTGCAGTCAAAGCGCCAAAGGTTGAACAACCAACTGTTGCAAAACCTAAGAGTCTCTTCCAGATAGAGCTTGAAAAGCATGTAGCTCGTCAGCAAGAAGCAACATCCGCCGATGTCAAAACTGAAGAAGTAGAATAAACGAAGGAATGAACAGCTCATGGAAAGAACACTAGCGATTATTAAGCCTGATGCCGTTGCCGCTAAGCATACAGGCAATATTATCGATATCATTGAAAATAATGATTTTAATATTGTCCGCATGTACAAAACTAAGTTGTCACGGGATCAAGCTGAACGTTTTTATGCAATCCATAAAGGTAAGTCTTTCTTTGAAGAACTTGTCTGCATGATGATCTCAGGCCCTATTATTGTTCTAGCCTTAGAAAAAGACGGGGCAATAAAGGCCTGGCGTGAATTAATGGGTGATACAAATCCAGCCAATGCTGCGCCTGGGACTATCAGAAATCTGTATGGCATAAGCATTGGATCTAATGCTACCCATGGTTCTGATTCACCGGCAACAGCAGTGCAAGAATTAGCATTTTTCTTTCCTGATCTATAAAAAGCTGCTTTTTAACAGGCAAGCCAAGATGGGTCGTCGCAAGGCGGCCCTTTTTTTAGGTCCAGACCTGTTAGGTTATGACCTTGGGTGAGCTCTTCCTACCCGATGAAGCATGGACTCTCCTGAAATACGTGCAAATAAGAGAGTTTATGTATGGCCGCATGGTTAGAGACGCGCCCTGCGGGCCCTCACCACGAACGGCCAGGAGAGTCATTTTCAGGCTTTAAGATAAAGTGTTTTTCATACAATCGCCAGTTGCCAGCGCGACTGTCTTGCAAAAACAAACTTTTTTTGATATGATATATTCAATTAGAATATATAAATATTTATAAAAATGGGCAAGGCTGGTTTCTGGGGGGAATTCTATGATCAAATTTGGCACATTATGGCGCGCACTGCACATTTGTATATGCTTTATGGCTACTTTTGTACATGCTCCTCTACATTCAAAACCCAATGACGTATTGGATCTTGTTGTTGTCCTGGCCACCGGTTGTGAAGAAGTTTTAAAGGTTGACCATGTTACTCATGAGCCTTGCTGCAATGAACTCTTTGCTGCCTGTAAGGATGAACAAGTTGTTGTAGTATCGCCTTCGATTATCTATGGGCTATTAAAGCGGCAACGAACTGGGCAAGATATAATCAGTGAATGTTTAGATAGAATTACCCGTAATTATTCCATTTTTTTGTGCCAAGATGAAGATTTTGTCGTATTGGTCCCTAACACTAAGTCAAAAGGGCTGAAGGACATTGGGTTCCAAGAGTCGCATTTGACCCGTATAGAGCCGGATAGGCTCATGCAATTTTCTGCACAAAAGTGGGCATGTCATCTGATTGAAATTGAACATTTTAGGAACTTATTTAGGCAACAAGATATAGGTTATGAGCCTATCGCAAAGCATATCTATTTGATTAGCCATGGTATTGATGCTCTTGATGAGATTAAAGATTTTAAATGGTCGATGCCATTGGTAGCCAGTCTTACTGTCTGGCAATTTGTTAACTTTTTACAGATGCTTAATGCTATAAACACAAAATTTTTGCATATAGCAAGCTGTTATGCTGCCGGTTGTAACTTTTTTAATATAAATCGAATTCTTTCCGGATCAGTTGACGATGAACGCTGTATCGATGCTAATATTCCTATTCAATTTCCGATTATGGTACAAGGAACGACTGATAGTGCCGTATCAGCAATTATTGGCGACGGTCCTTCAGTGAAAACCTTTTTTTCAATTATTAGACAGTGGTTAGAAAATAACAAGGATGGCGACCTATTAGCTGAGTTACTCTCAAAGTCCGTCTATGGACTCAAGAATGTGGTTGCTGCTCCTAATTATCCTTTATTGAGGTTGCCTGATTCACAAACAGCTATAAGTGTGCCCGTGCAAGGAGTCCAGGTTATTAACCATCAATGTAGTCGTATTCCAGTACCATCTGATCTGCATCATCTATTGTTCTATCCCTGTGTTCTCAATAATACGAAAATTGTTTTTGAATCTTTTGAACCATGCGTCCAATGTGTTTCTAAAATCTTTGGTAAGGCCGGACACTTTTTAGGCGAAGTGCAGGTACCACAGATAGATGAACAGACATTGGTGAACTGGCTGGAAGGCTGTTTTTTAAAAGAAATAATTCGTAACTATGAGGGAGCTTCAAGTTTTGGAGTATCTGATAAAGCCTGGTTTATCAACCGGCTGGTATCAGATGAGCGCAATGAATCTACAATTGCCAAGGGAATAGTTATTCAGAAGGGGATGCTCAAGTATGGACAACACAAGGTCCTTATTCTGTATCAAAGTGCGGAGGGAACATTTCATCGCATGACTGCATCATTACCTATCGTACGAGCTTTTTTGCAAGATGAAGTTGTCACTGAAAATGAATATGCTCAAGCTGTGTGTCGTGTCTTTTGGGAAACAAAAGCTGATCCTGAATCATTGTCTTACGCCACCGATGGTAAAGAAACTGAAGATTCTTTATCATCTGCATTAGCTGATTTTTTCCATAGTCTGGATCTATCAGTTCCGAGCATTGATCCTCGCGTATTTATTCAAGAAGATTTAGCACGGGTACGTATTCGGTCAATTAAAAAGGAAACTTATCTGAACTATGTCGCCCATATTCATGATACACAGGTACTGCATGAACTTATAGAAGTATGTAAACACAAGAACGAGTGTATATATTTTACCGATCTTGTGACTGTGATGAATCGTTTTGTCGACATGGAGTATCATCAGGTAAGCTTAAATGGGGCAACTCGGTTACTAACTATTGATGATATCGCAGCAAAAAGAGCCGGGATAAGTGTCATTGACTACCTAGCGAGTGTAGGTCTGTATGTGCATGCAAGTCGAGCATCAGAGTCTGTTTTGGCTTGTATTGAAAGTATTGCCCATAAGCAAAATCTTGAAGGGACCGAGGTAGCTCTTGTACAGGAGATACGAAACTTTTTTGTCCATCTTTTAACTGAAATGATCAAAGAAGGTCAAATTCAAGCGGCTGATTTTATTATGGCTATGCTTATTAATCATGAAAAATGGTATGTGTATGGGCTAGGTCTTGAGATCTGTAATCAGTTAATGAAGCAAGAGCTGTGGAAAATATCAAGTTCAACTCAACCGAGATTGCAATGGTTTATGCAACAGATAGAACAGCAGCGCACTCAAGTTGCCCTGGCTGTATATTTTGAGCAGATGCAAGTTATAGAAGAATATCATCGATTAGCATCTTGTTAGATATCACTCTGAGTTTTTTCTGCTGATTGAGCGTCAGGTCGAATAATCTTTACAGCTTCGTCCAAAATACCATTAATGAATTTATAGGCATCAGTTTCTGAAAAGCATTTGGCTAGTTCTATTGCTTCGTTAATGATAATGCTATGGGGCTCTTGCGTATTTAAAAGTTCCCAAATAGCTAAACGTAAGATCAATTTAGTGCATACCCCTAAGCGATCAAAACGCCAATTTATGAGCAACGGCTTAATTATTTCATCCAATTTTTCACGTGAATCTATGACTGCCTGGGCTACGCTGCAGACCTCGCTATCTTTGGGAATATCAAGAGCAAAGCCGCGATTGAAATTATCGACAATTTCTGACATGGATGTTTCGTATTCAAATGTTTCCATGGCATAGAGCAGATGAAAAATAATTGAACGAATCTCGCGACGCGAAAATTTTTCATACGATAAGGCGACATCACTTTCAGTATCGTAATCAGGTTCTTCAATTTCAATAGTGTCAGGATTAGTATCTTTGATTTGATCTTCTTTTTTCATCGTGCCCTATCCTGTGACATGTTTATTTAATTCGTTCAATATACTTGCAATCGCGTGTATCAACCTTGATCAGATCGCCTTCTTGAACAAAAAGTGGCACTTGAAGAACCAGGCCGGTTTCAAGAGTTGCAGGTTTACTGCCCGCTCCTTGCGCCGTATCGCCTTTGACGCCAGGGGTAGTCTCCATAACCTTGAGTTCCATGAACATAGGAGGTGTCACTGAGATAGGATTACCGTTGAAATAAAGCACGGTATAAACAGATTGCTCTTTAAGATATGGTAATACTTCATCAAGATGATCTTTATCAAGAGAGATTTCTTCGTAATTTTCTTGATCCAAGAAATTATACAGATCATTATCTGAATACAGATATGCTACTTCTTTGTAAGCGAGGTTGGGTTCTGGAAATTTTTCAGTCGATCTGAAGGTTTCTTCATGAACAAGTCCGGTGAGCATATTTTTCATCTTTGTTTTCAAATAGGTACCGCCTTTTCCTGGCTTTACCAATTGATATTCAAGGATCATATATGGTTCATCACGGAAAAGAATTTTTAGTCCTTTTCTGAAATCGGAAGTTGAATACACGGCTATTTCCTCGTTTAAAAAACATAATGCTTTACACTATAGTATAGAAAAATCAGGAAGAAAGCGCAATTACCTCCCTCCTGATTTTAATGTTTTTCTAAAAGAAAGCCCTTATTCTAGTGTTTGTGCAACTGAATGAATGATTGCGTCAGCCATATCTGCAGTTTCAATGCCTTGCCTCACTACTTCATCACGTAATTCAAAAAGACGTTCTAAATTAAGTTGTGAACGTGCACCCATCCATTCATCATATAAAACTTGTCTTGGCAATTGGCTGCCTGTGGTCGCTGGAGCAGCTTCAGGTAGTTGTTGACCGATTTCTAATGTTAATGAGACAGCTGCATCGTTAATGTCTCTTTCATACTCTGTGTTTTCAAAAACCACGAGAAGTTTTTTAAGATTTTCTAGATCTCTATGTGCTAGTAGCTTTTGAGCATATTCATTCAAGAACATCAAAGCTGTCTCTTGCTGTTCGCTTCCCTTGAAGAAATAGAGGTATGAATCGATCAATGCTTGTAAGTCATTCTTGTCTGTAGCATTCATTAATATGTCAAAAACTATACTAAGAACTTCTTTTCTAAGTGACTCGTTTTGTTGAAGAAAATTACGATAAAGATTGATCATGGCGGTAAAATCACGTTTGCCGGCAGCTTCTTGAAATGCTTCAAATGCTTGATGAGGTTTTTTATCAAGATCCTGCAAACTTGACCAAACGCCAAATTGCATATAACTGGCAAGCAATTGAATTTCTTCACCGATGGCAGCAATTATACTAGGATTTTTGGTCAGTTCTTTGAGTTGGGCGAATAATTCTCCTAAATTTTGGATTTTAGTAACTTTTTGAAGTTGATCAAAATTGCTATCTTTGCCAACTAAACTGTTATACAACTTAGCAAGTCTTTCCACCATACCTTGTATAGATTTGGTGCTTTTCATATAAGCGATGCATGCTTGATGCTCTTTTCGTTCTCGTTCCCTTTTGAATTGTGCTGCTTCTTCTCGTTCTCTTGCTATAATTTGTGCTTTCTCTGCTTGTGCTTTTAATGGCTCTTCGAAGGCTTCGATTAGCCCATTGATTACTTCTAATAGTTCAATGCCTTGTTGTGCCACCGCTGTTTTATTTTGCTTTAGCCACTCGATATCTCCTGTTTCAGATGCCCGCTGAAAGTCTTTCGATAAAGCTGCTTTGTATCTGAGTTTGGATAATTGTCTTACTTCTTGTAATTCTTCGTCGTCGGAAAATCCTTGACTTGGAGCTATAGTTGAAGGAACTGGCTGTTCTTGTCTTTGGATTTCATCTGTTAACTGTCTGATTGTTTTATCAAATTCTTCTGATGTAATAATTCTTAAAGAGATCAGTGATGACCTTTTTTCTTTGATCCATTTAATATTTTTTGATTGAATTGCTAGCTCTAATTCAGGTTTTAATTGTTCTTTCTGTCGGTCACGTTCCATACGTTCCATAGCTAATTGCCGCAACTGTTGTTGTTCCTTCTTTGGCTGTTCACTAGACATAATCTGCATAGGGCATCCAATGCAGAGGGTTGTTAAAAGGCTCATTAATAAGATTTTATTCATTTTTTTCCTTTAAAAGGTTATCTAATAATTATAAAACATGGATTAATTTATACTTTAATTTATACTTTTTTAAATTATGGTTTACAGCTTTCTGTATCCTCCATTTAATAAACACAAAAATAATAAATAATAATTCTAGTATAAATTATATAGTGTTTATCTCTTTAAGTCAATAAAATTATTAATTTAATTTAATTATACCGTTATTTGACCATTTTTTTGATCTGGTTGGTTTTTAATCACATTATGAGTGCCAAAGCCAGGAGGGGGGCTATGGTAGCTGTCTTTTAATCTGTGGAACGAGGACCTTTGGTCCAGATGCCATTGCCATACCAACTTTAATGCTATCTACAATGACAATAGCTCCATCGGCAATAGAGGTTGCAACAGCCATCGAAGTGCTGGCGCCATCAGCGACTGAATTAGTAGGCTTTTCTACTATAAAAATCTACAATATTTGTCAAAATATTGAGCAAAAAGTCAATTGCATAGGTTGCATTATGTATATCGTAACTTATCATGAGCATTGCATCTATGAGTTCCTCAATATCTTCACAACAATTTTTAGATATGAAACGTTCATTTATTAAATTATCCAAATTATTAAGAGCTTGACACATTTCATCAGAATTTTTCGACAATTCTTTAACATCCTCCTTTAGTGTTTTTAAGTATCTTTTATTAAAAACATGTTCAGGATCTACAATGTCAAATGTATTTATAGTATTGCAAATACGTTTAAAAAGAATATCTATGTGATTTTCTGTGTCACACGTATGACTTCCTACAGTTTTCATCTGTCTGTTAATAGGATTTTCTATAAAGTATTTGTTTTTTAATAATCTAAGCCACGAATAACTCAATTTTTGTATATCTAATCCATAAAGAGACAATTCAATCTTTACATCAAAGAACAACTCATCTATTCTTGCAAAATCTTTTCTATCAACTGTTTGCAATTCATCTAACGCTTTACTAATATTAGTTTCGTAATTATTGATACATTGGGGCATAATTTCAAGGGATGCAAACAATGATTTATCGAGAATCTGCCCTGCTTCTTTATCTAGATATTGTGCTAATTTAATTAGCTTGTTTATTGCAGCCATGTTCATTGCCTTGTTTTAGACTTTGATAGTTCTTTTACCTGCTTTCAGAGCTGTTTTTTATTGGTTAACTATGCCATCTAACCATACCACTGTCTTCGATTTTCCAGTATTATCATAAACCTCTAGTTCCCATTTGTGATATTTATCAAAATGAATATAGTCATCTTTTTTAATCTTTGCATGCCCAAAGTCGGCTGTTACTTTATAAATTATAAATTAGTTCCCCTTTTGGGCTGAATTTACCAGTTGATTGTACCACAGATTTTAATTTTTTTCCGAAAGGTGTTTTTTCAAAAACCTCTTTCATATTATTTGCTACAGGATGACCCTTGCTTGAATCCTTGTCGCTGCCTGCTGAAGCGCTTGTACCGGCATCCCCGTCGGTACCTGAGCCTGCTGCGCTTGCGCCAGTCTTATCTGCAATCCTTTGGCCCAGATGCCATTGCCATACCAACTTTAACGCTATCTACAATGACCATAGCTCCATCGGCAATTGATGTTGCAACAGCCATCGAAGTACCGGCGCCATCAGCTACAGTAGCGGAGTTGTTTCCAATTGCCAGGAATAATGCTTTATATTTAGTAGGCTTCTCGACTGTAATAATCTACAATCTTTGTCAGAATGTTTAGCAAAAAGTCAATTGCATAGGCTACATTGTCGATATCGTAACTTATCCAAAACATTGGCCTTATCGGGTCGTCAAGATATTCACAACCATTTTTTGATATGAAATATTCATTAATAAAATTATTCAAATTATTAAGGGCTTGACACATTTCATCAGAATTCTCCTGCAAAGCTTTTAAGTCTTTTTTATGAAAAATATGTTCTGAATTAACAATGTTAAATACGATTATTGCATCGCCAATACGTTGAAAAAGAATATCTATGTGATTATCTGTGCCACAATTATTGACTCCTACAATCTCCTTTTGCCTGCTAATACGATTTTCAGTAAAATCATCTTTTAATAATCTCAACCATGAATAACTCAATTTTTTCATATCTAATTCATAAAGAGATAGCTCAATCTTTATATTAAAGAACAACTCAACTATTCTAGAAAAATCTTTTTTATCAACTATTTGCAATGCATCTAATGCTTTGATCGTATTAGTTTCGTAATTATTGATACATTGAGGCATAATTTCAAGGGCTGCAAGCAATGATTTATCGAGAATCTGCCCTGCTTCTTTATCTAGATATTGTGCTAATTTAATTATCCTGCTTATTACAGCCATGTTCATTGCCTTGTTTTAGACTTTGATAGTTCTTGTTTTACCAATTTTTGACTTTTTTTGTTGGTTTACTATACCATCCAACCATACTACGGACTTCGATTTTCCAGTTTTATCATAAACCTCTAATTCACATTTGTGGAGCTTATCAAAATGGATATAGTCGCCTTTTTTGATATCTGAATGACCAAAGTCTGCTGTTACTTTATAAATGAGTTCATTTTTGAGGCTAAATTTACCAGTTGATTGTACCACAGATTTTAATTTTTTTCCGAAAGGTGTTTTTTCAAAAACCTCTTTCATATTATTTGCTACAGGATGACCCTTGCTTGAATCCTTGTCGCTGCCTGCTGAAGCGCTTGTACCGGCATCCCCGTCGGTACCTGAGCCTGCTGCGCTTGCGCCAGTCTTATCTGCAATCCTTTGTCCCAGCCGCCATTGCCCTACCAACTTTAACACTATCTACAACGACAATAGCTCCATCGATGATAGATGTTTCTAGCTTCTTTTTTTTAACCCTTAAAAATTGGATATTGATTTGCATGTTATTAATATTTGTTTTAATGATTGAATATCGGAAGTTTTTCGTATTAAAATCGGATTTTCCCAATTACATTTTTTTATGATCATGATTATGAATTGACCCGTGGCGTTAAACTCTGGGTACCATCCGACATCTAATAGGTATTCACCGTCAAGACTTTCAACTTGTAATAAATCTTCCTTTAACAAGTGTAATTGATCGCCGGGAATAACTAGTTCTTCAAGTAAGCCTAATTCATCATATAAAATTTGCCCATCAAATAAATTAGACAAAAATAACTTTAAATTCATGTTTTCCTTAATTTATGAGTTTTAAATATTCGTCAAAAGTAATCGGATGACCATGTATCGTCTTGCCGCTGCATTCAACTCTAATGCAAGTGGTTTCTAAACCATTTTTTGCACCTATGATATTTGTAAATTTCATTACTTTCCATGGTTTTCCATTAGTGCACAGTTTACCTTTTTCCCAGACTAATCTCTCGATTTTTTCTATAGCTACTGTTGGATGATATTTTGCAGGGCCTCCCTTTGTCGATGAAACTATGTCTTTCCAAGCTGCACTTTTAGGTGGAAAATGTTTAAAGCCGTGATTTGTCCATTTTACTAAATGTGGCTCGTGAACTTGGTCCGAACTTGTACCGGCATCTCCAGCAGAACCTGAGCCTGCTGCGCTCGTAACAGCCCCGTCTGCATCCTTTGGCCCAGATGCCATTGCCATACCAACTTTAACGCTATCTACAATGACAATAGCTCCATCGGCAATTGATGTTGCAACAGCCATCGAAGTACCGGCGCCATCAGCGACTGAATTAGCAGGCTTTTCTATTATAAAAATCTACAATCTTTGTCAGAATGTTTAGCAAAAAATCAATTGCATAGGTTACGTTATTTATATCGTAACTTATCCAACGCATTGGACTTATCGGGTCGTCAAGGTATTCACAATCATTTTTTGATATGAAATATTCATTAATAAAATTATTCAAATTATTAAGGGCTTGACACATTTCATCAGAATTATCCTGCAAAGCTTTTAAGTCTTTTTTATGAAAAATATGTTCTGAATTAACAATGTTAAATACGATTATTGCATCGCCAATACGTTGAAAAAGAATATCTATGTGATTATCTGTGCCACAATTATTGACTCCTACAATCTCCTTTTGCCTGCTAATACGATTTTCAGTAAAATCATCTTTTAATAATCTCAGCCATGAATAACTCAATTTTTTCATATCTAATTCATAAAGAGATAGCTCAATCTTTATATTAAAGAACAACTCAACTATTCTAGCAAAATCTTTTTTATCAACTATTTGCAATTCATCTAACGCTTTACTCATATTAGTTTCGTAATTATTGATACATTGAGGCATAATTTCAAGGGCTGCAAGCAATGATTTATCGAGAACCTGCCCTGCTTCTTTATCTAGATATTGTGCTAATTTAATTATCCTGCTTATTGCAGCCATGTTCATTGCCTTGTTTTAGACTTTGATAGTTCTTTTAGGGTCTAGCTTATCTGTTTTTTGTTGGTTAACTATACCATCCAACCATACTACGGACTTCGATTGTCCAGTTTTATCATAAACCTCTAATTCACATTTGTGGAGCTTATCAAAATGGATATAGTCGCCTTTTTTGATATCTGAATGACCAAAGTCTGCTGTTACTTTATAAATGAGTTCATTTTTGAGGCTAAATTTACCAGTTGATTGTACCACAGATTTTAATTTTTTTCCGAAAGGTGTTTTTTCAAAAACCTCTTTCATATTATTTGCTACAGGATGACTCTTGCTTGAATTCTTGTCGCTGCCTGCCGAAGCGCTTGTACCCGCATCCCCGTCAGGCCCTGAGCTTGCTCAGCTTGTGTCAGTCTTATCTGCAATCCTTTGGCCCAGATGCCATTGCCATACCAACTTTAACGCTATCTACAATGACCATAGCTCCATCGGCAATAGAGGTTGCAACAGCCATCGCAGTACCGGCGCCACCAGTTGCAGTTGCTGCAGCAGGTGGAGTTGTTCCCGATTGCCAGGAATAATGCTTTATATTTAGTAGGCTTTTCTATTATAAAAATCTACAATCTTTGTCAGAATGTTTAGCAAAAAATCAATTGCATAGGTTACGTTATTTATATCGTAACTTATCATGATCATTGCATCTATGAGATCCTCAATATCTTCACAACAATTTTTAGATATGAAACGTTCATTTATTAAATTATCCAAATTATTAAGAGCTTGACATATTTCATCAGAATTCTCCTGCAAAGTCCGTAAATCTTTTTTACGAAAAATATGTTCAGAATCCACAACGTTAAAAGTATCTATTGTAGCAGTGATTCGTTTAAAAATAATGTCAATAAAATCGTGTCTCTCAAATTCATCGGTTTGTCCAGTCTCTCTTTTTTTATATTTAGACTGGTTATTAAACCTAGCATTAAATAATTTTCGCCAGAAATATTTTAATTTTTGCATATCTGATGCATAAAGAGACAATTCAATTTTTATATCAAAGAAAAGTTCATCTATTCTAGCAAAATCTTCTTTGTCAACTATTTGCAATTCATCTAATGCTTTACTCATATTAGTTTCGTAATTATTGATACATTGAGGCATAATTTCAAGGGCTGCAAGTAATGGTTTGTCGAGAATCAGGCCCGATTCTTTATCAAGATATTGTACTAATTTAATTACCCTGCTTATTGCATCCACGTTCATTGCCTTGTTTTAGACTTTGATAGTTCTTTTACCGTCTAATACCTTATCTGTTTTTTGTTGGTTAACTATACCATCCAACCATACTACGGCCTTCGATTGTCCAGTTTTATCATAAACCTCTAATTCACATTTGTGGAGCTTATCAAAATGGATATAGTCGCCTTTTTTGATATCTGAATGACCAAAGTCTGCTGTTACTTTATAAATGAGTTCATTTTTGGTGCTAAATTTACCAGTTGATTGTACCACAGATTTTAATTTTTTTCCGAAAGGTGTTTTTTCAAAAACCTCTTTCATATTATTTGCTACAGGATGACTCTTGCTTGAATCCTTGTCGCTACCTGCTGAAGTGCTTGTACCGGCATCCCCGTCAGGCCCTGAGCTTGCTGCGCTTGCGCCAGTCTTATCTGCATCCTTTGGCCCAGATGCCATTGCCATACCAACTTTAACGCTATCTACAATGACAATAGCTCCATCGGCAATTAATGTTGCAACAGCCATCGAAGTACCGGCGCCACCAGTTGCAGTTGCTGCAGCAGGTGGAGTTGTTCCCGAGGTGCCAGTGCCGGCCTTGTGTAACAGTATGACAGTTAATATGTCAAAAGCTAGATCGCCAGATTTACACCCTATATAAGCACACCATTCTTGTACAATGCCACTATATTTAGTATCAGTAATGTCAGCATTTTTTTCTTTTTTTGTTGTATGACCATCACGTAAATTTTGTAAAATTTGCAAAAATGGACTATGTTTAGCGATACCACTTAATTTTTCTTCTGCTTTTTTTGACATGCATGTATGGAAGGTTTTAAAGCAATCGGCAGCATATTGAGCATGCAGCAACAATTCTTGTGCCAATGTACTATTGCCACCCTCAGCATCTATCATTGTTGCTTTTGCTGCAAGGAATGTGGCGGCTTGAGCTAGATTATTGTGTATCAATTCAGGTGTAGCATCAACAATATACGATCCAGATTTTCCAGTTGCTACAAGATCAACTACTTGATCACTGATTCGCGATCCCAAATCAATTGCTGAATCAAGTAAAAAATAGAGTTTTGGCGCTTTTATTATCATCATAGCGCTCAGCGGTTATGCAGGAACGCTTACGATTGCATTATCGCAATAAGCCGGTTTTTAGAACCCTAACTTGTATTATCGCAATTATTGATTATTCAAGTTCGCCTATAGCCCAAATTTCTCCAACATAAGTTACAATACTGGGATTATCATCATCAAAGCATTCATGTTTGTAGCTTTTGACTTGAAAATTGCTTGGAATAATTAGATTGTATTCTTTAGCTATGTCTTTGTGAATTAAAGGAGTCCATCGTTGCCATGGGTTGTTGCGATCAAAAAAATGAATAAAGTAATTTTGACTAGAAAAAATTGTTATAACAGAGGACCATAAATCTGGAAGACAAACTAGACATAGAACACGGCAGCTTTTTGCGTTTTTTGGTTTATGTTGAGATAAAAATTGTGTTCTATCTATCATTGTCTGTATGCATAATCGTCTTACTGATTGCGGAGTGTGTTTTGAATCAATAAATGATTGTGCTACAGGCAAATGATAGTGCCAATATTCTTCTGAGTTATAATCTATAGGAAACTCAGAAGTCTGTGCAATGAGAGCTTCTACCATAGCGCGACACTTTTTTTTGAGCCCACGTATTTTTTTTTTATTTGATTGCTCAAAAGATGAAATATGCATGTGTACATTCCTGATATTTTTTTACATTCTATCTATTTAATAATATATTAAATTTATGATATGTCGTTATACAAAAAATCATATTTAGCTCTTACATTTATTCTAACAAGAGTAAGCGATTACTTGCATAACAGGCGCTAGATCTTAATTTTTCTGCCTTTTGCAGCATTGCTTTTTTTTACATTTACAGTGCCATCAAGATTTAAAACTGTTTTAATATTTCCGTGAGCATCAAAAACTTCGAGATGGTTCTTTTCTAGCGCATCTAAATAAAATATATCACCTATTTTTAGAGACGTCTCAGGAATTTTTGCGGTAATTTTGTACATTTTTTGTCCTTGGTAGTATTTCTTCATTGACTGGCTATTTTGTCGAAGCACCTTGCCAAATGGCAACTGAAAAAATTCTTTCATGCTTTTAACTTCAGGATGCGACTTTTTTGAATCTTTGTTATCTTTTCCTGCTGAAGTGCTTGTACCGGCATCCCCATCGGTACCTGAGCCTGCTGCGCTTGCGCCAGTCTTATCTGCAATCCTTTGGCCCAGATGCCATTACTATACCAACTTTAACGCTATCTACAATGACCATAGCTCCATCGGCAATTGATGTTGCAACAGCCATCGAAGTACCGGCGCCACCAGTTGCAGTTGCTGCAGCAGGTGGAGTTGTTCCCGAGGTGCCCGCGCCAACTTTGTGTAACAATATGACAGTTGCTATGTCAAAAGCTAGATCGCCAACTTTGCATCCTAAGTAAGCACACCATTCTTGTACAATGCCACTATATTTTGTTTTAGTAATGTCAGCATTTTTTTAGGCTTTAGCGGGCTATATCGAATAGGGGTAGATTTTAGAGTGCTCATATGTGATTGGCAATTGAATTGAGTTTATTAAAAATTTGACTATTCATTATTGACCAAAATCATCGTTCCAATCAGGGTAATGGCTTATCATCTTTCTCATTACCTGATCAATTATTATTGAAATATATTCGCAGCTTTTAGAAATTTTTCCAAATAGAGTCCGTAATAAGTGATCGATGGCACATAAGTCAATAGGATCTATGCCCCGAAGTTTATCAAGAATTTCTTGTATATCAATGCTCATAGCTGAAAGTTCTTGGACAGTTCTGTATCCGTCATGTAAGTCTTGATTAGTCAAAATCCTTTTTTCTCCTAAATCATTATTAAGATTGTCTATGACTATTATTAAATGTTTAAGTTCGTCGACCTCGCTATGGAAGGGGCTTATTGTTGTATGTAACAATATTGGGTTAGATGTAAATTTTTCATTAAGACAAGCTACGGTGCGAGCTTTTCGTCGATAAAATTTGACTATAGGTTTGATAAATGCTGCCATAGTAAAAAATTGCCACTTGTAATTCATTAGCTCTCCTCGTATGTCTAATAGAATGATGGTTGTAGGACCGACATGATCTGTCGCTTTGTTCGGCGTAACAACTTCTATGACATGAGGAGCCAAAGTTTGTAGTTTTGTCATAAGTAAAATAAGGTTCTTTTTTTCACGCGCAAAATCGATAATATTTTCTTTCTGTTCTCTTATATCCGCTGCTTTTAAAATCATATTTTGTTTATCTAGATCTTCGATTATTTCAACAATTTGTGAAAATTCATTAATCATCCGAACCTCTAGAGCTTAATTTTTCTATTTTGTTTCACAGCTTTCGCTCTTTTAGCGATATTGACAGTCCCATCAAGATTTAATACTGTTTTTATATCCCCTTGTATTGTGCGACAATCATTCTGTCTGGTTGACGACAATCATTTTGTCTGGTCCAGATTAAAGTTAATTTTACAGATAAACTTGATACGTACCCCTTAAAATGGAAAGGACATATCAAGAAATGGTGACCGACCAACAAAAGGCTCTTTACATGAATAATAGACAAAACGACTGCCCCCAAAAAATAGCGGCTGCAAAAGCAGGATTCTCTGAGAGAACAGGCAGCAGAATTGATAACAATGTACACCAAAAAGGTAGCCCTCATAACTGGAAAACAAAGGATGATGTTTTTGCAGATGTATGGGAACAAAACATAATTGCATGGCTTAAAGATGGAGTTTTTGAGGCGACCTTTATACTTGAAGAACTACAAAAAAAATTCCCTGGAAAATTTGCCGATTCAACCCTGCGCACATTACAACGTAGAATAAAAAGATGGAGGGCTTTATTTGGACCAGAAAAAGAAGTTATGTTTAGACAAAAACATGAACCTGGCGATCTAGGGATATCCGATTTTACTCATCCCAATGAAATTCAGGTTACTATTAAGGGAGAGGTATTTGAGCATATTTTTTATCATTTTCGCTTGCCATATAGCGGTTTTAATTATGTGCAAGTATTCAGAGGGTCTGGAGAACCTTATGAAGCTTTTGCTCAAGGACTTCAAGAAGCGTTATTATATATTGGAGGCGCCCCAAAAAAACATCGTACCGATAGTCTTTCTGCCTCATACAAAAACCTGAACAAGGTAGCCTCGGAAGATCTTACAGAGCGCTACAAGGCTTTTGTAGAGCACTTTAATATGCAAGCTACTCGTATCAACCCAGGAAAATCGCACGAAAATGGTTCTATTGAATCATCACATGGTCATTTTAAAAAACGAGTTTATCAAAGCTTGAAAATTCGTTCCAGTAATGATTTCTCATCACTTGATGAATACAGAGATTTTATTCATGCAGTTCTAAAAGAGCACAATAAACATGCTTGTAAAGACTTAGAAACTGAACGGGAACATTTGTTGCCTTTGCCAGCTACCAAAGCAGCTGACTATGCCGAGACTACGGTTGTTGTAAGCAGTTCGAGCGTGATCGATGTTAGGCGTGTTACTTATTCGGTATATAGCAGGCTCATTGGAGAAAAACTTCATGTGAGAATATACAGCGATAAGCTTGAGTGTTATCTGGGTCATGTCCATGTTATCACTCTTGAGCGAAAGTTTGTACCTCCGCATAATGGACGGGCACGACAAATAAACTATAGCCATCTTATTGAAGGGCTTGCGAAAAAACCAGGCGCCTTTAGAGGTTGCCGATTCCGTGATGAACTATTTCCTAATGCTGATTATCGCTATATTTGGGAGTATGTAGATCGTATTATGAATGATAAAGATGCTTGCAAATTCATTGTCGGACTGATTCATCTTGCAGCAACAGAGCATTGCGAAGAAGAGTTGGCTCGTACTGTAATTTGTCTCATCCAACAAGAAAAGAAGCTCAGTCTCCACGATCTACAATATCAATTCAAGCAAGCAAAAAATGTAGTGCCTATTGTTCGAACTCAACAGCATCCACTTGCTGCCTACAATGATCTTATCCCAAATAGCATGCAAGGAGCACAACATGGTTAATAGCCTAACTCTCCCTTTTTCCCTTAAACAACTTCGCCTTCCTGTCATGCGCGCATACTGGGAAGAGGTTGCTCAACAAGCCCAAGCCCAGCATTGGACTTATCCTGAATATTTGGCAACATTGTGTGAAAAAGAAATGGCGAGCAAAGAACAGGACCGTATCAAACGGAATATTGCCGAAGCAAAGCTGCCCGTAGGCAAAGCGCTAGATGCTTTTGATTTCAGCAAAACATCCTCTATAAATGCAGCACAAATAAGTGCGTTTGCCGAAAATACGCAATGGATTACAGAGGCTCAAAATCTTCTTATTTTTGGCCCAAGCGGAGTAGGTAAAACTCATTTGGCAGCTGCTATTGGTCGTCGACTTATTGAAAAAGGTGCGCGAGTGTATTTTGTCAAAACAACCGTTTTGGTTCAAAAACTCCAAGAGGCCTACAATCAACGCAAGTTATCTGATTTTTTGGCAAAACTTGCTCGATACCAATTACTGATTCTTGATGACATTGGCTATGTCAAAAAAAGTGAAGCAGAAACAAGCGTCTTATTTGAACTTATTGCTGATCGGTACGAATCAAAAAGCCTATTAATTACATCTAATCAATCTTTTGAACAGTGGGACACTATTTTCCCTAGTAATATTATGGCCGTTGCTGCAATAGACAGACTTGTGCACCATGCAACAATCATCAATATTAACGAACAGAGTTATAGAAGAGCCTCAAAGTTGAATAGCATGGGCCAATAAGTAGAAGCATGCTTTACAGGAGGCTCAGGCATTGTTAAGTGACTTTTTACTACCTTCAAATGGAGGCTTATTTTAGGATTCTTATTAATTTTTCAACAAAAACATTGGAATGAAATGATATTTATGACTATAAATTCGGGTTAAAAACCAGACAAAATGATTGTCGCCGACCAGACAAAATGATTGACGTTCTATACCCTTGAGCATCAAAAACTTCAAGATGGTTTTTTTCTGAGGCATCTAAATAAAATATATCACCTATTTTTAGAGACGTCTCAGGAATTTTTGCGGTAATTTTGTACATTTTTTGCCCTTGGTAGTATTTCTTCATTGACTGGCTATTTTGTCGAAGCACCTTGCCAAATGGCAACTGAAAAAATTCTTTCATGCTTTTAACTTCAGGATGCGACTTTTTTGAATCCTTGTCGCTACCTGCTGAAGTGCTTGTACCAGCATCCCCGTCAGGCCCTGAGCTTGCTGCGCTTGCGCCAGTCTTATCTGCATCCTTTGGCCCAGATGCCATTGCCATACCAACTTTAACGCTATCTACAATGACAATAGCTCCATCGGCAATTGATGTTGCAACAGCCATCGAAGTACCGGCGCCACCAGTTGCAGTTGCTGCAGCAGGTGGAGTTGTTCCCGAGGTGCCCGCGCCAACTTTGTGTAACAATATGGCGGTTAAAATAAAGCTGGGTCGACAGATTGGATCCTAGGCCTATTCTCGTAATATTATTAAGTTCGTAAACTAAAAGCATTTGTACAAGTACAGGCATTCAGGGTTATTCAGAAATCTTAACTCTTTCTAAGCATTGTTTCCAAAATAATCTTGCTTTTGACAAGGATGATGCATTGTTTACGTCTTCGTGTAATATTTCAAGCAATAATTCTTTAATTTCTTGCGAGTTAATACGTTGGCCAAATGCTTTAACAAAAGCTATCATTGCTGCGAAACTTTCTATTTCTGTTAAGGTCTTATTTTTACTGTCCTTTTTGACCGATTCTATAGCTTCTTCCCAATCTTCCCAGGCAGCAGGATCGGCTGTTTTTTCTTCGATAAAAGTATCTAGGCTTATATCGCTGAGCAATAAACCGATATCATCTTTTTTTTCTCTTGAATAATATTCATCTAAAAATATTTCCATTGCTTTTAGTGCTTCTATATATGATATTTCCACGCAATTGACCTCTTTTAAGATTTAATATGCTTTTTAAGCCCTGTTTTTGTATTAAAATTTTTTGGGGTCAAATTAAGGCCGCCATTTCGTATTTTACCATTTCTAACTTCAGCCCAAATTTGAGTATCATCTGTCAAAACTCTAGCATACCAAAATGAACCCTTTTCGCATTTTCCTAAAAAATTTTTTGAATCTGAGGCAGTTGTTATCAATAATTGCCGGTTAGCTTCCGTGTTATCAATAAAGTGACCGATCTTATTTCTAAAAATATGTGGTAAATCGTCTTTTGAAATAATTTTTACTTTATTTATTTCGGCTAAATCATCAGCGGATAGTGAAGAACTTACTTTATCGGTTATATCAGGCGTTTTTGTATCTGAGCCAGACCCGTCTGCATCCTTTGGCCCAGATGCCATTGCCATACCAACTTTAACGCTATCTACAATGACAATAGCTCCATCGGCAATTGATGTTGCAACAGCCATCGAAGTACCGGCGCCACCAGTTGCAGTTGCTGCAGCAGGTGGAGTTGTTCCCGAGGTGCCAGCGCCGGCCTTGTGTAACAGTATGACAGTTAATATGTCAAAAGCTAGATCGCCAGATTTACACCCTATATAAGCACACCATTCTTGTACAATGCCACTATATTTAGTATCAGCAATGTCAGCATTTTTTTCTTTTTTTGTTGCATGACCATCACGTAAATTTTGTAAAATTTGCAAAAATGGACTATGTTTAGCGATACCACTTAATTTTTCTCCTGCTTTTTTTGACATGCATGTATGGAAGGTTTTAAAGCAATCGGCAGCATATTGAGCATGCAGCAACAATTCTTGTGCCAATGTACTATTGCCACCCTCAGCATCTATCATTGTTGCTTTTGCTGCAAGGAATGTGGCGGCTTGAGCTAGATTATTGTGTATCAATTCAGGTGTAGCATCAACAATATACGATCCAGATTTTCCAGTTGCTACAAGATCAACTACTTGATCGATTATTTCTGTTCCTAAATCAGTTTTTTGATCAAGCATCAAAGCTGCCACATCTGCTTGACTAGCCTTTGGAGAACCATCAGTAGGTAGTAAATGTGCTCCTGAAGTTGTGGTTGGGGCACCGCTTGTGTAAGTAGCAGCTGAGTCAGCAGGTAGTAATAGTGCTCCTGGAGATGCAGCGGGAGCGTCGCTTGGGGAAGCGGAGTCAGCAGGCGCTTTTCCCTTGATTGAACTTAATTTGGCATGTTGTTCAGCGCAAGCTTTTGCTGAATCTATTATTTCTGATGAAAATTTCCATTGAGTTTTACCTGACTGAAAAGTAAATGTAGTATTATCGGCTCCGCCCCAGAAGGCGATTAACGTGAGCTTTAAAAAAGGGCTTATTGTGGAGGAAAGCAGATTACGTAAATAAAATTTAGCAAATCGGGTCATAGTATCTTCTTCCGGTCTTTGTTTGCGCTCTGCCTCCATGTCAACTGCAAAGTTCCCTAAAGGTATTAACTTGATACGACATAGTTGAGTGACATGATCAATTAAATGATCGTTTTGCTTAATTAAGTGATCCATTTCATGTCGCAAATAGGGGGGCTCGTGAGCATACGTCTCGTTTATGGTCAATCCAATAGTTGCCTGTCTGAATGTTATTAAAATGACCTTGTCATGCATCAATTTTTTATAAAACGCTTGAGCTGTCAAATCCTTTGGCATAACTAATTGATTAGTAGCTAGTAAATTGGGAAAATATGGAATCTTCGGATCGCCATAAATAAAATTTTTTATTTCGACCACATCGTCCCATAATGCGTGCAAGATCCTGCCTTTTTTTGTGTATCCAGTTTCTGACAACCAAGAAGTTAACCAGGAAGGCTGTGTTTTTAACAAAATGCTTTTAGGGAAAACTTTAAGATCAAGTTTAATATCTGTTACAGGAGGTGTATGTGGGGGCATGAGGGAGGCTGAGGTGTCTACCTGAGAACCGTCCGTGATGACCAGGGTTTTTGTAGTTTTCTTAATTGAATTCATAAAAACAAATAGTTTTAAGTAAAATAACTTTTGTACTGGCGTTAGTTTTGACCAAGCAGTTGCTGCAGGTGCATTTTCCAATAAGATATTTTGCCATTTTGCAAGGATAGCAGAAAGATCTCCTTCAATTCCATCCATGAAATCTTCATGATTTTTTAGGATATTCTTCATATAACTCGTAATGGTCGAGGTAAGGCTTTTGTCTGCTGGTAGAAACGCACGTATAGATTTCCACATGCTTCTAATAGAATTTTCTTCTGATTGCTCGGTGCTGACTGCTTGTGTGGAAGGTGCCGGCGCTTGGTCGGCAGCAACAGAATCCGGATCTTTTGAAGGTACTTGAATGGAAGCGATAGCTTCCGCCAAGGACACGTACTGCTCAATGATTGCGGCGGTAATATTATTTTCCAACGAGAGCCCAGAGGTTGTTTGTCCTGCGACAGGTCCTTCTTGTTGCGGAGCAATTATGACTTTCCCTGCCATGGCACTTATGTGGACTTGGATAACGCAGTTCATTGTACTGCTGCCAGCTGAGTCATCATCAGGCTCTGCCTGTTGGTATGGTAGTTGTGGAGGCAATACGAAGTAAGTAGGTCGCGATCCTTGCTGATTGGCTGAAAATCTTATAAAAGTATATCCGTTACAAGGGACTTGCCACATCGCACTAGAGTTGTTTCCATCTAAAACATCCCAAGGTTCATCACCGATTTTGTAGTAAACTGGGGTGTCTTGAGATGAATTGTAAATATTAAGAAGGCTCATTGCTTCAAGTTTTAGTGATAGCAAAGCTAACATGCATAGAGCTGAAATATATTTAACCATGGCCATAAGGGTCTTCCTTAATTAAAAAAACGAATAGTATATTGAAACCATAACTTGGTCACGTTGACAGATCTCCATTTTGATAAAAATTAAATAATTTTATTAATAATAATACCAGTAATATTTAAAATTTCAACATGAATTTTAAATAGTGTTCTCTTCAGTTTAAAACGCTTTTTTTATTTTTTGTGCTATTGGGTATACTTTGTAATGATGAATAAGGTCTACTCATGAGGTGATTATGCCCATTAAATTTGATGGTGACCCTGAAATTTCGTTGCTTATCGACAAAGAAGAGGCCCGTCAGGAAAACGAGATTAGCCTTATAGCCTCTGAAAATTATGCACCGGCAAATATTTTGAAGGCTATGGGCTCTGTATTGACCAATAAATATGCAGAAGGATTGCCTGGAAAACGGTTTTATGCAGGATGTTCAGTTGTAGATGCTGTTGAAACTCTAGCCATAGAACGTTGTAAGAAGCTTTTTGGCGCATCTCATGTTAATGTACAGCCACATGCCGGCTCTCAGGCAAATATGGCTGTCTATATGAGTTGTTTAAAACCCGGTGATACTATTCTGGGAATGGATTTAGTGTCGGGTGGGCATTTAACTCATGGATACAAAGCAAATTTTTCTGGTGCGCTCTACCGGGTTGTTTCTTATGGGGTATCTCGTGAAACTGAGTGCATCGATTATGATCAGGTTTACACTATAGCGCAGCAGTGTAGACCAAAACTTATTATTGCAGGGGCATCTGCCTATCCTCGGATTATTGATTTTGCAAAATTTGCACAGATAGCAAAGTCAGTTGATGCTCTTTTTATGGCCGATATTGCTCATATTGCAGGTCTTGTAGCTGCCGGGCTGCACCCGAGTCCTATTGCTTGCGCAGATTTTGTCACGAGTACTACCCATAAAACTTTGTGTGGGCCACGCGGAGCCTTTGTTATGTGCAAAGATGGCTTTGCCCAAGCTCTTGATAGAACAGTGATGCCTGGAATTCAAGGTGGACCATGTATGCATGTTATTGCAGCAAAAGCGATCTGTTTTGGTAATGGATTAAGACCTGAATTTGTCAGATATCAGCAAAAAATTATTAACAATGCTCGGGCGATGTCAGATGTATTGGCAGAATTGGGCTATCGTATTGTTTCGGGTGGTACTGATAATCATATGATTATTATCGATTTGACAGGGCAAGGCTGTAATGGAAAAGAGGCTGAACAGGTACTTGAGTGTGCCGGCATAACAGTGAGCCGCAGTTGCATACCGTTCGATACGCAAAAACCTACCCTTGGCAGTGGTATTCGGATTGGTACCAGTGCTATTACCACGCGGGGGATGACTGAGAAAGAGGCTCAAGATGTTGCCTTTATGATGCATGAAGTCATTAAGCATAGGGATGAGCAATGTTTTATTGAAGCTGTTAGGCAGCGGGTTGAAAGTCTGTGTAAGCACTTTCCGATATATTCATCATTTTAAATGATCTTAGCGGGAGTAGGTATGTGGGCTGTACGAGAACTTCGCTTGGCAGTTAAAGAGCGGTTGCCTTTATCAGTAGTCGCTCATTTTTTTGTATACACTGCAGGCAAAATAGTTTTGAGCAGTATTTCGGTTATTATGGCTCCCCTTATGATGCTGCTTTTAAGTCCAGCCGATTATGGTCTGCTTTCATTAATTCATAGTTTCAATAATGTTGCTATAGCATGTCTTGGACTGGGCTTGCCACAGGTACTTATGGTTGATTATTTTCGTTCATCAGATTCAGATCGGAGCCTGGTGATCAACAACATCATTGGTACTTATCTTGTGAGTGCAGTGCCCCTAGTAGTGCTGTGTGCATTGTACCCTCACTTTATTTACCAGTACCTTTTTTTGCCGATGCACCAATCGATACTGATATATGCAATTTTGTTAATCTGCTTGTTTTCTTTTTTTAATGACATAATGTTTCAAATATTACAATACCATAGGTATGCAGTAACAGTAACAACTATGCAGCTTACTGTGGCACTGCTTACTGCTCTCTTTAATGTTGTATCTGTTGGCTATTTTCACTGGGGGGTTGCAAGCATTATTTGGATACAATTTTTTATGGTTTTTGTTGTTTTTTCAGTTGGGCTCTTTTTATATTGTAACTGTCAACTGTATAAGACTTTTCATTGTACGAATCTTACCGGACGATATGCCCATAATCTTAAACTGGGTATTCCTTTTTTACCTAGTATGATAGTTGGGTGGCTTTTTGCGATGCTTAATCGCTGGATGGTCGCAAAGTATGCAGGGATGGAAGTTGCAGGGGTTTTTGCAGTCGCTGATGCTGGTGGACAGCTTTTTTATCGCTTTATAGTCTATCCTTTACAAGGGGCTTATGGTCCTGCATTATTGAATTCATATGGTTCGTCAGTGAGACCGATCAAAGAGATAGAAAGATCTAATCATCGCATTATGGTACTCGTACTTTGCAGCTTGATAATGGTATCTTTCATTGGTTATTTTTTGTTTCGTTCTATGCTTTATTGGATTATTCCGGTTCGGTATGAAAAAGCAGTGGGTTGTATTCTTGGTATCTTAGTAAGTTATATATTTCTCATTGGCTCCTATTTTGTATCTAATTTCATTCAATTTCAAAAAAAATGCTGGATTTTTGTTGCTGCGTTAGCGGTAGCAGTATTAATCAATAGTGTACTAAATTTATTATTAATCCCTTGCTATGGACTTTCCGGTTGTATAGGCGCAATGGCAATTGCATATGGTTCTTATTTTTGTATATTACTTATCTATAATCGCGTGCTTCTTAATCTTTTGGGTTCATAATGTATGCTCAACATTGAGGGTACGATTTACCAGTTAATAAATCTGAAAGTTCCAGATTGTCCGGCAATGATATCCATTAATAGATGAGTATCTAAAGCTTTAGGTGTACAAAAACAAAGACCGATATCATCATCAGCTGCAGTTGACTGGCATCCCAATAATGCCAATTGATCAAGATTGTTCTGTTCTAATCTTTTAATTGCATTTATAATTGTTTCTTTTTTATACAATGTTAATGAACTGCTCAGAGGGTGTGCCCATCTATCTGTGCCAAATGCGAATTGCCATGCAACAATATTTTCATCAATCTCAATAAAAGGTGTAGTTCCCGAAACTGTTCTTGGATTAGGTAGTGTCATATAGAACCCATAGGCTTTTGTTTTTTCAAGTTCTTTGATGCATTGAGGAATTTCTATGGTATCAATAACACAGTCATATTCGTGGGCAATGACAATATAACAATTTTTTGAGTTATCTACTGCAGTAAGTAATGACTCATGGTCTTGTCTGATAGTATACATTTGAATTTGAGGAGATTTTTTTTTATTAAATGCATCAATTATGTTTGTATAAGAATCAGAGTTGTAGGATCTTATATATACATAGATCGAATCTAGACCTTGCATTTGGGACCTGATACTTTCTAAAAAAAGTGCCAATTTTTCAGGTCTGTTATGAGTGAAAATAATCATGTCAGATTTTGCTTGTTCATATTCTTTATGAAGGTGGAAAGAAGTTGCTTTAGGATAGCATGGTTTTCTGCGTAATAGGAGTTCAAGACGTTTTTGCAAGACTGGGTTTACCTTTGAATCGTTAAGAGCAGTTTGTACGTTGTAGATATATAGTGGTTCTTGAATATATTCAAAGCGATCGCCTGCCATTTCTATCATAGGAAACATAATGGCAACATCTGATGTGCGAGTCATAAATTGTCCTTCGTATAATAGATCTTTGAGGGCGATTTCTTTGGCAAGCCATGCATAAAAGGTGCGCAACATGGACCAAAAACAACCGTTAAATTTTCTAAATTCTCCTGTATCTATAATATCTTGTGGAATAGTGGTGTTGGGGCCTGATTTACCGTTGGGCCAAGAAACTAAATTACTATAGGTGAGCCAGATATCAGATTTATAGGCGTCATTGATACGCTGCAATACTTGATTATGCGCAAACCAATCATCTCCGTCATACTCAATGATAATTTCATTATCCTGGCACATATGTATAGCATGCCACAGATTATTCATTTTAAAGTGTCGTGTTTTATTTTTTATAATACTGACACGATCTTGTTGATTGAGTTCATGGACATACTTGTCAACAAGATCAGCTGTTCCATCTTCTGAACAATCATCGATATAAATCACACGATAGTTGCTATATTTTTGGTTAAAGATCGCATCAAGATTTTTTTGGTACCAATCTTTGTTGTTATAACTGGTGATAAGAATGACAAGTGGTTTTTCAGTGGTGTCCTGGGTGCCCTGGTTAGCACCAAGAAGAGTCATGTGAGATAACAGAGTAACGAATACAAAAAGTGCACAAACTTTTTTCATTCGATCACCGAGCGATAAATGTGAGTGGATAAGAAATATGGCATGATTCATTTTTAATCCCATATAAAGAATGAATATCAATCTTAAGACCTGCATTAAATTTTTCGAGCAACTGCTCCGTCGACCAGGAGTTCATATGTCGATTATGACAGACTTCTTGTACTCTGTTACAGGGGATATTAACTACTGCAGAATCTGCAAAGCAGATACCTTTTTTATTTTTTTGTGCCCGAGCATACCGAGCCCAGATTCCTTCTAGCCGATTAGGGTTTGCATAATCCATAGTCATCAGTTGTGTAATAAGATCCTGCTTGCGGTATATAGTCATATCGACTGTATGGGCATAGTTCCAGTCACATTTTCCATCGCTAAATGTCCACGATAGCATGGAATCAGAAAGGGGTGTTAATGAAGGGAGCGGCTGATCTTGATTTTCTGTATAGCAGGCAGTCAAATGAGTTCCCATGCGTAAAAAAAATCCATAGGCATTATACTTACAAAGAGCTTGCGTAGCCATTCTCAGATCTGCTGATAATTTGACCACCAGATCATCAACAGCAAAGCAGATATAGGGAGTTTTTCCGGATCTAACGGCTTGCAGAATTAGCGGTTTAAAATCGTAAGCTGGCTGTGTGCATTGTTTCAGGAATATCACCGCAGGGAATCGTTGTTTTACGGTTACATAAGCGTCATTGAAATGCTCATTGCTTGATCTATAGATGACTGTTGTTCTTTCGATTCCTGTAAGATGAACCTCGATTGATTCAAGAAGAGCATACAGTTGTAATGGGCGATCAAATGAAAAAATAATGAGGTCAACGGTTTGCAATGAAAGGTCAATAGAAAGTAGTGAACGAGAACTGTTCAAGGCATGATTATAGAGTTGCAATGCTATAACGATATATACGATAGCGACAAGGCTTGTATACGATCGAAAAATTTTATGCCAATCCACTGTGAGTTCCTTTTAAATGACCTTCATCTGATCAAACATAAGTCCTAATTTATTTTCTTGTACAATAGTTCTATGTAGCAAGATATGAAGGTCTTCAGGGCTACTTACTCGTGCGGTATCGAGGACATTGCTAAGATAGCTTTTTGAAAATAATGTCATTTGAAGAATCGGCAATAGCCAATGTCCATTTTTGTTTGAACTTGCCCAGGCGTATATCTGATTGCCTGTATCGATGCATGCGATTTCTTGAGACAATGCCATTCCATAGGGGCATATGATGCGCCCAATTGGTAAATAAAAAATATCAAGATTTGTATTATTAAGAGCCTGTGTGCATATCTGTAGGTCTACAGGTGAGATTTGCTTGCAAGTGTCATTGGATAGCATTATATAGGTATATGGTACCTGTTCTATATATCGTGTTAAAGCAGATTTAAAATTGTGCGTCTCATAACGTATAAAGTTGATAGATGAAAATTTTGCGATAAGAGTTTGGTAGGCCGCATCAGTTTGCACGTCTGCAGGATACACTATGTCTATGGCCGCATGATGAAATAGATAACCCTTTATGCCTACAAGTAGAGGTACAAGATGTGATGGGTCTGTTGAAAATATAAGTATACTTGCCTCAGGCTCTGTGCTTGATTTTTTGATGCGTGGCTGGTGAATGGGGATATAATTATTAAGGGGGCAGCTTATAGGTTTGTCTGATTGTACGGGTCTTAGTATCGTGTTGCTTGTATTACGAACATACAAAATGGTTTTAATTGGGCGGCATCTGGTGCAAGCCAATCGTTTGAGTGGCTCAGTTATTACTGAGTTCCAATCTAAAGTATAGAATATATGATTATTCAATAGGTCTTCGAGTTTAAGCTCTTTAAAAAGCCATGCATAACAAGTACAAAGTTCTTGCATAGAGCTTTTCAGTGTTTTTGCCATAGTCGAATGGTTGTCATGGGGATAACAGGTATAAGCACCATATGAGAGCCATATATCAGACGTGCAATAGTGGCTATTGATGATAGAGAGAGTCTGAGAATCTGCAAACCAGTCACAGCCTGCAATAAAGACAATTATTTCATCATCTTTGCATTTTTGTACTTCACGATACATATGAGAAATAGGACCTTGATGTGATTCTGAACGAATAAACTTGATGCGTGATAAGATCTTTTGATCAGCGCAATATGCTTTAGCATGGTAGTATGTGTTATCGCAAGAGCAATCATCAATAAAGATTACCCGATAATTTTCATATTTTTGGCTTATGATCGAGTTGAGATTCCGCTCATAGAAATCTTCATGGTTATAAGCCAGCACCAAAATAACAATTGGTTTTTCGTAAGCAATCAGTTGAACATGAAACACAGCCATATAAGTTAACACACAAAACAGAAAAATGAGACTGTTGCGCATGTTAGTTCCTTATAATTTTTGCATCTATATTGACAAGACCTAAAAGTCGACCGTTAATGACCTGATCGTGTAGACTGGTGCGTAGTTCGTCAGGGGTGTAATATGAGCATGAAGTGAGTAATTTTTGTAGATCTCTTTTTTTCCATAATGTTCCATCGATTGTCGGAATAACCCATGTTCCTTTTTTATTATTGCTATACCAGGCATATACAGAATGATCACTGTTGACTGGTGCTAGATGTGGTTGAGCAAACAACATCGTATTTTTCTTTGCCAACGCACAATAATAGACGGTTGTATGACTTTTTTTGAGTGCGCGTATACTGGCTGTGCAATTGATAGAGTCGCGTATAGTCATGGTGTCTGTTGCCAAGAAAATATAGTTTTCTGTAGCCACATTAATACATTTCTCTACAATATTTTTAAACGATTCTTTATTGTAGCTTTTAACACTCACAGAAGGGAATAGGGAAGATAGATTGTCCAATGTATGTATATCTTCATAGCTTGAATCATAGAGCAAAGAGAGTGTTGTGAGCGGTTTGATTGACGTGTAGACATCTGTAAGCAGTGTATATATGTTTGATAATCCTTGTGTAGCCAAAAGAATAAGACTAGTCCGATCATCTTTATCAAAAGTCTCTAGAGAGCTTATGGTATCAAGTCGATTGTATGGATGTTGATTCAAAACATACTGAGCCAAACGCAATTGGAGACTTGCATTTCTATAACAATCACTGAGTGGGTTTATTATATTATAGATATAAAGTACGTCATCAATGCATTGATGACGAGTGCCAGCCATTTCAAGCAATGGACATATGAATGCAATATCCCAGCCCATGGTATAGAAATAATCTTCATACAGAAGATCTTTTAATTGAATAGATTTAAAAAGCCAGGCATAAAAAGTTCTCAAATGTGAGGCTGGTAACACTGATCTGTTTGTGTGAAAAGTCCGGAAGCCATTATTTTTTATTATCTCTTCAGGAAAAGGAATACAATGACCTATTCGATTTGTTGGGTATTCTTGAAATTGACCGTAAGTCATCCATATATCGCGCGCATAGTAACTATTAAGTTTGTTTAATACCTGGTCATGTGCGAACCAATCGTCACCATCAAGAGTAACAATAACGTCAGTATCATTACATGAGTGAATGGCAGTATACAAGTTTGCCATTGCTCCATATCTTTCAGTATTACGGATAATCGTAGTGCGAGGTTGTTGTTTATACTGTTGCGTGATTTTTTGCGCAATTGCGTAGGTTCCGTCACTCGAGCAATCATCAATGTATATGATGTGATAATTATCATATTGCTGTTTAAAAACTGAGGTCAGATTCTTTTCGACCCATTGTTGATTATTGTAGGATGGTATAATAACGACCATAGGTTTTTGGGATAGATGATTATCTTCAGCTTCTAATGTATAACAGGTCATACATAATGATATCCAGCATAGATGTAGTATGGTGAATTTCATGATTGAAAGTTCCTTTTTTGCCAGCAAGTGCTTAATGGTTTATAGGGCTCTAAATGAGCAATATGGTCTGCTAATGCATGTTGTAGATTAACATCGATGCGATGGGCGCTTATAGGATTTGAGTTATTATAAATATAAAGAATTTCTGAGATACATGCATAATGATCTGCTGCCATTTCAATCATTGGTGCAAGAATAGCCTTATCCCAGCTCATTTGGTAAAAGTCACCCTCATACATTAAATCTTCCACTTTAATTAATTTGAATAACCATGCATAGCACGTCCGCAGGTGTGACATAGGGAGATTTTTGTATCTGCGCATACAATTTTGTTTGATGACTGATTGAGGAAAATGTTGAGAATACAGATGGCCAATGCGGCAAGAAGGATATTCTTGAAATTGACCGTAAGTGAGCCAAATATCTTGATTTGCATAGATGCAATTGATATAAGCCAATACATAGTCGTGAGCAAACCAATCATCTCCGTCAAGTTGGACAATTATTTCATTATTATTGCATGATTGAATAGCGTGATATAAGTTTGCCAATGCTCCTTGACGTTTGGTGTTATGTCTGAGTGTTGTTCGGTGACTCTGATTATGTATGTTATTTATCTGTTTGGCTTTTTCATAAGTATGATCTGGTGAGCAATCATCTATATATATGACACGATAGTTTTTGTATTTCTGATTAAAGACCGACGATGAATTTTTATCGATCCATTGCTGGTTTTTGTAGGAGGGAATAATAACCACCATAGGTTTTTCGGGATAGTGATCTAAACGTAAGAAAAAAATTGGTACAAAAATTATTATGCATGCGATTAATAGAAAAAGATACATCACTATTTTTTGTATGAGCCTCATTACGGCCCTTTCTTTTCTGTGGTTCACACGAACTTTCTATACACTATATGACATGTCAAGAAAGTCAACAGACTGATTTTTATGAGCGCCAATAAGTTTTGTTTTTATATAATGCAACCAAGCGGGGTGGTGTTGGTAGACTGCGTCCTTCAAAATAACAATAGGAGGTATCTAAAATACGGGTAGGTTTATGATCAATAAAATAGCGATTAAGATGGCTTTCATCATGCCACATAGCTACGATGTTTTTCTTTAAATCCTGATCAATGGAGCTCGTCAAGGAATCATTCATGGCTATAAATCTTTCCCGTGAACCTCCATAAAAACCACCTGCAAAATAGTATTTGCCTTCACCAGTTCCTACATAGGCTTTCGATTGTGAATTGTTTTCATACGTGCCACGTCGGTAGGTAAACCCAGGATGGAGTGTACCAACAAGGTCGCTCAAAATTTCCTCTCCCACAAAATCAACAAATAACATATCTGCATCACAAGCAAAAAGATAATTCATCGATGTAAAAAGTTCTTTGTGCTTTTGATATACCGCGCACCTCATTATTGTATCATAAGGCCAGCCAAGACGTTTTTGAAAAATGGGTACGATGTGAGAATTTTTTTCAAGAGCATCTATCTGATCAGTGAACACGAAAAATGTTCGTCTATGTCCGGGCAAAAAATAATACTCTGCTGATCGAATAAGCTGATTAGCAAAATGAATATACTTGCCTGTTGCCATAATACAAAGACCTATCGAAAGAGGCTTTTGTGGTTTTACCGGGGCTTTTTTAGGGGTGATTGCTAGATAGAGATAGCCGCTTATTATAAAAATGACGCATGCATAAAGCAGGATATTCTTTGCATTCATAGTTAACATTCCTTAGAAATTACTTTCTCATGAACATATTGCATGAACATAGCGAATGAACGCTCTATACATTATCTAACATAGAGAGAAAGTCAATAGACGGTAGTGTCAAAAAGACTTGTATAATTCTATATGTTGATGAACCATATAGGTATCATTAAAATCTTGTAACTGGTCGGGATATTGGGAAAGTTTCGTGTATAGTAATGGATTTTCTATAAGTGAAATCATGCCATTGGCCATGCTTTGATAATCACGCTGTTTATAGATAAACCCGTTATAATCCTGGAAAATAACGTCGCGTACACCATTCATTGCATAAGTTAATACTGGTAACTTTAACAAACGAGCTTCAACGATAACACATGGCAGACCTTCCCATAAAGAGCTTAACAAAAAGACATGCCAGTTGAGCATGATAGGGAGTACATTCTGTTGCCAGCCATGAAGTACTACCACATTTTGCAATTGATGTTCATTTATCCAGTTCACGAGAACAGCCCGCTGGTCACCATCTCCAATAAGTTCTAGACGTGCATGCGGATATTTTGAATGTACTATGCTGAAAGCCTTGAGAATTTCTATCTGATTTTTGCGATAAGAGAGACCGCCAATAGTTCCGAATATAAAAGGCTTATCATACAATGGTACTGCCTGATGTTTTCGTGCGGGAGAATAAAATTGTTTCCAATCTACAGCAGCTCTGATTATTGAATGTTTTTTTCCAAAACATGGAAATATTTTTGATCCTCTTTTTGCATCTTCGGTAGATACGCAAATATAATGTGTTGTAATTGCACTTGTGATTAATTCTACACAATAGATACAAAAGCGAACACACAGATTTTGTTCTGGTTGAAATCCATAGCCATGTATAGTGTGTACTCGTTTTTTTATTCCTGCAAAAAATGCAGCCCATCGGCCCATGAGACCTGCTTTTGTACTGTGTGTATGGATTATAAGATTCGGGTACTGTTTTTTTAATGTGCGTAAATAGCGAATGAGTTTAAAAAAACAAATGCATTCATTGAAGACACCCAGCACAGTAACTTCTCTTTTCAATTCTTTAATAAACAGGCTGTTGGGTAGGTCTCTAGCACAATTCACTAATTCGCCTGTATCGCCAGAGATAAGAGCCGACCAAATTTTCTGATTGTCAAGACCTTTTTTTATGGTTAAACATACTTTTTGGGCGCCTCCCATTTCCAGCTTCGTGATCATGTGTACAACATGCATTGATTCTTTTTGCTTCATACATCTCCGAGAGTGCTGTGTTTGTTATTTTACCATTATTAAAATTGAAAGTGCTATTAAAAAAGCGTAAATAGCACAGGTATCGATAAGACCTTGAGCAAAAATGCTTACCTTGGATAGGGTACTATAGACGGCAGGATTTTTTGCGATTTCATGACAGGCGACTGCGGATGCTCGTCCTGAACTGATACCCGGACCAAACGTTCCTATACCAACACACATTGAGGCAGCTAGTACGCGTATACCATCAAGTACATTATTGGGGTCAATGGGTACGCCTAGTAACACAAGCGCGATAACAAGTGAAAGAACAATAGGGGTTTCTATAATAGCATTGCTTATAAATGTTAGAGTCAGCAATGAAGCATAGGATTGTCTGTTAATACCAAGACCACGGCAAGCTGTTTTTGCGAATATCCCCAGTCCAATAATAGGACCAATAGCACTTACGCCAACAGCAATGCCAGTTGCCACATAACGCAGGCTATCCATTACATTAGTGCATGTGCTGGAACCGTTTTTTATAAGCAGAGCTATAATAAATCCAAAAATGATGGGTGTTTGAATGACCGATTGACAAATGAGCATAAAGCGTGAAATTTTTGTTGAAAAAAATGGTTGGCGAGCAATTGCCAGGCAAGCCTCGCGGGCAGGCATAGCCGAGGCTATACCAATAGCAAATCCCGGTAAAGAAAGTGCAAAGAGAATGCCAAGGTCAGCAATATTTGTGTATAGGACCGTTTCGACGCTTCGCGAACCAAATACCATCATGAATGCGATAGTTAAACATAAAATGGACGCAGTATCTATAAGAGCCATTCCCATGATAGCATTGCGCCCAATGTCTCCTCTCGCTTGGGGTTGAATATCCATTGCCTGCATAGCAGCGCGTCCGGTAAGTCCTTGCCCGATTCCAGCACCAAAGGAACTAAGTCCTACAATGCCGGCTATGGTTCCATAATGAAAACATTCAGATAGTTCTATCATGTTGACGCTCCGTGTCCTTGTTCTTCTTGCGTTATTGCAATAGACAAGTAGGTTAAACTGAGCATAGTAAATACGAATGCCTGTAAAAATCCTTCAAAAAGACCGAAAAAGAAAAGAATCACAAAATTAAGACCCAATCCCAAGCCTACTATTTGGAGAATAAGATGGCTTCTGATAAGGCCTTGATACATATTTGTAATAATTGCGCCACCAAAAATATTTCCCCAGAGACGACATGACATAGAAATAATGCTTGCAAGTTTTCCGATAAGATGAAGCGGTGCCATGACAAAGAATGGTTCAATATATTCTTTCAAATAACCCTTAATACCATGAGCACGAATACCATTAAATTGAACATATAAAAATGAGATTATGCCCATGGCAAATGTTGTGTAGGGGTTCGATGTCGGTTCTTCCATCCAAGGAACAATTGAGATTACGTTGCAGAATAAAATAAATATAAAAATTGAAGTAACGAATGCAAGGTGCGAAAATATGAGTGTGCCCATCGCCTGTTTACATAAGCCTATGAAGGTGTCCACGAACGAAAGGATAAGATAGCGAGGGATGCCGAATTTTTTTTTCAGTAGCCATCGTACGGGAAGACATAGTAAAAAAAGTATGCCTAAAATAATCCATGTTTGTACAATGAGATGGACTTGGGATGATTCTAAGGAAAAAAACGGATGAGTAAGTCCGAGCCAACCCAGAGGATGCCATGTTTGTCCGCCTGCGAACTCAAATTCATTCATGGGGATATCCTTTATACTGAATAACAACAACCCAGAAAACTACCAAAAAACCTAACATCACCAGTATAAAATGGATTTTTGGCAACGGCAACAGATACCAGATTATAAGTGCGACGCCAATAAAACGAACTAGAGTTGAAAAAATATGATTGATCCATGATTGAAAGCTGCTGGATTTGTTGGCGCGAAAAAGGGCTCCTTTTTTTTGATATATAAAAAGGAGCCCGTATAACAATCCAATGCAACAGCCTACAAGGGTAGATCCTATATATGATGCAAGCTGTGTAAGCATGTTATTCTTATTTAAACGATCTTCTTAATACCTTTGTAGTTCCAGTATTCATTAACAATCGCTGACGATCCTGTGATGACTACAAGACCATGTCGTTCGTCTACACTCTTCTGGGCAATATCAAAAGCTTCTTTGAATGATGCGCTTGAACGAGCTTTTATTTTCATGCTCTTAAGATCATTAGTGACCTTTTCTATATCCCAAGACTGAGCGCCACGATCACTTGGTATACTTGCAACTGGGCATACAATAACCTGACCTGATGTCTTTTTGAAGAAATAGCGTAGTGCGCGCATGAGTCCTTCAACATCAATATCCTTATTGTTGCAACCAAGAACAACGGCCAACCCTTTTAGAGGGCGTTGATAATGCAATAAACGAACACCAAGTAACACATTCTTAATGGCATCTAAGTTATTTGCGTTGTCGAGTAAAAGGCTTGGTTTTTCTTTATCCAAAAGTTGGAACCTGCCAGGCAATGTATTGCATGTATCTTTCCAGAATTGTTCTACAGTTCTTTTGGGATTTAATTCGGCCTGACGTTTAGCTTCTAAGGTAGGACGTCCACGTTGACCCTTTTGCTTGGTCAATAAAGTATCATTGACGACAACTGCATCTCTATTGGCGAAGGTGTTGACGAAAATATCAGCAATACGTTCTGCTAATGCAGCACAGCGGCCATGAAGTTGTTCATAAGGATAAGCAAGTTGGGCGAGTTTACGAATTGGCATAGCCCAAGTACCATTTTTTTCCTTGGTAATTTCAAGCATCATTTGAAGATTCATTTTGCTTTGATCGGCAGAAATTACATGGGTTCCAGGATTGACTATTGAGAGCATATGCTTTATGAGTTCAGCTGGAACTATTGTTTCATCGGTAATTTTTTCATCGATAGCACGTGTAACGGCTACGACAACAGGCTTGCAGATGTTCATTAATTCGATACAGTCATTACTGCCTGTTTCAAATATGGCAACATCGACCTTGCTATTTGCAAAATAAATTATTGCCATCATGGTCAGCAGTTCAAAGCTGTTGCATTTCATGTTCAGAGAATCAGCTGCGTTGATGACATCATTCGCAATTTCTGTAAATTCTTTATTTGAAATAGTCTCTTCGCCAATAGCCAAGCGTTCATTATAGGTTAGAATATGAGGCGAATACATGGTCCCAACCTTGAGGCTCTCTTCTTTAAGAAGTTTGCTGGTCAAATGGATGGTAATACTTTTGCCATTGGTTCCGGTAACAGCAATTGCTTTTATCTGTTGAGCACGATTGCCCAGTGCAGCATCTAATTTTTTAATACGTACCAGTTGATCGGTAACTGGTACTGCCCAATGAGCATCAAAAAACTCTATAACTTCGCTATTGTTTCGCTGACGGCCTAAAGGCAAATCTGCCTTCGAAATAGTTTGTTTACGTATATCTTTCATGGTTATCTCCATAGGTTATCCATATTTACAACATTTCTATTGTTAAAACTAAAAGAATCCATGTTCTTAGCATCGATCCGTGAATTTGCCGCCAACACAATTTTCCAATTCACATTAAGCCGTTAAAAAATTGCTTAACGAATGACACTTAATCATTAAACTCCGTGACATTGTTATTAATATAAGGTATTTTACAAAAATGTCAATTCAGTAAATTATCTTTTTAATCATGCGGGTTTATTTACAAAAGAAAAAATGATGTATGTATTGATTGAATCGAATTGTAGTGAGTTCAAAAAAGCATTAATTAAATATAAAAAAAGGTATTTTTTCCAGTATGAATAAAGAAATTTTATTTTGGAAGGACAAAAAAGACTTACAAATTATAGCTCGAGAGCTGCAAAATGGTAAAAGTTTTTTGGGGACCTCTGATACGGTATTTGGACTTTTGGCAACAGCGACTGAGCAGGGCATATATGCGCTCAATAGTATTAAAGGACGAACAGACAAGCCTTATATTATCCTTATAGGTGGAAAAAACAGGGTACATGACTATGCTGATAGGGTACCTTCAGCCCTACAGGTCCTTATTGATATCTGCTGGCCTGGACCTCTCACTATTATCGTAAAAGCTAAAGATGATATACCAAAAGGTATAGTGAGTGCCAATGGGACTATTGCTCTTAGGGTGCCAAAGCATGAAGGCCTGCTTGATTTGTTGAGTTTAGTTCCAGCTCTTTTTTCTACGAGTGCCAATAAAGCTGGTATGCCAGTGCCTTATTGTATTCAGGAAATTGATGAGGATATTCTAGAGAAAGTGGTAGCTATAATAACCGATGGCCCTGCAGGCTGTGTTGACCCACAAGCCAAAGCTTCAACGATCTTAGATTGCACGTTACCAGACTTTAAGGTCATCAGGGAAGGCGCTTATTCTCTTGAGTTTCTTGAGCATCTAACTGGCAAGAATTTGGGCAAGCCTTGATTTATTGACACGACAGCATTGTTTTTGGGATTATACAAGTAGAAAGAACCTATTAAAAAGGGAGAGAGATGAAAAAAAGTGGGTTTTCGCTTATCGAGCTGATGATAGTTGTTGCAATTATGGGTTTTTTAGCCATGCTTGCAGTACCCAATTTTATGCGTTTTTTAGCTAAAGCTAAACGGGCTGAAGCATATATGAATTTGAGTTCGATATATGCTGCAGAAAAAGCTTATTTTGCTGAACATGGTACCTATTCTACAGTTCTCAATGGTCAAGGTGGGGTAGGCTGGAAGCCAGAAGGGTATAATGGAGGTGGTAAAAATGAAAAAATATATTATACCTATGGATTTTCTGGTGCTGAAGGATCGAATAATTTTTCGGGTAAATTAGAAGGTGGATCGGCCGGTCTTTCACGGAGTAAGGCAGATAATCAGGGTTTTGTAGCTGTTGCATCCGGTGACATCGATGGGGATGGAGTGGCTGATATTATTACTGTTGACCAGAACAATAATATCACCATAGTCCAAGATGATTTGGCTGATTAAAGGCTTCTTATCCATTAAATTAGTGTATTTACCAATTGTTTACCAATAAATAGGTAAAGTGTATGTCAATTATTTTATTTGAATATTTGGTATAATTAATCAACTTTTAGGTAAATGGGGTAAAAGACTGGTCGGGTAGGTGATTAGCCTTTTTCTGCTTGAGCCTTATTAGCCTCTGTTGCCCGATCTTATGCATTAATTCTGCAATGAATTTCTTGTCGGCATTCTTATAGTTTTTCCTATCAAAGATCCTTTCTGCATTGGCTATTAAATCTGATTTCCATGTCTTTATTTGTGTTGGATGGATATCAAATCTTTGAGCTAATTCCTCGATGGTTGCATCATTTTTTATCGCTTCTAATGCTACTTGTCCTTTCATTTTTGCACTAAATTTCTTTCGACCCATGTTGACCTCCTTATACCATAGTTTTGAGGCAAAATTGGATCTTAGCTAGTGGTCAGAATTATGGGGTTCATTATAGAGAGTAGTTTTATGAATATTGTAATGGATAAGAATCAGGCGATTTAAGTGATTCTAGTTCAATATCGACATCAAGATCAGGCCAATGTAAATGTTTGCCATGAAAAAATTCTAAATTATAAATCTGTTGAACTGTAGCATTGAGAAACCACGGAAACTTATTAAATGGGATAAAAAATTCTTGATCATGTACAAAAATCCAGATCCCTTGATTAGATATGTTTTGTATTTCAATTACATCCGAAATGGTTTTTCCAGGCTTTTTCGATATCTTTGACATTTTTCTCGACCACCTTTACAAGTTCTCTAATTTGTTTATCCGAAAACCCCGAATAATCTGCAAGAGCCACGACTGGTTCTATCCAAAATTTTGCTTGTCCTTCTGTCGAAGAAACATGAACGTGCTTACGTGTTTCTTCACGAGAAAAAAAGAAAAAGCGATAATTTTTATACCTAAACACCGTTGGACTCATTCTACCACCTTTCAATAACGTTTTTTATTAATTGAAGTATAACATAGCAAGATAATAACATACTAGTTATCAAGTGTTGGGCAGTTTATGAAGCCAGCTTACCTGCGATGGAACATATTTAATATGATTAGCAGTTAGTCACGTACCGTCAACCTACCGTCAACAGCTGGGCAAATCGTAGCATGTTGAGCAAAGTACTTCATGAGAACACCTTTTTCAGTTAAGCCAGTATTATGCTTATCTTTAATCGACTTAAACATATAAAATTGCGCCCGTTGCAATGAATCATCTATCATCATACTGTTAACAATGATGTCATATTCACAATTTTCGGAAATAGGATAAAACTGTTTATCTTGGGTGCAAACAAAAGTGATTGCTGATTGATTTGAGTTGGAAATATGGGTAACCTATTCCCGAAGTAATGGAATGAAGGCATTAACAAACCCGATCGGAAGTAGTATGGATGAATTAAAAAGCAGTG
>JAKASV010000025.1 GCA_021818945.1 bacterium | reverse complement strand
ATTACGCGACATTGCTAATGGATTAGATAAAGCCATCATTACAGCTGACAAGACCTTGAAAAAACAGGAAGAAGCAGCCGCTGTAGAAAAAACAAAGCAAGAACCAACGGTTAAAACTCCTGCTGAATCAAAAACAGAATCACGTGGCTCAATCTTAGGTGCTCCACTGCGCACACTCCAAGGATTATGGAACTGGGCACGTGGCAACAACAAGGCTACTGCTCAGCAACAGACCCCTGTAGCACAAGAACCTGCAAAAGTCTAATTTCACATAATAATTAAAAGATTAGACACTAGGGATGGTCGAATATGACCATCCCTTCATTGTTTTATGTGCTATCATTAGAAAGAATTACTATGGATTTTGTGTAGCACCATCTGCAATATTGGTCAATTCTTGTAGTGCCATTACTGGATCGGGGGCAGTAAAAATAGCTGAAGCAACAGCTATATCATCAACACCTGCCTGGACCACTTGAGCAATATTTTGAACCTTTATCCCTCCGTCAACCCCGATTCTAAATGGCATCTTTGATGTCTGGCGAAAACCAACAAGCTGCCTGATTCTGTCTATTGTTTCCGGTAAAAAATCCTGTTGAGCAAAGCCTGGCTCAACAGACATGACAAGCACTTGATGGATGATAGGCAAAAAGGGGAAAATTTCTTCTAAGGGCGTTTTTGGATTAATTGCAATGCTCGGCAACCATTTTTTTGCCTCTATGTGTTTTATAGTTTCAGAAATTTTTGCTTTAGATTCAATATGAAATGTTGCAATGCTTTCCGGTTGCATGAAAAATTGATCTAGAAGAGTTTTTGGATCATCTACCATCAAATGAAGCCAGATTTTTTTGTATGTAAGCCGACTGACGGCATTGACAAAGTCAGGACCATAGGTCAAGTTAGGCACAAAATGATTGTCCATGACATCAAGTTGGTAACCCTTTGCATGAGCATCAATTTTTTCGATCTCTTTTTGAACGTTCAAAAAATCGAGCGAGAGAAGCGTTGGATAAATTGTCGCCATCAGTATAACTCCTTTTTTTACTTATTTTTGCTAATACACAATCCTTTGCTTATACTATAACTAGTCTCAGTGATCGGTAGCAATAAGTTATATATTGCATTATTCATAACGACTACCTGTCCTGACTATATTCTTGATAACATAATTACTGTTTCGCTTATTCATTTAAAACAAAAACTTGATAACGCTACTGTAGATTTATTGGTAAAAATAGTAACTGGCAACAGGCGCGGGACCAGTCACTCGATAATCATATAAAACATTTATATAATACAGTTTTAATTATCACAGTTATGAGTGTCTTTAGGCATAAAATATGAGTCAACTACTATCAAAAAAAATTAGTTGATTTTTTAAAGTTTTGTTCTTATAATTTTACTTGCATTCTCAATAAGAGTGCGATAATGTAAAGTATTCATTAGTATACCTTATTTTAGTGTCCTTTAAAGGAGGCTCCATGTTCAAAAAATTCAAGCCACTTGGCGATAGGGTCTTGATCAAACGTCTTGAGATAGAAGATACTACAGCCGGAGGCATTATCATTCCAGATGCTGCAAAAGAACGCGCCCAGACTGGAGAAGTTATTGCTGTCGGGCCCGGACGTCTTGATGGCAACGGCAAAGTCATTCCCATGAGCGTCAAAGTTGGGGATAAGATCTATTTTGGCAAGTACTCAGGCACCGAAGCCGGTGAAGATTATTTGATCATTCGAGAAGAAGATATTTTAGGCATTATCGAGCAATAAGCACAAGGAGTTTTAGATCATGGCATCCAAACGTATAGAATTCGGTGTAACTGCCCGCGAAAAAATTCGCAAGGGTATAGACACTCTCGCAGATACCGTAAAAGTAACTCTCGGTCCTAAAGGTCGTAACGTAGTTTTTGAACGCTCTTTTGGTGCTCCAAGCATCACAAAAGATGGTGTCACTGTAGCCAAAGAAATCGAACTTGAAGACAAACTTGAAAATATGGGCGCACAGATGGTCCGTGAAGTAGCCAGCAAAACTGCAGATGTAGCTGGCGATGGTACCACGACAGCTACCGTGCTCGCACAAGCGATTTTCCGCGAAGGCAACAAGTATGTCACAGCTGGCGCAAATCCCATGGAACTCAAACGTGGAATCGACAAGGCTGTCGACGCTGTAGTAGAAGACATTAAAAAGAATTCCAAGCCAGTTCATGGCAAAAAAGAGATCGAGCAGGTAGCAACTATATCTGCAAATTCTGATACCGCTATTGGCAAGCAGATTGCAGAGGCAATGGAGCGCGTAGGTCGCGATGGCGTTATTACGGTTGAAGAAGCAAAAGGCATGCATGATGAACTTGATGTGGTAGAAGGCATGCAATTTGATCGCGGCTATCTGTCACCTTACTTTGTCAGCAACACAGAAAAGATGGAGACAGTATTAGAAAATGCTCTGATCCTTATTTTTGAAAAAAAGATTAGCAGCATGAAACCTATGCTTCCGATCTTAGAAGCTACTGCACGTTCAGGACGACCATTATTGATTATAGCTGAAGATGTTGATGGTGAAGCACTCGCAACACTGGTAGTCAATAAATTGCGCGGCACCTTGAATGTTGCTGCGGTTAAAGCTCCTGGGTTTGGTGATCGACGCAAAGCCATGCTTGAAGATATTGCAGTGCTCACAGGCGGACAGATGATCTCAGAAGATCTAGGCCTAAAACTTGAAAAGCTCACGCTGCAAGATCTTGGATCAGCAAAGCGTGTTATCATTACCAAAGACAACACAACAATCATTGAAGGCCAAGGCAACAATGAGGCTATCAAAAATCGTGTTGCACAAATCAGAATGCAAATTGAAAACAGCACCTCCGACTACGACAAAGAAAAACTCCAAGAACGCCTTGCAAAAATAGCTGGTGGCGTAGCAGTCATCAAAGTTGGTGCAGCAACAGAAACAGCAATGAAAGAGAAAAAAGATCGTATCGAAGATGCTCTCAATGCAACACGCGCCGCGATTGAAGAGGGCATTGTAGCTGGTGGTGGTGTTGCACTACTGCGCGCACAAAAAGTCGTGGATACACTTTCGTTAGAAGGCGACGAAAAACTCGGTGCACTTATAGTTCGCAGAGCACTTGAAGAACCGTTACGCATCATATCTTCTAATGCTGGCTTTGATGCAGCAGTCATTGTAAATCATGTTCGCGAAAAAGGTGATGCAACTGGATTTGATGCTCGTAAAGGCACTTATGTCAACATGATGGAAGAAGGTATTATCGATCCTGCCAAAGTAGAGCGCTCGGCTATACAACTTGCAGCATCGATTGCAGGCTTATTGTTAACAACTGAAGCAGCAATTTTCGAGATCCCTTCTGAAAAGAAAGAAGTAGGACATGAACATGGTGGTGGCATGGGTGGCATGCCAGGCATGTACTAAGCCTATTTTAATCTAAGAGAACCAGGCGACAGTGTAATTCACTGTCGCCTTTCTTGTACGCCCGGCATGGGCACAGCCTCAATGAATCAAAATTCGGGTACAAATTTTTAGGATTCTTACTTGCCGTTTAGAATATTTGCACTATAGAAGCTGGGATGCTTACAGAAAAAACACGTTTAATAAAAAAGAAATAGCCGAGATTGAACGAGAAGCAGGGCTTGAGGAACAAATACTTCGATCGTTCAAGAACCTGATCACAAATACTGTTAATGATTATGTGAAGCAGGGGACATTAAATAAATTCTAGAGACATAAAATCAGTCCATCATAACCAACATAAATTTTAACATCATAGCGTCTGGCTAATTCTTGAATTTTTACCCTCGCTGCACGTGTGCCCAACTGATAAAACCATGACCCGAAATGCATCAACAAAATCCCCTTGGTGTAAGGTTTAAAAAACCTAATAAGATTGGGTATACCTGCATGTCCAAAAAGCTCCTCATCACGTAATCTAGCGCGCCGAATAACACCACCTTCACGCAAAAAACTTGCTTCAGTAATTACTAGATCCAATTTACCGAGCTTTTTTAGTTTTTTCTGATATTTCTTTATTATACAAAACATATCCCCCGTATAGAGAATTCTTTTATCACCCTTCTGAATCAGGTATGCCTGAGATTTTACTTTGATACTATGTTCAGTAGGAATGGGTGTAACCATATAGGGCCCAGATGACCATTGCTGAGTTAATACCTGCATTGGTATATTTTTGAACCTCTCAGGAGCATATATCTTAATTTTTGAGTCAATAGACTCTCGCATATCACGGACAAAAAAGGCATGATCTGGATGTAAATGTGTTATAAAAATAGCCTTAGGCTTATAAGACAAAAATTCTTTTTCTCCAAGATCAAACATCAAATAATCATCAATCAAGACTCCTGAATGCTTCGCATGATAGGGTGCCGTCGGCTTAATCTCGCCACGCGTGCCCAGTATCTGTATCTTCATATACGTAACTACCTATTATTCTTTTTTTAGTGCATTGATATTATTATTAAGATTATTATACTTCTTTTAAATATGAGAAAACATCAGGTTATTCTTTTTCTAAAAAGCATGGACAGATATAAATTTTCGTATAAACTTTTTTACTGTATAAAGAGTATTTGCTTTTATGTACAATCAAAATTTAAAAAACTTTATTTTCCAATGTAGAGGATCTGGCATGATACGCTTCAATAGGGTCGCACTCTTGATGACACTCTCTATCGCTATGACCTCTTGCACCTACACATCACAACAAGAAAGAATTACTAACATCAACCCCCTAACTATGAGTCCAAATCAATTAAATGAACTAGCAACACTTCTCTATGAACAATACTCTTTCTTAGGCACCCTTATCCTCACCTTTACCCCAGCACCAAAAGAACTTTTTCGTGAGGACATTATCACTGTCCATGAAGCAATTGCCAAAAACATAGGAAAAGCAAGAAGTGAAAAATTCTTCCCTTATGATTGCCCAGACTTAGGAGCAGAGCAGGAGGGCATAGCTAAAATCTATTATTCATTAAAAGCATTGCGCCAGGAGCCTAGTTTTTTAAGGATTGTTAAAGACATTGAAAAGTATCAAACTATCAGAGCATTACAACCTATTGCAACTTTCACGCAGATAGCTTCTTATTTTTCTTTGGCTAATTTACTCTTAGTTGACGGAAAAATGACTGCTGTCTGCAACAAACTGAGCAAACCTCTCGTTGAACTTATTAAGAATTATAATAAAGATTTTAGAGATTTTCATAATTATTATATACGCGTCATGGCAACATTACGTGCAAAAACACCTGCGCAACAACGAAGTAATGTAACGTTTCATCGATACCTCACCTTTCCCAAAAAAATATTACCGCCGACATTGTTACCAATAATAGTACTAGGACGCATAAAACACGTTTCCAAGCAACAAGTCAAGGAAAAGCTTGCTCAAGTTCAGCTTGAAGATATTGATCTTGTCATGAAGCGTTTTGAATCAAAAAAACCATTAAAAAAGCAGCCAACGCCTAAAAAAGAAAAAGCGCCCATCAAAACAAGCAGCCTCCAAAAAAAATATACTGCAAAGACTTCTCGTCGATCTACCACTATTAAACCCTTAATTCCGATATCAACCCAATCACGACAAACCTCTGATGCTCTATTTGAAGCTATTCGACTGGCATTTATTTTTCAAGATACCTGGATTGCCAAACTTACAGAGCATTACCACAACCAAGAATATTACACAAAACTACTTGTTCAGCTCCGAAACCAGTACCTAGAAAACCGTGCGCTTCTTGAGCCTCTATTACAGATTAACGATGCAACACAAGAACATGAAGATTTTAGAGATCTGAAATATATACGTGCAATACTTATGTCTATCATGCCAGATGATACAGATTTGGCGAATCCAGAAGTCATATTACTTGTACAACATATGTGCATGCATGCTATGCAAGACCGTATTGCTGACGTATCCGCCACAGAAAAATTTACACGACATATATAAAAACAACAGTGATTCTCCCTTACATTTTTGATGGACATTTTTGCAGATATCTTATTCTTCTGACAGACTGGTATAAGCTTGTTGTAATACCGATATTGACATAATAATTACAAAACCAAAAAGGAAAAGTTGATGAATATTAATCGTAAATTTTGCCTAACAGTATGCTTGATTATTTTCACGGGTGAAAATTCAATCTACTCGATGCACTTTGTCAATCGATGTTTTCGTGCGTGTTCACAAACTGCTTATGCGTGTCTTACTCTCATCAAAAAAAATCCAACAATATCAGCTGGTACTCTTTGCATAATGGCTTTTGGAGCTATGCATCTAGTCAAGCATAGATTTCTTCATAAGTGTGCACTACATGGCAGAGCACTCCAATATAAGTTTTGGCATCTGCTGGGCGGGAAACTTGACCCATCATCACCTGAAACAAAAAGAGCATTTTTAAACGCAGTAAGAAATAATAAATGTTGGCTTGCCCGCCAAATGCTCGATGATGGGATACCAGTCAACGATCAATCACTCATACAATCAGCCAATAGCCAAGCTTTTAATCCAAAGGCAAGCGCACTTCATATAGCGACTTTACTAGGACATACTTCGATGGCTAAAATGTTGATAGATAAAGGCGCAGACGTAAGTCTTAAGGATAGTCACGATAAAACTCCTCTCCATATTGCGGCGTACAGTGAGCAAAATCCAACAATAAGCGAAAACAGAATTGAGATTGCCAGAGCATTAGTTAAAAAAGCTCCATTGGAAGAACAAGACGATTTAGGGTATACCCCGCTCCATACTGCCGCAAGTAACGGTCGATTTGAAATTGTGACGATGCTTTTAGACAATGGTGCACACATACAGGCAAAAACCAATGCGGATGCTACACCATTACACCTTGCCGCAGCAGCAGGTAGCGCGCAGACGGTCAAACTACTTATGGCCAAAAAAGCCGACAGAACGGCGCCTGATGCACAAAAAAGAACTCCTTTAGACGCTGCTCGCACCATGTTGAAAATGGGTCATTTCTCTATGTGTGATGATAAAAATACATCTGGTACGGCGCAAGCCTACCAGCAGACTATAGAACTGTTGCAATAAACAAGCCAACTTCACTCTAAACCGAGCCTCCCAACTAGACATTTCACATTACGATATAGGCAATGTAGGCTTGAATAATAAGTGGACTCACTTGCCAAATCTCGAACAGTTGTCATTTTTTCCATGTCTATCTGCCTAGCTGCCAGAGTCGACGGAGCATCACGATCTTTAATTAAAATTGGCTGACTAGCGAACACAGTCACTGAACCGTGAGTTTCAGACGTGCTTGAAGGCAAAACTTCAGTTGCTTGCACTGCAAATAAAACTTGTCGTGGCATATCTATAGGTTTTTCGGCCTCAGGATGCTTAGTTATGCAATACTCGCAGATATCTTTTATTTTTTGTCCTTTGAAGGTACAACCAGGAAAAGGACAGCTTGCTGATCTTCCAAAGAGTACATTCAAGCGCTCATAAAATAATTCATACCTACTAGCTTGATCACAACCTTCTTGAAATTTTGATAATCTTTGCATAGGCAATAATTGCATAAGCTGAATAGGCCTGACAGGAAGCGTAGTATGCACAGGACTTTGCAATGGAGGAATTTGTCCTTGTTGGCTGACAACTGCTTTAGCTAACATGGGTGTTTGACCAGACAGTTTCATTGTCATTCCATTTTGAGCCGCTGACAAATTCAGAGGAGAAAAACCGCAACCACTATGCGTCTGTACAGGCGCAAGCTCTGTTTGCTCAGGACGAATGCAGCGCCTTGTTGTCAGCGGTTCTGAAGATTGCAAGGCCAGAAGCTCATGCAGGGTAGTTGGATAAGGTCTTTGTCTTGTTTCAGTTTCTGTGTATGCCATAATAGAAAGTTCTGGTTCTGTGCGATCATGACCAGCTATCTTGCCTTGACCATCATCCATTGCTTTCATAGATAAAGAAAATGAGGTATAAAGAACAGCTACTACTATGCAAAATCTGCCATAAAATAAGCTTTGCATGAATAAACCCTTAATACATAAATATTAATACATATATTTAAATTAATTGAATATTTTATTATTATTAAATATTATATTATTTTTATAATAATATCAATTATTGAATCAATATTTTAATAATTTTACTGATGATCCAACCATGACAGGTTCTAAACTTTATCCTGAATTATTGTTTGTAAGCAAAAATCTAATAGGATAAATTCAAAATACTAGTCCAAATTTTGCCCAGACACCCCAACTTTGCAAACTGGTGCGCCACTGTGGAACCTCTATATATACACCTACCCCATAGAGATACTCTATACGTCCTGTATCCACGTGCCCGATGCTTGCAAATATCTTATGATTAAGCGCAGATCTACTTGCAGCTGATAGCAGATCTAATTGGCTCTCTGTTATGGGCACGAAAACAGGATGCCCCTGCTCATCATGATCATACGGAGCCTGGCTTTGTATGGTACTACCACTTGCAGTCACCGCCTCATTGTACCCCAAAGGAGGTATACCAGCAATGCCATATTCATTGTCTGGTGGACATTTGGCACCACACTTGAGCTCAATTTTTTCATCACCATGGCCCCAGATGCCATATCCCAATTCGAATTCCCAATGATTAGTAATTACGCGCCATCCACAGGCAAAATCAACGAGAGTATAGGGCTCTACGCGAACGTTGCGCGTGAGTATATTAACACCCGGCACAAACGCTTGAGGTAGGCTATGTTTTTTAACATAGAGCAAATATCTGCTCCAAGGTTTGCACAGCAGATCAAAAGTCCTATATTGACTTGCAGGGACTAGAAATAGATTTTCCAGCGCAGCAAAAAAACATACAGAATAGGGAGAAGAATCATCACGGGTCAATAGTATCTGCGTATGTACCCCCGCAATAAAGCCAAAATGACCATTATACCCTGCTACTGGATAGAACATGTATGATCCATCATTACTCGTTGAGGTTGGCAGCGAAAACCCCAGATAAAAAAGAAGCTGAAACTTGTCTTTGTTGTAATAGGTTTTGCCGAGCCTCAGATTTAAAAAAGCCGGTTGTACTATATGCTTGGCACCACATACTTTAAGAAATTTCCATTCAGGGTTACAAAAACTTTGAGCAATAGTACTCGGGTATACCGTACCTTCATGCTGCATATTCCATTGAGTCAACCCTATATCATTTTTTACATAAACAATTGGAAGTTCAACACTGAGCCAACAATTATCCAAACAATCAACTTCACAACAATGACCCAAATCACGATGATATTCTATGCATACCCCTGCTTGATGCTCAACTGGATTAAATGTCATCTGCCCTCTAAAACTCGATGGCAACTGAAACCATTCTGCTCGGACATCACGGATATTGAGATCATTGATGTTATCATCACCAGAGAATAAAAGATCTGTTTTACAATCAAACAACCAATAATATTTATTTTTGTGTGTGCCACAAGCATATTGATACAAAGGAGTTATCTGCAAACCCTGACAACGTGAGCATTGCTTGTTATAGATTATGCTATGCCACAAGGCTTGCTGTGCCACGATATTCTCAAATATCGGTCTGGTAAACAGAAATGATTGGGCCTGATAGCGCTCACGCGGCCAATAAGGCTGAAATGGTGCTTCGGCACAAAGAATACAACTAGTAATAAGCAGCCTCAACGACAAAATCCTGGGGTGTATCTTCACTAATCAGTCCCTCTTTTTAGCTAAAAATCTTCCAACAGCTTAAGTCATGATCTCAACAAAAACAAGATGAATACGACGAAAATTTTAATAAATAGTTTCAATTAGAATATTTATTAAAAAATAAATTATAATTCTCATCAGCAATAAAATATATTGACAATAATTAATTATTCATCATAATCATAAATAGCTATCTATTAAAGTATAAGACTAATTTTAATATTATCTTGATTTTTCATATAAGTATTTCAGACTGTAGAACTCCTTTTGGACAAGAAAGTATTTGCATTCGTCTTTGCAAGGTGCAAAAGAGATAATTACGAAAAAAGAGCCCAACTACAAATAACTAAAATGAAAGGCTATCTCATGCAAAACCGTTTATATATTCTCATACTATTTTTTTGCTGTACTCTCCATGGCATGAAACAACAAAAACTTGTTGATTCTATTAACCGAGGAACCCTTGCCAGCACTGTGAGCAGGGGAAATCTTGCAGCAGTGCAATCCCTTATGGAAGAACGGGAAGATAGCTCGGATGCCTCAGAGATGTTACATATAGCTGCCAGAGAGGGCCATCTTTCAATTGTACAATATCTTATAAAATGTCGAGCAGAGATCAATGCTGCAGATCATGATGGCGCAACCCCCTTGTTTTGGGCTACGCAGAATGGTCATGTTGAAATTGTGAAATTTCTTGTTCAACAAGGTGCAAAAGTCAATGTAACAACCTCCACAGGGGATACTCCTTTACATATTGCTGCTCAAAAAGGTCATCTTAGCATTGTTGAATTTCTTAGTGGTGTTGAAGGAATCCATATTGATGCTCGAAACATAGATGGTGATACTCCTTTGCTTTTAGCTTCTCAAATGGGTCATCGTGAAATTGTACAATTGCTGATACAACACAAAGCAAATGTAAATATAGCAGATTTTGATGACTATACTCCTTTGTCTGTAGCTACTCAGGAAAACCATATTGCAATAACAGAGTTACTTTTGCAAAATGGCTCACTAGTAAATGCAGTAAGAAAAGAAAATGGCGTTTCTTCTTTATATCTTGCTGCGCAAGAAGGATACCTTGAACTCGTAAAGTTACTTGTTCAGCATGGAGCGGATATCAATGTTTCAAGTAAATTTGGGACTACTCCTTTACTCATCGCTATTGAAAACGGACATATACCAATCACACAGTTTCTCATGCAACAGAAGGCAAGTTTAGCCGCCTCCCACAACGGAACGCCTTTGTTTTTTGCTGCTCTCAGAGGACATGTTGAGATCGTGCGCATACTCTTAGCGTTACCTGAGGTAGATATTAATAAGGGTAATTCATTAGGATGTACACCTTTGCGGGTTGCTGCTCAAAATGGCCATTTAGCTGTTGTTAAGTTGCTTGTAGAAAATCATGCAGACGTACATGATGGAGGCAGCGATGGGGCAACCCCTTTGTTAATGGCTGCGCAAGTAGGTCATCATAAAATCGTACAATATCTGGCAGAACATGGGGCAAATATCAATGTCAAAATAAAAAATGGCAGCTTCCCCTTATATATGGCTGCTTTCAATGGCCATAAAGATGTCGTCCAACTTCTTCTCAGTCTTGGGGCCGACGTGAATGAACGTTATTCAAGTGAAACTCCTTTGCGAGCGGCTGCCGAAAAAGGTCATTTAGCTATTGTTCGCCTGATGGTAGAAAATCATGCAGATATTCACACTGGAGACAGCGATGGAGCAACTCCTTTGTTCATGGCGGCTCAAAATGGTCATCAAGATATCGTACAGTATCTTCTCAGTATTGGTGCCAATGTTAACCAAAGTTGTTCAGACGGTACTGCTTTGCATGCTGCCGCTAAAAATGGTCATATTGAAATAGTACGCCTTCTGGCGGCATGTGGTGCTTATATTAATGCTCCATCTACTGTATCACATGATCAAACTCCTGTTACAACAAAGAAAAGAGAATGTCTTGATAGTGGTGCGGCAAAAATTCTTTCGGATCTGATAAAAAAATATAAGCTCATTAAGCATGCACCTACTTTGTTTTATAAGCTCTTACAGGATCATAATTATGATGGCATCAGTATTTATATAAGATTTTTAAATGCGACAGAATTAGAAGAATGTCTCAATGCAGCTGTTCTTAGAAATACAGATGAGTCTTTTAGACTATTTGAGCAACTACTTGCTTTATGCAAAAACTATGAAAAGTCTACGACAATTGCAGAATCGGGAATCAAAGGAATTCTTAATCCTGTGTGCTTTGCTGCTTCTTGTGGTAATTTCCGTTGTATCGAAAAGCTTTTACAACTTAATGTCAATCCGAATATACAATGCGACAGAAACTCAAAAAAGAGTCTATCTCAAAAAGTTACTCCTTTGATCCTTGCTATCGGAAATAATCATTTTGAATGCGTAGAACTATTGTTAAAGAATAAAGCAGATGCAAACTTATTCACAGATACAGGAAATAATGCTCTCGTATCAGCTGTCACGAGCAGTTGTGATACAGCTATGATTGATTTATTAATAAAATACGGCAATCTCCAAGAAAGTACTCTAGTAGCCTCACTAGTCTCTATCACTTCAACTTCAATGAACGACAAAAAAAGCCAACTTGTTGCACACTTACTTGGATTGATTGACATAGCAAAACACGGACAAATGCTTTTGGATAAGGCTAAGTCTCGCGGCAATACTCGAATGATTGGGCTATTGCAATTGCATGGAGCAAAAAGCACAGCCCTGGATATCAAGCCGGTGTTAACGTGTGATCTGCCTGCATCGACAAGTCAATCAACAGTTCAAATACCACAAGATCCACAACAACAGCTTTATGAAGCTATAAAAAAAGATGATTGCACTACTATGCAGCAACTGATCGAGCAGGTCAAGATTAATATCAATATTCCAACTACTGACGGCAAAGTACCACTCAACTATGCTATGTCAAACGATTATTTAATAGCGGCGGAGACATTATTAAAGTGTGGTGCCAGACCGAATATTTTTGATGGCAAAAGCAAAACTGCCTGGTTAATAGCCGTTCAAGCATTAAAAGAAAAGCCTCGATTAATGAAATTATTACTTCAGTATTATCCAGAAAGATATCAGGCTGACTGCCATGGCAACACGGCACTTCATTACATACTGGACGACCTACAAGATTGTATTGCCAAACTGCAAGGCTTTAAAGCTCTCACAGATAAAATTAACCCGGCTCTATTCAGCTCCTTGACCCAGATGAGAAATAGTAAAAGACTAACTCCTGCGCAGATAGCAAAGGACTTGACAACAGATAGACATCAGAGACAAAAACTTGTCTCCATGGGCTTAGTGACAGATGAACCGCTGCAGGCAAAAGCCGCACCTTCAAAACCAACTGCTGCTTTGCCTGGAATCTCAAAACAACCACAGGCAATCCATGCACAAAAAAAGACAGGTACTGCCATCACTCCAGCTCAAGCTCAAGCTGTCGCCCATAAAGCGCAACAACTGCCTATCACTAAAAAATCTGCATCTACTTGCAAACAGTCTATACAGCCACCTGCAGCTATCGGCATTAAGGTCCTTATGCCAACTAAAAATTCTCCACAATTAGCTGAATTACTTAAAACACTCCTGGTTAAAAAAGATATTAGTGCACTGAGCAAGCATGCAAGTGCATGCATTTACACGGGGCTTATCGATCAGAGTCGATTCATGGACATTTTAGAAGATTGCATTACTGCACAAAAATCAACCCCGTCGCCGGCAGCAGCACCTGCAGCGAGTGGTATTAGAGCGCTTTTTGGCCATCAAGCACGATCACTCGAAGATGAAATTATTGAGAATATAGAACATGAAAGATCGGCGATCTCAATCTCATCGTGTATGTTCACCAACATCCGCATCACAGAGGCATTAATAAGAGCCCTAAAACTTCGTCGCATTGCCATAAAGATTCTTGTTGATAACTCCTGTGATGAATATTATGGTACCACACTTGGAAATCTGTTAAGGCATGGGGCTCAGATAAAAACTGTCAGGCAAACAGAGTATCTGCATAGCAAGTATGTTATCTTTGATAGCTTGCAAACCATTATTGCAGGTTCAGCTAACTTTACTCGTGCAGGAATGACCGCAAACTATGAAAATATGATAGAATCTCATCAAGAGAACACGGTACTGGCTTTCAAAACTGAGTTTGATTGGTTGTGGTCTCGTGCTGACGGGTATAGTCCATCGACATCAGGTTATCAAAGTCCTGAACTCATTAAACAGTTAATTTCGCAATGCAAAAAAGCAGAGAGCTTTGATCTGATTGCAGAACTTCAAGAACAACTTCTTGAAATGCATTGCTGCCCGCATCAAGAGCAGGCACCAGCTACAACTTCTGCCAGTGAACAACAAAAATCTAAGGACGGCAAAGTCGTTTTTAGTGGTATATTACAAACAATACTGCAAGCTCTTAATAAAAAACCAACATCAATTCAAATTGCTGCATTTGCGCTCACAGATAAAATCCTGGTCGAGGAGCTTAAAGCTGCTGCTATTAATCCAGGCACTACTATTGATATTCTTATAGATCACCACAATAGAGATGAAAGAGTGAGCGAAGAGCTAGGTGGTTTGCGTAATGTGCACATCAGAATCTTTCAGCCTGCGGCACCTGAATCTGACGCACTCATGCATCATAAGTTTATGTTATTGGGTCATAGCGACAGAACTCAAACCGTGCTAACAGGATCTTGTAATTTTACCACACAGGGCCTTACTGGCAATAGAGAATTTATGATACGAGAAACTAACCAAGCAATTGTTGCTGCCTATCAACAAGAGTTTGATCGTTTATGGAGTCAAGGACTAGAATTACGTTAATAACAGAGAAAACATTTTTTCTTATTTTTCACTAGGCCTCTGAAACAGTTTTTAACATTTCGTTCGCTTGCGCAAGTGGCGCGCCATCATATACAAGAGCTGAAATAGCATGTGTAAGCGCTACGGCGTATGGCAATGAGCGTTGGAAAATATTTCTGCCAATCGCGCATCCAGATGCCCTGCCTCTTACTATTTGATCATGAATATGGGTAAGTAGCTCAACAACTGGTGTCTGAGCACCCCCTGAACAAATCACTCCTGTATTGCCAGCTGCTTGCGTAGCAATTTTTAATGCTTGTAAGCTGCTCATCGCCTCTGTCATATGTGGAACATGAACTTTAACAAAATCTGCACCCAATGCATTAGCAATACCCGAAGCCCCTGCAATTAGTTCTGGCGTCTGTCCGTCTGCAATATGACGCGAACGTGGGTATACCCACAGGACAACTAGTAAGCCTGCTTGGTGGGCATGAAAAATCGCGTGCGCAGCTTTTTTTAGCATAAGATGCTCATACTCACTGCCAAGATAGATAGTATATCCAATGCCACGAATGGCAATAGCATTATCATCTTTTAAACTCAATACATCGTCAATGTCCCACAAAGCCTCACTGATTGGATCAGAACTTTTAGAATCCAGGTTTGTCTTTCCATTCAGTTTTACTATATAGTTTATGCCTTTATAGTGACGACCATAACGAGCAATAAGACCTGCTTGGGTAGCCAATGCACCTATTGATCCTTTTTCGGCTATCTTAAAAATATGTCTAGGATCATTCGTATTTGGATCAATACCAGCCCCATAAAAATCATTATTAAGATGCTCAATTTTGTGATCAGCAGCAAACATAAAAAAGCGACCGGTCCCTCGTGTAATAGCTAAAAAATTCTCACTATATTCATCATACGCATACACGGGTACATCTCCAGGGATAACTAACCCTTTTGGTAATTCTTTTTTCTTTGTCATAGCAATCCTTTCTTTTGAGCTTGTTGGAAACAATGGCAGTTGCGAATTTGGCCAAGGTATTAACATCTTTGACATCCTGACAAACTCTAATATGAAATGCAACACTAAAAAATTTCAATAAGAAACAGTCCTCCCTTCGCAGAAACCCCTATAAATTTTATCCCGTTCATTGTATACTATTTGAGTAAACTTTCTCATAATTTGCAACACCTTTCCTTGGTAGATTTGTTTCATTTTTTATATTCTACCTGAAACGTGTTGCATTTCATATTAGACTAAGCAAGATCTATACCTCTTTGTGCATGACTTTGCAGACTTTTTTTGTTGAATAAATAAAGCACCAAACCCCAAAAAATACAGTACTCTTTTTATAGATTTATAATACTCGAATAATTTTTAAAAAATGAGATAAATTTTATTGACATTTATTATATATTATTTATGATTAATCTTAATTACTACATATCAGTGGCATCAGATGGATTGGTTTTACTTTAACAGACCCTAGGCGCCAATCCCATGCATGACTTAGCTGGTCATGCATAATTATTGATTATAGAGAATATTGATAAAACGTTTTAAACATGGAGATTTTATATGGCTTCAAAATTAACTATTTCACTAAGACTGCTCACCTTACTTGCGATTGTTAACGCTGCTCACAATCTAAGTGCAGCTGAGATGCGCACTGCAAGAATCCAAAGTACCCCACTAGCTGGACATACAGGCCCTGTCTATTCAGGCAATTTTAGCCCTGATGGCAGATTAATAGCAACTGCTTCATATGACAATACAGCACGTATATGGAATACTGCCACAGGTACTTTAGTACATGTCCTAGCTGGACATACAGATTTTGTTCATTCAGCTAATTTTAGTCCTGATGGCAGATTGATAGTAACTACTTCATATGACAATACAGCTTGTATATGGAATACTGCCACAGGTACTTTAGTACATGTCCTAGCTGGACATACAGATCTTGTTAATTCAGCCAACTTTAGCCCTGATGGCAGATTGATAGTAACTGCTTCATGGGACAATACAGCTTGTATATGGAATACTGCCACAGGTACTTTAGTACATGTCCTAGCTGGACATACAAATGCTGTTAATTCAGCAAATTTTAGCCCTGATGGCAGATTAATAGTAACTGCTTCTAGAGACCAAGCAGTACGTATATGGAATACTGCTACAGGTACTTTAGTGCGTACCCTAGCTGGACATACAGATTGGGTTAATGCAGCCAATTTTAGCCCTGATGGCAGATTGATAGTAACTACTTCTCATGACAATACATCACGTGTATGGGATACTTCTACAGGTGCTTTAGTACATACCTTAGCTGAACATACAGATCTTGTTACTTCAGCCAATTTTAGCCCTGATGGCAGATTGATAGTAACTACTTCTGGTGACAATACGGCACATCTATGGAATACTGCTACAGGTGCTTTAGTACGTACCCTAGCTGGA
>JAKASV010000024.1:10028-17054 GCA_021818945.1 bacterium | reverse complement strand
TATAAAAAACAATTTTTTTAGATCAATAACTAGCGCCAAGGCGTTAAAGGGGTGTATTCCTCTTTAAAATCAGCTTTTTGAAATCAATAATCCCAGTCTTTTTACCCCAAATTAGCGGGAGCCGCTGAAAAACTTATGAACGAATTGACTTTTGATTTTGCTGTTGATAAGCTCAAATTTCATTAAAAAATGCTGATTGTGGCAGCAAATTTTAATTATCTTATTCTAAAAATAATTATACATTAGAAATGTGTTGCACTTCATTTTAACTTAAGCCAGTCAGAAGAGTTTATTTTCAATCCATTGTTGACTCATAGCCCAAATCATACTAGAATCTCTTTCAACTTCAACAATATAAACCATATAACAGAGTGGGTTCTATTATGGTCTAGGCCTATTATTGCCTAAAACATAACATTCTTTTTTTTCGATGTCACCATATTATTTTTGTCTTTGTATAACATAAAGGTTATTACATGAATTATTCGTACAAGCTATGTCTATGCATAGCAATGCTTATCTCATTGTCATCTTTCGGTATGATGCGCCAATTAATCCGCGATGAGAATGGATTTAGGATATTTGATGGTCAAAAGGAACAGATAGTAAAATCGCATTTTGTCGATCCTTTATTGAAGCGCATGAGTCCAGATAAACTAAAGACTTTTGTTGAGCAGGGCAATCGCATTAAAGCAATCAGATTAAGCGACGGTGAACATCGATTACAGGCAATGGTACCTGGAAAAGGCGGTGGGCTTTTTGGAGCAAGTGTTGGCTTTTTTCTAGGGAAAGGTACGGTAGAAGTTGTATGCCACAGCCTGATTTGGACAACTGCTCTTATCCCAGTTGTAGGAACAGGAATTGCTGTCGGATTAGAAACAACCTTAGCTCCCGTAATAGAAGTTGCAAGCAATACAGTAGGCCTCGCGGTAGGCCTAGGCACCGGAGTTGCCACAGGTCCCGTATAAGAGTTAAAAAATGAATATATCTCAAGAACGCTGGTCTAAATTTAAACAAGAGTTACTTACGATAATATTCATATCTACTATTCATATATGGTGGATCTTTAATTTCCCAGCCTATATGAGGCTGGGATCTTTCTATACCAATATTTTGGGTATCTGTATGGGCATTTTTGGGGTCATTCTCTATGCTTTTATATTTTCATATCCAAAGAAATGTGTAGCTTGTTTAAAATTTGAGCAGATCGATACAGAATTATGTGGGTACACTTTTAAAAAGGTTATGCGCATATTAATAGCAGCATTTGTTGCAATATTATTGTTAATTTTATGGTATAAAGATTTTTATCGAATGCCAAGCATATATTATATTCTGCTCTATATTTATTATGTAACTTTTTTTGTATTATTATTTAGGGCTGCCAACAGACAACCAAATACGAAATAACACAATCGGTCTGGGAAAAGACTTGCGGTAAAGTGCTTAAGCTAAAATGAAGTGCAACACATTTCTAATGTATAATTATTTTTAGAATAAGATAGTTATATAAGAAAGAGGTGTTGCATGGACAAGTATACACAATTATCGTTACAAGAGAGAGTGGCAATTTTGGATGGATTAAAGAAGCTGTATTCGAGAGGAAGGATAGGGGTAGGCACACATCGACAATATTGCGAGAAATTAGACGAAATAGTGACGGCAAGGAGTATTATTACTATCCATCAGAAGCTCAGGCAAAATCACAAAAGAGAAAGGCCAAGCATGGCTTTAAAGTTGATAGGATCGATGGCTTGAAGGTTTATGTCATAGAGAAGCTCAAAAAGTATTGGTCACCCATAGCTATAGCAGGTAGGTGGACGCTAGAGCATCCGGCCAATAAGATAACAAAAGAAGCAATCTACGCTTGGATTTATGGACCTGAAGGTAAAGCATTGGGAATGCCTAAACTACTGCCCAGAGCCAAGCCGAAAAGAGGCCTTGTGAGAGCAAAGAAGAGCAAGAACTACATACCCGATCGAGTTCCGCTAGAGGCTCGCTCAGATAATGCTAATGCCAGGTCAGAATTAGGACATCTTGAAGGTATACTTACCCCTATAAACTGGACACGGGTAATTTGAAAAAAAAGTAGGGTATAATGATGTTAAGATGAAACATTATTACCCGAGGAATGACCGTGGCAAGAATATATAAAAAGCATGACAGTGAATTCAAGACTAAAGTTTCTCTGGAAGCGATTAAAGAGCAGAAAATGCTGGGGGAACTCAGTCAACAATACAGCATTTTCGTGTTTAAAGGCGCTATCTATGAGCTTAAACCATGGTTTTCCTGAAATCATTAACAGTGACCAGGGGTGTCAGTTTACAAGTACTATATGGATCGAAACGCTCATGCAAAACAATATTTTGATTAGTATGGATGGCAAGGGACGCTGGGCAGATAACGTTTACGTAGAGCGATTATGGCGAACGATAAAATACGAAAATGTATTCTTGCATAGCTTTGATACAGTAGATCAAGCTCGAGTTGCTTTACGTAATTTTATAAATTTTTACAACCAAACACGTTTTCACCAAGCACTGAATTATCATACACCAGATGCTATTTATGAATTAAAGACAATACCTGCAAAGCAACAATTGTTTGAACAGTTTAAGTTATTGAATAAACCTATACTCTCGGAGGCTTCTATGATTTATAAATAAATCTATTTTTTTGTCTTGACAAAGAGGTCACTTTAGTAACAAAAAAAGGGAATGTAAAAGGAGAATGTATGATTACCATGAGATCGGTTAAAATTATTCTTATTAGTAGCTTTATAATATTGAGTACTCGAGCAGAAATTCCTTTGCCACTCATCCATGGCATGTCAACGTGTATGAAGCAGGGTTATGAACAATGTGCTCCAGCGCTAGGAGCTCTTTATTGGAATACTCACTATATACGGACTCTGTTTCGATTTGGTCTTGCAGAGGATGCTGCGGTTAAACTTATAAAACTGCTATTTAATATTAATGTAGATGGCTCATTTGATATTACCCATTCTGCTTTGCAAATTGCGAGCTATTTTGATCCAGCAGTTGTTGGTCAACTAGTTGGAGTACTATATTTAGGTGCTAATATAAAAAATGAGACTGACAGAATTATGACGAGTTTGATGGAAGAAAAAAAGAATTTAATAAAGGATTCTATTATTGAAGGGCTCACACGTACCCTGAGTCGACAACGTAAAGAGATTGCAGATGAATTTGAGTCAATGCTTAGGGTAGATGACGTTATCAAATCAGCTGAATATGCTACTATCCGAGAATTAGTCGAAGATCCATCAAAAATTACCTCAAAAGAGGTTAAAAAAGTTTCAAAATTAAAAAAATATTATCCTAAAGGATTAAGCACCAAAATTGCTTACCTAGAAAAAAATGAGAAGCCTTTGGATCAACAACGTACAAGTATGACAATAGTAAATAGACATTTTATCGAGAATAAAAACGATTTATGTGAAAATCTTGAAAAAGCAATTTTAGAGGAAAAAAATAATAAATCGCCTCAAGGAATAACTATCTCTTTATTATTGGCATGGTTATGGCGAGAAGGTAATGGTCGTGATGATATAAGAAACTATGTAGATAATCTTGCAAAAACATTAAAAAAGCCAAGTGCTGATGTGTTTAACTGGCCACTGCCGTCTCCATTTACAAAAGAGGACTATCAATTATTGACTCAAAAAAAGGTAGAAGAGATACAAACTTTACCTCTTGAAGATCTGATTTTTGCTCGATTTGGTTTTGATTTGTACGAAAATCCGTTGCCACCAGAAATCGGTATGAGTGGTGATGTGTCTTGCTTTGATCCAAAATCCAAGAACATTATCTGTACTTACCCCGATTGTGGTGAAACATCATTGCGTAATTTTTTAAACGCTCTTCTCTATGACTCTCTAAAAAGTGAATTCGATCTTAATATTCTCAAAAAAATAACGACATATCAACCATTGATAGATTTTTATCAACGATTTAAAAATGTTGACATGATCTCGACAGCTGAATCTCATGATCAATGGTCTCAAGTTGTTTCTGCCATACCAGACGTTATTTATCATAACCCAGCAAGTGGGCCTATATGTAATATCTCTTCTGGGGTTTCCAATATGTTTAACGTTATACGTTATCTCATTCCTGGGGCAACATCTTTTAGCGACTTGCAAGAGATTCTCGGCCGAGTCGGTATCAGTCTAAGACTTGATAGCGCTAGCCAGCAGGAATTAGCAGCAGCAGACAAGGGTATTGATGTAACGTTTGAAATTGAAAGGCAAGATGCCAAATTTTCTCTTACTTGGTCTTTTTTATCGGGGCATTTTAAATTAGCTTACCCTGAGGCATCTATGATGCTTCATAGCGATAGTTATCGTGAGGCAATAAAAGAAAAAATTAAGCAAAAAGAGGGATTGTCTAATTGGTCAATGGTTCTGCTTGCTGTAGCATATGGGATGCCTCTTGAAGAACTTTATATCCCTGATAATAATGTATTTAATCAACATGTTATTATGACAACTTCTACAAGGAAATATGAAGATAATATAAAAATTTCTCAAAATGCAATAAAAATGCTAGAAAACAGAGGAATTGATGAAAAAGTTCTCATGAATATTATTGCGCAGGCCTACAATACCTTACCTGAAGATATCGGTTTAATACGAGAATTTCTAGATAATGTAATCTCATCTTCCTATCGGGGTATGATTACAATATATAAAGCATTAATACCAGTCAGTGATAAAGAGAATAAAAGAGAGGAAGTTATATATAAGATTCTGGAATTGAATATGAAGGAGGAAATTCCTTTTCAAGAAATTGCACCACTTTATAATTGGATAAAAAGTAACATAACCAAAATGAGCTATGTGGTTGACAAAAAATTCATAATTGAAGAAATAATAGAAACTGAATTTTTTAAAGATCCTCTGAAAAATGACTTTTTAAAAACGCTGTATGAATGGGTTGGTAAAGAACTTATACAATCGAACGATATTTTTATTAAACAAACTATTCTTGGTGGATGTATTAAAAACGACACTAAGCAAGTGGAAAAGATTGCAGCTTTGAAAGATCTTTATGAATTATTGCCAATTGCATTGGATTCATTAGAGAATGATCTAAAGAAAAATTATTTTTATGAGATTCTTGAAAAGAAAATGACAACAGACATGGAATATACGTTATTCAAAGGTTTATTTGTTTGGGCTAAAAATATGTTGCCATTGATTGCAAAAGATGAAGAAGAAAAGAAGAAGATTCGGGCTAGCATCGAACAGCTAATGGCAACTGGTACTCAACAAGAAAAAGAGGCCTTGAAAATTGTGTATGACGCGATTCCACAAGAATCCAAAGATTAATTGATATATATTAAAGCTGATCTAATTAAATGGCTGGGCAAAGATATTTGTGAGTATAAAAAACGGCAGTCATCGATCGTGATGGCTGCCGTTTTTTAACAGATACTTACCTTGTTAATAATATGTAATTAAGCTTACTTTTATTGCTGATCATCAGAGTTATTCACCCGGTTGTTGTAGATCAGCAGTTATTTGTTCATACATATTCTCTGCAGTGACTTTGAAAAAGATGCACTTGAGATAAAAGAGTTTCTGCATTGGAGTAAGTTGATTCCAAACCGTCTCCGCAAGTCCCTGCTTAGGTTGAAATTTTGCCATCAGGGCTGAAAGAGTGTCTATTCCCTTCATGTTTTCTTGCGTGGCCAAGAAGCTGATAATACGTTGTGCAATTACTGTATGTTTAGGATCATCAGTATGTTTGTTTTCACCAATAATACTCCAAGTTTGTTCAATGAGGTTTTCATCTTCTGGAGTTAATTGCTTCATAGTATCTCTGACTATTTCTTTGAATGCATCTTTAATCTTTTTGCCTGCAGTTATCATTCTGTCCAAAGTGAGACAAGCTCTGTCGTTATTTGTAGCTCGTGCTTGTTGTAAAACACGGACTAACATGTTGAAGAATTTTAGGATTGTTTGAGCTTCCGGATCCTTTTGTGCTATTTTGAGATCTTCAAAAACTGCATCAGCTGGAATATCTTCTTGTGGGACAGCGTAAGCAATAGTTGCTGTCTTTGCAAGGCCTGCTAAAGTTGCAGGAGCTTGCTCTACAGGATGAGTCGTTGTTGAAGCAATAGCCGATGTAGAGTCAACTGTTGCCCCTTTTGAAGTTGTAGGAGTTTTATCTTTTGGACTGTCTTGTTGCTGAGCCATTGTCCTTGATGGAGCTGCAGTAGAGGCATCTTCTTTCTCTAAAGTTAGATATTTGGCTTGAGGAGCTTGGGCTTCTGCTTGTTGGCCGGTTGGAGTCTTAATCTCATGGGATTGAGAAGTTTTAGATGCTTCTGAATCAATTTTTTTTGAAGCTTTGTCAATAGTAGCACGATAGAAGATGCACTTCAGATAAAAGAGTTTCTGGACAGGCCCTAGGTCTTGCCATATTTGTTGGTCAAGTCCTTTGGTTGCGGAGAACTTTGCAAATAATTCTGACAGAGTTGTAATTCCATGCATATAGAGTGAATTAGCTAAAATTCTGTTAATACGGTTTGCAATGATCTTGCCATCTTTATCTTTGTCAGCCCTATTTATGCAGATTAATTCCCAGACTTGATCAATGAGTATCTCGTCTTCTAAAGTTAATTCTGTAATAGCTCGTATTCCGTCTTTGAAGAAATCTAAGCTGTCTGGAGTTGGGATTACGATTTGGGTGCCAACAACATTAAGACCGTCATGATTGTGTATCGATTTTGCCTGAGCTAATACACGGTCAAGCAAGTTGTTGAAGAACTTTAAGACTGTTTGAGTTTGTTCGTCACTTTCTCGTATGTTAAGGGTTGCAAAAATTGGGTCAGCAGGCAAAACTATTTGTTTTTTTCCACTGGCTTCCTGATGAGCTGCTGCTGCAGGAACTGCAGTTTTTGGAGCTGTTGGCTGAACTGCTGCAGGGGTTGTTGATGAAGTAGTTTCGCCGGTTGTTGTCGGTTTTACAACTGCTGAAGCCGCTGCAGTTGCAGGCT
>JAKASV010000024.1:0-10018 GCA_021818945.1 bacterium | reverse complement strand
TGAGCTGCTGCTGCAGGAACTGCAGTTTTTGGAGCTGTTGGCTGAACTGCTGCAGGGGTTGTTGATGAAGTAGTTTCGCCGGTTGTTGTCGGTTTTACAACTGCTGAAGCCGCTGCAGTTGCAGGCTGAGCTACTTTAGCTTGTGCTTTTGCTGCAGGCTTTTGAGCTGCTGCTGCAGGAACTGCAGTTTTTGGAGCTGTTGGCTGAACTGCTGCAGGGGTTGTTGATGAAGTAGTTTCGCCGGTTGTTGTCGGTTTTACAACTGCTGAAGCCGCTGCAGTTGCAGGCTGAGCTACTTTAGCTTGTGCTTGTGCTGCAGGCTTTTGAGTTGCTGCTGCAGGAACTGCAGTTTTTGGAGCTGTTGGCTGAACTGCTGCAGGGGTTGTTGATGAAGTAGTTTTGACGGTTGTTGCCGGTTTTACAGCTGTTGGTTCTGGCAATGCAGGTGCAGGTGGAACGGTTACTGAAGCCGTTGTAGAGGAAGCTGCTGGCGTCGGTGCTGGTGATGCAGCTGGAGCTGGGGCCGTCTTTACCTGCAAAGTAGCAGCTGCTGTTGCTTGTTCTTTAAATTGTGCAATTACTGGATAGGTAATGTTTTGTGCCAATGGAAGCCCGAACCTTGTTTGGCTTCGATTTGTAGGGGATGCATTCTGAGGAGCTATAATAACATCACCTAAAGAGTTAACGTGTACTTGAATAAAGCCGGTTATTGCATGTCTTGGACGGTTTGTTTGCGCAGGCACTTTAGAGGCTTGTTTTGTTGGTGTCTGTGTTGCAGGTACTTGAGGAGAGAAAGCAAAGAATGTTGGATGACTATTATCAGGGGTAGGTGAAAAAGTGACAGTTATAGGTGTATCATTTTCGACATGCATCGAAAAACGATAAACAGCCTTATTTAATACACGCCAATTTTGCTCATTATTGATTTTAAAGTAAACAGGAATCATGGGGAATGAGTTAATAACATCAAAATTAATCATTGCCCCTAGGGACATAGATATGGCAGTCATTAAAACTGCCGAAATAAGTTTTAGAATTTTCATAAGGACCTTCCTTAAAAAATTAAATAGTACAGACATCAAAAATTGAGATTGTTACATTGGGTATATTATGTGAGTGAAGCCTCCGTTTTTATAACCTCTATTTATTATAACCCTTCATTTTCAAGAGATTTTTACCTCTTATCTTAATATATTATAAGAGGAAATTAATAAAAATCAAGATGTAGTAAAAATTTAGTATCTTTAATTAGGTTACTCTAAAATCACGATCAAACTGTCGTAAACATGGGGCAATCTGTTCATCGCTCATAATATAAGGGGTCATAATCCATTGACCTTGTGCATTCATATTAAATTGGCCAAGGCCAAAAGAATGGAAATTATTCATCATTGTGGTGCACATGAACATGAATATATCTTTTGGGGCAACAGTAATTGGCTGTTGATCTTGTGCATGATCGCCGAATAAAGAGGTAGGACTTAGTCTAAAAATGCCACCATTCATATGTTGATGACCGCGCGCCTGGAAAGCTATTGTATAGTTTTTTCCTTCTAATAAAGCTAAGTTTTCACGTACTTTTGCAAGGGTATATGTTGTAATTCCATTACCTCGCCTTGTATCAGCTTCTTCACGGGATTCTGTCCCCTCAACATAATCTCGCCACATAAACCCGTTAATTTCAGTCAGACCTGATGGGCAAGTCTGGAGTATATGTGGATGACTTACCGCTCTTTGTAAAATATGGTTAATTAACCGGTTCGCTGAATTATCAACACCAGCATGATTGAATAACCCAAAGTCGATATGACCTGTTTGATCGTTAGGTAGCCCAAGAAAAACTGCCAAAGGCAGATGATCAAATAATTTTTGAAAGGCAGGAATTAACTGTTCATATTCACCAGGGAATCGTAGAAGTAGTTCTGGAGAGATTCTTTGATCGCCGCATGAGGCACCAAAGAATCCATAGGTTTTTGCTATATCGTAGGTCTCATGATTGCCACGACAGATAAACATATTGTTAGGATTGAGGATTTTTAGGATCATGGCAAGCATGAATACTTCTGTACCCTGTGTACCCCGGTCTGCAAGATCGCCTGTACAGACCAGATAATGGTTCTCGTGTAATTTTAAAGACTGCGGACTGGTAAAACAATTAAGTTTCCGCATGCGCTGGATTTGGGCGTTAAACTCCCTATATGAGCAGTGGATATCCCCTATAACAAATATTCGACTATCCTGTGATAGAACCATAGCTTGAAAAGGGTTGGTTTCTTGAGGCAAGGTTCTGATGCAAAGGTCTATAAGTCTTGTAATGTGAGTTGGGCAGGGATGAGCAATGAGGTCAAGCAGGTTAATCGTTTCTCTTTCATAGGGGGACATGCCGGATAGCAGGTCGTGTTTAGGAGTTATTGGGTACAGTGGTGTCGAAGTTTTGGGTCTATGAGTAGGCTCAGGTTTTGGTTTGGCAGTAGGTTCAGAATATGTTGGTTGGGCTAAAGCAACAGGCGTAGGTTCCATTGTTTGCCAAAACCATTGTCCTAAGGTGCCAGTTAGCTTAGATACCATTGACAGCCCTTGAAATAATTTTGTTGGTTTAGCTGAGGTTGGTATAGGTAATTTTTGAATGGGAATCACTGAACAAGAAGTTGAAGGAGCTGCTTGATAGTCTTCTATAATAGTCATGTCAGAGGGTTCGAGGCTCTTGGATTTTTGTTCAAGAAAAAGGTTGCTGTCCTGTGTTATATGTATGCACGAGATTTGAGTTAGTTCATGAGGGTGTAATAATTGTGATGCAAGAATTCGAGACATTCTGGGTTGACCATCAGCAGTGCCTGACATGACTGACAATAATGATGCGGTTATCTCGACAAGTGGGATCTTTACAGTTGATGTATTTGGACCCTCTGATAGAGATTGTCGACCGGCTTGTGACATGCACATAGGATCTGGATAAAGTGTTGCTGACGCATATTGTTTAGAAAAAACCAGTCTGTAGGGGTATAAGTCACTGTCATTCCGGACTTTTATTGTAACCATTTTTTGATCAGATTTTTGATCAGCATGTTTTTGGGAATGTGTAGATAAAACTGGATTGCAAGAGTCTCCAGGTTTAAATTCAACAAAAAGAACTTGGTCTTTTGTTATATGTATGCAAGAGATTCGAGCAAGTTCGTCAGGTTGCAGCAGTTGTGAAGCAATAATCTTTGGTCTGGCTACTTGGTCAGGAGCTGCCTGTGCTTCTGCGCTGGCGACCGTTACAGTCATTGATTCCATAGGGAGTACCAGGGTTGCTTCATGACTGCCTTCAACTGCCCTATATAAAGGATTTTGAGTCAAGGTTACCGAGGCAAATTCCTTAGAAAAAACCAGGGTATACACAGAAGAATCACTGTTATTCTGGATGTCAAAGGTAACAGGTTCTGATGCGTAAATCGCATTAAAAAGTTGAGAAAACAGGATAAAAAATAAAAATTTAGTACATAGTTGTTGTACATTCATAAATTACTCCACTAAGTATGATTGATGTTTGCTTTTTAGTATAAAAGAGCTTTTTGGTATTTTATTTTAAAAATGAACACTTTTTTATATTATTGACAAATATTAAAACTATTTTAACATGAGTTAGTTAATTGGTCAACAGGCTGATGGCACTGTCCACATTAGGGTGGTTGAGGATGAGATCAAATAATGCATTTAAGGCTTGATTTTGGTTGGAAAAGAATGTTGCTTGTGCTGTTTCAAGATCCTCGACAAGGGATTTTTTTTGGGCTTGCGTAGTATAGATAAAAGATTGTTGTGGGATTTCACTAGATTTGGCAATTGACTGGTGAAAAAAGGCGCTGTTTTTAAGCAAGACATACAAACTGGGCTTTTCATTATAAAGCAGTATGTAATGTTCATCAGATTTTCTCATTAAACAAAAGCAAATACGTGCGCCTATTTTTGAAAAGGCAATCTTCCAGTCTTGGTATTCAGGATGATTAGATAATTTAGCTTTGCATAGCTGCCAAAATGGGTATAAGTATTTTAGATGCTTTTCACTTTTCCAAAAAGGACTCTGCGCATCAACATTGAAATTCTTTTCTATATTTACGATATGAACAGGACAAAAAATAAACTGCTGTATTGTATTTGTATACAAAAGAACTTGCGCAATGTTTTCGATACCATTATGTGTTTCATCATCTTGTTTTCTTTTTATAAGATCGATGGCTTTTAAAAATCGAATCATTACGATATCTCTATACAGATTGTCAAGAAGAGAAAGGCGCATCTTTGATGGAAAGAATGATCCATAATCAGTGAGTAATTCACGTCTTGTGATAGAGGGGTTCTTATCTAATATATGTTTGGCTATATACACAGAGCCTTCTCGCCATAAAACGACAAAAGTCTGTTGCCCAAGAGATGAGTCTGGCATGGAAATTAAAGATTGAGCTGTAAACAAGATGAGCATGAATGGTGTGAAACTTTGCATAGAAAGCTTTCCCTTGTCAAAGTTATAAAGATATTTATTGGCTCATAGTGTACGCCTAATTGGCAAAGGTGCAAGGATTTTAGGCATGCTTTTATAAGCTGATAAATTATTGACAATAATAAATATTTATGAGAAATTATTAATATAAATTATGTATTTTTTAAATTAATAGGAATACTTATGGTTAATATAAGGCGTTTATCTATACTAGTGGGTATGATGGTGTTGCCAACAATTCTTGGTGCATCTGAAAGTAAAGACCTAGAAGTCAGGGCGCACATAGCTGATCTTCAGCAATCCATCATAGATCACGTTTTTGCGCAAACTCATACTGATGTTAACTCTGTTAAGGCAGTTGAGGCAATAGAAGAGCTAACCGCTATCGCACAGGATACAAAAATAGTAGCAGGTACAAAGACTTTTGCAGTTGAAGTTCTCAAAGGATTGTTAGACATGACACAAGGAAAACTAGAGGCTGGCATTATTCAGGCGAATCTTGAACAGATTGGAGCATTGCCCCTTCAAGCCTCTCAAGTAATACAAGGTGATATTGAGTATATCGTACATCGCCATGCAACACAGGCAAAAGCCAATGCTCCTTCAGCCCCTCAGTATTTTGTGATTGAAGATGATACCCTGCATACATCTTCTCTGGAGCAGTCCACTACACATCATCAAGATAGCGTAATGTTATGGCCATCGTTACAGCAAAAACTTACCGTCGACGGCAAAGAAGATGTTACCAACTATTGCGGTTACTATGCTCTATGGAATGCATATTGTTGGGCAAATAATCTTCAGGATATACGTTGCAATCGTGAACAGTTTACCTTGGCCCTTGGGCAGATGCTTGAACGAGTAAAAACTTCTCCGTCAGTTTTTAGACAAACTATGATGCAAAAAAAGATAGCCGAAGAACGTTTTGGCGAATTGGAAAGCTTTGAAGTTATAGAGTTTATGAGACGAAGAGGTATGCCTCATACCATTTTTGTGGGAACTCAAAATCTATTTATCGCAGCGATTACCGGAGACCATAATTATCTGAGCAATGAGGATGAGCATGCCCTTAGGCTGATTGAACAGTTTAGAGCAGGTATCATTACTCGGATTATTATTATAGTTGTTACAGGATCTCACTATTTTACCATTTCAGCAGACAAACATAACGCAACTAATACCATCAGGTTCCATGTTGCTGACTCTGCAGAAGGAAGTTCGGTATCTCAGGAGGTTCTACAATCTAAAATAATGCCTTTCTATTTTGTGCTCAAAGGATCCTGGGAAAAGCTTGATGCTGTACATGCAACACGTTTTGAAATTCAAGAACCGCAACGTGGTGTAAGCTGGGAAGAATTCCAAGCAAAAGTCAATGCAGATAAACACTAACAAAAATACCTAAAAAAGTTTTTAAATAAGACTTTTTTGAGTATACTATGCAGTATAATAGACAAGTCTTTCACTGAATAAAATCCTAAATTCTGTATAACAATCAAGGACAAGGATGCAAAAGGCTGTATTATCTGTCGAAAATCTCCATAAAACCTTTATTAATGGTAGCAATTCTTTGGCCATTTTAAGAAATATTACTGTTGCATTTAAGCAACAGAGTTCCTACGCAATTATGGGAATTTCCGGTTCAGGTAAATCTACCTTCATGCATCTACTTGCCTGTTTAGATACTCCAACTGCCGGTTCAGTCTATTTCAATGATCATAACATAGCCCATATGAACTCAAAAGATAAAGATCGTTTTTTACAGAATTCTATAGGCTTAGTATTTCAATTACCATACCTTATAGGGGAGTTGTCTGTTCTTGAAAATATTATGATCCGTGGCCTGGTTGCAGGGATGACTCCAGATCAATGCCGGGCCCGTAGTATGGAACTTTTAGATGCCGTAGGAATTCCAGATAAGGCTGAATCTAAACCGTTGAGCTTATCGGGTGGACAACAACAACGCCTTGCGCTGGCTCGAGCCCTGTTTTGTAGGCCTGCATTTTTAATTGCAGATGAGCCTACCGGAAGTCTTGATGAGCATACAGCACAGGATATTGTTGAGCTTATTTTGATCTGTCAGCGTGAATGGGGTATGGGTGTTATTATGAGTACCCATGATTCATCTGTGGCGATGCGCATGCAAACTATATTTCAATTAAAAGATGGCATGATGACAATAAAAAATACTGAATCTCGTGAGGGCACATGAATAAAAAATCGATTATAAAAAAGACTATAGGTGTCGGTAGTTCAACGTTAGCAAGTAGAGTACTCGGTATCATTAGAGAAGTATTGCAGATTCAATATTTAGGTGTGAATGCCATGTCAGATGCTTTTACTACAGCCTTTCGCATACCTAATTCTTTTCGTAAAGTATTTGTTGATGGGGCATTATCAGCATCTTTGGTTCCTCCTTTTATCAATGCATTGCGCAACGATAATAAAAAAATGGTTGATAGCCTTATATTGTTGGCTCTCATTCTTTTTGAAGGATTTGTGTTATTATTATGCGGACTGTTTATGTGGCAAGCAGAATGGATTATTTATCTTATGTGCCCAGGCTTTAGTCACGATCAGATCTTGCGTACGGTGCCCATGTTACGTATTTTAATGCCTTTTATTTTTTTCATTTCAAGTAGCGCAATTTTTGGAAGTGCCCTGCAATCGGTTAATCATTTTTTTATACCCGCAATAACGCCCGCTTTTATGAACGTCGTCTATATTGGCTCATTGGGTTTGTGTATAGTTCAGGATTTACCGATTTCTGTTTTTTGCTATGGCATTATTGCTGCAGGTATTGTGCAGCTTATTGCCCATATTATTACCTATCTAAGACTTGACTTTTCTTTTGCCAAAGTCACGCGAGAAACATGGGTTCATTTTAGACCGATTGGGCTCAATGTTTTGTTTTGTATTATCTGTGTTGGTATGACGAGTGAAATTAGCCTCATTATCGATACTGTGTTTGCATCTTATCTGCCATCTGGGTCTATGTCATTAATGAATTATGCCATTCGCTTTATGGGTATTCCTCTTGGATTATTTGCTTCAGCACTTTCAACCATTACTTTGCCCTATTTTTCACGCTTAAGTTCATATGCGCCAAAGCGATTGAGCTTCCTTATGGTTGAAGTAGGCAAGCTTGTTTTTTGGGTGACAATTCCTATGATGTTGATCATGAGTTTTTTATCGGAAAAGATTTTTCATACAATTTTTTTGTCGAGCAGGTTTACGATCAGTCAGGTGCTTGAAGCACGTATGATACTTATTGCCTTTTTGGTAGGTCTTTTTTCATTATCGCTCAATAAAATTTTATTAAATCTTTATTATTCACGGCATGTCATGTGGCTCCCTGCAACTATTTCGGTTTTTGGTGCGGGAATTAATGTGCTCTTTAATATGCTCTTGATAGGCAAATATCAGGCAACTGGGCTTGCGCTTGGTACCTCATTAGCCGCATGCGTGCAAACTGTACTTCATTTGGTATTTTTGCATAGATGGTTTGGCTATACATTTTATGGAGGTCATTTTATGCGCTTTGCCGGTCGCTATCTTGTGCAATTGGCTATAGTCTTGCCTGTTGCATGTGTTATGTACTTTGGTGCGACCTGGGTTATTGGCTTAATGCCTACACATTTTGCTCATTTCTTTTTATATAAAATCGGCTTTTGGCTTTGGGCAGGCCCTTTATGTTTAGCTATTGCAGTGGCAGTGTATGCAACCCGCAGACAGTTTGGCGTAAATCTGTACTTCTTTGATTAAGGATGTGCGGCTTTATAGGTTGTCGTAAGAATTTCTAGAATCAGTGTATATTTTTTCTTTAAGTTTGATTTTGTTTTGTCTGCAACTGATTGATAATGTTCTTTGAGCCGCTTATAAACATACGCATCATCACGTTCTTTAAAAAGCTCTTTTGCTTGTGCGGGTGTTAAATAGTTGCGAACTTCTGTCCATACAGCTTTTTTGTCTTTGTTATTTCTGCACTTAGTCAGTTTTTTTAATTGGTTAAGTATCGTTTGAGGGGTATCGGTGTGTTGATAAGCTGTCATAGGTGTCCTAAGACCAATTATTTTATTTGGCATCTGGGGTTCAGTCTTTATTGGCTCTTTTTCTTCATTTTTGCTAAGTATTACTTTTTGTTCAGCTGGTTCTGATTCTTCTTTTGCCTGCTCTGAACTTGTGCTTGATGCAGTTTCAACGATAACATCGATCATTTCTTGAGTGACATTGTTATCAAGTGAAAAACCTGATTTGGTTTTGTTGGTAGTTCCATGACTTGTTTGTGGGTTTAATTTGACTTTTTTAATGGGTTTATCTGATCCTGGGACTGTTTCAGAAACTACTTGAGCCGTGACATAAAAAGTTGGGGCTTTTTCTATTGTAGAGCCTACTTGTTTAGCAACATCAAGAGCTCGTTCAGGAGCAAATATAAGACTGGTAGGTGCAGACTTATCATCATTGGCTGATAGAGATATTATTAATAAACTATTTTCAGGTACTTCTATGGGAAAGCGATAATGTTTTTCATTAAGAGTTTGCCATATGCCTCCATTGGCTTGAACATGAATAGGTGTCTTGGGGTCTGCACTGTAAAGCTCAAAATTTGGCGTGGCTCGAGTCATGCTATAAGGAGTCAAGATCAACGCTATCAGAAAAAGTTTAGAAATGTTCATAATATTCCCTTTCTTTTTTTGTTTTATCTATTTCCCATGTATCTTAGGCAAATTTAGCATAGATAGTCAATCTATCTATACTAAAGATTAGGAGAAACGGCGCCTTTATTACCATAGTTTGATAAAAATTACATTGAAAAAAAATCAAATCTGTTTTATATCTATCAGTGGTAACAAAGAGGTATTTTTTAATTAAGGGGTTTTATGAAAAATAATTTGTATTTTATTTTTGTATCGGGTTTAGTAATTCATGGCTGCATGTGCTGTCAGGAGCCTGAATGTAAAGTTGATTTGACTTCTGAAGCTAATCAATGCTTAACTCCAGAACAAATGATGCACTTTGCAGGAGATTTGGCTGCGTATAAGAATATTATGCAAGCTGCTATGGAAGTGCGTAAATCTGAAGCATACAAAAAAAGTTTGGAACAATTTTCGCTGAGTTTTAACAATCTTTTAGTAACCTATACGCAAGAGTTCGCCTCTCGATTAAACAATGAAGAAAAAGCGATTATCAGTGACTTGCTCACAAATATAAAAGATGTTGCAAATTTTATCAAAGCTGAAATGCCTCGTATCATTGATACATCAATTGATCAAGCTACCAAAGAACAACGTACGGTTGAACTGAATACTAAGATTCTTGAGTATTATCAACAATTGGTACTTAAAGTGATACCTTTAGGTGTTGCAGCACAAGATCATAAAACTAGTCCAGAGGAAGTTGACAAAAATATTGATGAAGCACGTAACTACTCAAAAAGTTGAGGTATAACCCCAATCACCAAAAGATCTGATCGACTAGCCATAAAATTTTCTGTAGTATTTAGAGCATGGTAAACAAAATAGAACTTGCGAAGATGTCGCAAGA
>JAKASV010000061.1 GCA_021818945.1 bacterium | reverse complement strand
TAAGTTTATCCATAGCGTTCCGGTTCTTTTTGGTATGTTTGGATGTTTTTTGTCACAACCAAGTTTACCCCAAAACCGGAACTTTTTATTTTGGCCTACAATAGGAACTTATCACTTTGGCGCAACAAAAGAGTCTAGATAGTTAATAGTATACAGTAGTCTATTTTTCTGATAAGCTATAGTTGTTTTTATTGATTGTTCTTTTTCGAAAGGTTCTTATCGATTAGTTAGTTTTTTTGTTATGTTGGTTTTTTGTTGTTTTTTTGATTATTTTTTATTTTTTTGGAACTGAATGAATATTTACGTTGGGAACCTTTCCCATTCCTCGACAGAAGATGGATTAAGACAGCTTTTTGAACAATATGGTGCTGTTTCTACAGTAAAAATAATCAAGGACAAATTCACAGGAAGTTCCCGTGGTTTTGCCTTTGTTGAAATGCCAGTAGCAGCTGAAGCTAAACAAGCAATCGATAATGTTAATGGCATTGAATTTGATGGACGCAATCTTCGTATCAACGAAGCACGTCCGGTTGAAGCTCGTGGTGACCGCGATAGCCGTGGTCCTCGTCCACAGCGCTCAGGTGGTTTCGGTGGCCCTCGTGGTGGCGGAGACCGTAATCGCCGTTTTTAATTGCAAGCATATTTTAGTAATAAGTTAATTTGTAAGTAATTTTTATTTTTTGGAATTATATGAATATCTATGTTGGAAATATTTCCCATTCGTCAACAGAAGACGGAATGAAGCAGCTTTTTGAACAATTTGGTGTTGTTTCTACTGTCAAGATCATTAAAGACAAGTTCACCGGCAGCTCTCGCGGCTTTGCTTTTGTTGAAATGCCTAGTGCTGACGAAGCAAAAAAAGCAATCGAAAATTTGAATGGCGTTGAATTTGATGGTCGTACATTACGCATCAACGAAGCACGTCCGGTTGAAGCTCGTGGTGACCGTGATAGCCGTGGTCCTCGTCCACAGCGCTCAGGTGGTTTCGGTGGCCCTCGTGGTGGCGGAGACCGTAATCGCCGTTTTTAATAACCAAGCGATTTGAGAAGAAAAACCTCTGGGTATAAAACCAGAGGTTTTTCTTTGTTACAGCATATTTACTGTGGTTTAAAGGCGGGCATAAAACGCTTCTTTTTATTATGGCTAATCTTATATTCAGCAGCCCATGCTAAAAAGAGGTTTTTAATATAGATTAGTTTCCTACACGTTTCGCCCAGTAGATTAAAAAGTCTTTGATTAATCGGAAATAAATTCTGCAGGTGGAGCCGTGTAATCCACTGATAGACACTCAAATATTTTTTAATTGTTATAATTTCCGAATCAATCGCTTGTATAAATGTAATAAGGGGAGTAATAAAATCAGTTGGATTTTGCGCATTACTATAGCGGCGCTGAATTTCTAAAATCAGTTCTTTGGCTAATTCATGTTGAGGGATAGTTATAAGCAAGTCTAAAGAAGTCTCGCCACGCCATGAGGCCCAAAGGTCAGCTCTTTCAAGATATTTATTTGCCTGTACAAAATAATGACACGCATAGGCATAGCCTCCAAGAATGGCCGATGCGCCCATAAAATACCGTTTACGATAAAAAAAACTTGAAGTCTTTGCTTGCCATTCGCGCAGCGGGAGATGAGAAAGAAAAGTCTCTGGCAGTACCAAAGGTGTTTTGATCTGCGTTGGGCTATAATTTAGATTAAGCACCAGATTTTGATTCATTGAATTCGGGTCAGGCAAAACTTGATCAGCTATCCTCGTATCATTGTTATGCCAAAAAGCTCCAAAGCAGGTTGAACCCAAGATCATCCCTAGAATTAAGAGCCGTCTTTGCAATCCTATCATGTAAACTCCTTTGCACAATAATTACACTCTTATCATTACATAGTGTTGCGATTACCTGCAAGATTGTGTTACAACAAAGATACAAGGAGATACAAATTAGATAAAGAGGAACCTATGAAGGCACGAAAATCTGACTTTCCTATTGATGAATTTATTCTCAACCGCTGGTCACGTCGTGCCATGTCGCAAGAGCTTATGACAGATGATGAGTTGATGTCACTTTTTGAAGCTGCGCGCTGGGCTCCTTCCTCGTATAATGCCCAACTGTGGCGCTTTATTTATGGCAAGAGAGGAACACCCGCATTTGAAAAACTTTTTAATATACTCGTGCCGGCTAATCAATCCTGGGCAAAAAATGCTTCATTTCTGATTCTTGTCATTTCCCGAAACAATTTTACGTATAATGACAATCCATCACGCACCCATTCATTTGATACCGGTGCCTCCTGTGAAAATCTGGCATTACAGGGATTTATCAATGGCTTTGTAGTGCATGGAATGGAGGGCTTTGATTACGATAAAGCCAAAGTCGAAACTCAGGTTCCAGATGGATATACCGTTGAAGCAATGTTTGCCATAGGTAAACCAGGCTCACCTGCAGACCTGCCAGAAGAATTGCGTAAACGAGAAGTTCCTTCTGATCGCATTCCAGTAGATACTTTTATTTTTGAGGGGACGTTTAAAAAATAATCGGAGAATCGATGGTTATATACAAATGTGCCCATTTCCTTCTTTCCGAATGGATCTGGGGGATAACCTGGGATACCTACCATATTCCATTTAACATTATTATTATCCTGATACTTCTTAAATTTTTTTTGCGCATCAACATGGTCCCTGCTGTCTGTATGGCAATAGCATCTCAATTCTTTGCTATTATAGTTCTGAGTCTTTTCACCTTTGGGGCTATGTATCTTATTGGCCCTGGAAGCGGTCCTGATAGCTTTGTCTTTGTTCCCTGTCCCTTATACGCAACACTTTTTTTAGGACTCTTATATACCTTTTTTCAAATAATATTTTTTTCCTTTAAAAAATGTCGCTATAAAGCACCTTTTTCTGCAATCGCAGCAATTATTTTCATAAGTAATAATCTGACCGTACTTATTACATGGCTTTTGTACTCTATCGAATAATCATATTATATTATTTATTTATTATAGATTAAATAAGCAAATTTTGCGATTGTTCTGAAATTGGCTTAAGTTAAAATGAAGTGCAACACATTTCTAATGTATAATTATTTTTAGAAGAAGATAGTTATATAAGAGGCAAAGTCAAGAATGAAATGCAACACTAAAAAATTTCAATAAGAAACAGCCCTC
>JAKASV010000023.1 GCA_021818945.1 bacterium | reverse complement strand
AGTTCATGCTTCGAGTCGGCATGATGCATGCCTGCCTCAGCACGAACGGATCTAATTAATCATTATAAATTGCTTATTCAAGACCTAGCGTAGTCAGGTCCCCTACACTTTTTGAGTAGTTACAAATTATTAGTGAAGCAGCAGTATATTGAAACGTTTCTAATAAGAGAGGAAGCTATGAAGTTGTTAACAAAATTTTTCATATATTCTCATGTAGTTTTAACATCACTATTCTTATCTTTATATCCAATATCCGAACAAAAATCTTTGTACCAAACAGCTCCGGCGGCAGCGAAAAGTTTTGCTACAATAGCGAAATTTGTAACCAGCAAAGCAAGCCATCCACAATCACCTTTAATGGGGACTACCCCGCTCACTCAAGAAGCTCGAGATAGAAAAATATTAGAAGATTTGACAAGCCCATTTATGGACCCCGAAACAGGCGAAGTGAAACCTAATACTTCAGATGTTAATACTCCTATTGCCATCGATCCAGAGGGACATCAAGTCACTCCATTAGCATTAGCAGCTTTTTGGGGTTGGGCTGATCTAATCGATGTGCTGTACTCTAAAGGAGCTCACGTTAATGCATTCATGCCTACAAATACTCTAGAGGCATGGCAAGGCTATACTGCTTTACATATTGCGGTTGCCTTTAACAGAGTTGATACTGTCAAAGCTCTTATTATCAACAAAGCCGATATCAATGCGAAAATCAACAGCTCAACCTCTCCCTTTAACGGGCTGACGCCTCTAGATCTTGCAATAGGCTATGGACACAAAGAAATTGCACTTTTATTAAATCAAGTTGGCGCCGAGAGAACTTTAGTTCCCCAAGATGAATCAATGCGTGAGCTGATTATTACGCGCCAGCAACAAATTCAAGCAACGCCACAAATAAATGCTGAGGCTATCGATCTTGAAGGCCAAACGGAATTAATAAAGGCTATTCGCGCCGGTAATAGTGCATTAGTACAAGAACTTGTTGCCAAAGGATCCAACCCAAACAAGCCTATTCAAGGTTTAGAATATAATAAAAATCCTTTAACGGGATTCTCGCCTTTGTGTTTTGCTATATATCTAGGTCATAACCAGATAGCATCAATTTTATTACAATTCGGAGCTAATCCTAATTATGTAATTACCAATAATGATGCAGGCAAGAATGGTTTTTGCCCTCTTCATATAGCTGTTGCAAAAAATAATGCCGAAATGGTGACTAGTTTAATAAAACGTGGAGCAGATATTGAAGCTCCTATACAAGCTCCCTTATGCCTTACCCCTTTGTGCTTGGCCGCTGAGTGTGGGTACCCTGAAATTATTAATATTCTGTGTGAATCAGGCGCACATGTTAACCATACACTCGATGGATTTACTCCATTGCATCATGCTATTATGAAAAAACAACCACTGGCGATTAAGGTCTTGATCAAACATAATGCCGATCCAAATATCCTTGTTCAAAAACCACACAATCCGTATGATGGATTTAATGGCCTCTGCTTAGCTATTTTGCACAATGATCTCATAGGTTTTGCCTGTCTAAGAATAATTTTAAAAGCCAAAGGAAACTATAAACATATTATTAGCGTGCCGCCCTATCAAGACTTTAATGCCATGAAATTAGCGATAAAGAGAGGGAACATATATGCAATCAAAGCATTAGTTGGAGCTGGAGCACAAGTAAATCCAACAATTCATGCATTTGTAGAACAATGCAAAGCAACATTACCTAGTGAGACTTATGTTGCTGTTCAAGAATATCTTGCTAAAGCCGTCATAAGTCAAAGATTACTTCGCATCTGTGAAGATTTTCGTAAATTATTTATAGAGTTGATTACTTTACAACAACAAGATATGTCAACGCCTATAGAAAAAAGTGCCCCCGATAAAGTAGCCAATATTGCAGGACTCTTCAAAACCATTGAGGATTTATTGATCATGGGCGCCGATGTGAATATTAAAGATAGAAATGGACTATCTCCTTTGCATTTGGCTATTTATCATACAAATCCTGTCAAATCTACGATAAGTGATAAATTGGCCTCACTTCTCTTGGAACATGAGGCTGACCCTAACAATATAACGCTTGATGGCCTTAGTCCTTTAAATCTTGCCATCACAAATGGCAACGTACGATTGATAAAAGAATTGTTGGACAAAGGTGCTGACCCCGACCCTCAAATTGGTCAAAAGCCTTCAGATGTAGCCCAAAAAACTGAGATACCTGAAATCATAAAAATGATTGAAAAAGCTCTTAAAGAGAAGTACAAACACTCCTCTAAATTCAAAAAGCTGTGGGCGACATTTAAAAGCTAATACAATCCCCACTAGCCTAATTAAGAACCGTCCGTGAATCTCTCGATTCATATGGCACCCAGTAAGTAAATGACTAAAGTGCCCCCCTTTGTCAAGACACAAAAATAGATTTATTTCAACATAGAAAACCACATCCTGTGGGCGTGGTCATAAACAAATGCTCTGCAATAATTTTTGAAAAAACATGGACTCACTGCTAAAACTTTAAGTGTAAGTTGCGCCCGCAACCCAACAACTTAAAGGATAACAATGAGTCGCTTCTATAAATTATCACATGCAATTTGGCATTGCCAGTACCATATTGTTTGGACGCCGAAATATAGGTATAGAATATTGAAAGATGATATCAAAGCAGAAGTGGAAAGCTGTATAAGAGCTTTCTCAGAACATTTGAAATGTATAATAATTGAGCTTAATGTGCAAGCTGATCACGTCCACCTGTTGGTAATGATTCCTCCCAAAGTTATGGTTTGTAAATATGTGGGAGAGATTAAGGGAAGAACAGCTATAAGGTTGTTTAGTAAATATCCAAGGCTTCGTACAAAGCCATATTGGGGAAATCATTTTTGGGCAGAGGGATATTGTGTTGATACAGTTGGATTGGATTTGGAAAAAATACGTAGAGATGTGAAGTATCAGGAAGAAAAAGAAAAATACTTTGAATCTAAAAAATAGTTAAATCGTAGGTTAGGGTGCAGCTTACAAAAAAACCCCTTTTTAGGGGTTAAACCAAAGCCCCCTCCTGTGGGGGGGATTAAAGGCGCTTTACCCGTGTCCAGTTTATAGGGGTCAGGTATAATAGTTTCAGAAGAGGTCTATTGAGCCACTTGTTTTTTTGCAGGTTTCCAGTTTTTGAGAATTTCCTTGAGCAATATTTCTTGAGGGTTTTTGTCCGGACTATGAGCAATCTTACTGTGGACTTTTTCTAAGCTTTCTTGTACAACAGCATCATCGCAAATAGTTGTGTCGATCTGTTCTATTGCGGGTATAAGTTTTTTTTCAAATACCTTATTGACCGCCTGTTCTTGAATAGTGTCTACAAGCATAGCTTCTAATGTGCTGAAAAACTCAACCATGTTTTCATGTGCATCCTCGAGAGCTTCCAGCTCGGAATATTGACGCGTTTGCTCAATCTTTTCATTGAGTCCACGCATGACAGCTCGAGAAACCATTTTTTTGAGTTTATCGGCATCATTTTCTACTATCCAGCGCAATAAACATAATAATTCATAAGAAATAGCAAACTGCTCATCCTTTTCGGTAATTTCGAGCATAAAATTTTCACGATCCATAAGAGCCCCTTTCATTGAGCAGTAATTACGACATATTTCTAGGCTAGCTATTATTTAAACATCTTTTCATGCATTTGTCGAAGTCTTTTGATTCGTTCTTGCATAGGAGGATGGGTAGAAAAAAGTGCAATAATGCCCTGTGCAGTAAACGGGTTCACAATGAACAATGTTGCGGTACTTGCTTTATTAGCATCAGCTTGGTTATCAAGGTGTGCTCGTTGTACAGAATAATGTAATTTTTCAAGGGCAGAGGCAAGTGCCAGTGGATCTTCAGAATATTCAGCCCCAGTTTCATCGGCCAAATATTCACGTGACCTCGAGACAGCCATTTGCAAAAGCATGGCTGCTAGAGGCATAAAAATTATCACTAATAACGACGCGAATGGGTTTGTTCTTCTGTTTCTGTCATCACTTGCCCCATAAATTGCTGCAAATCGAACCATATTGGCAAGGTATCCGATGGCAGTTGACATAGTAGCTGCCACGGTAGAAATTAAAATATCTCGATTTTTGACATGCCCCAGTTCGTGGGCGAGTACGCCTCGTAGCTCACGCTCGTCAAGAATATCCAAAATTCCGGTAGTAACAGCTACAGAGGCATGATCTGAGTTACGACCGGTCGCAAATGCATTAGCCATGGGTGTATCAATTACCCATAACTTTGGCATAGGTAGACCCATTTTTTGGGTAAGATCTTGCACGATGGAATGAAGCCAGCTAAATTGGTTTTTATCAAGCGGTTGGGCATTATACAGAGAAAGTACTATTTTGTCTGAATAAAAATAGGAAATGATATTCATGATGAGAGCCAACAGCAAGGCTATTTTTATACCAGAGGACCCGCCAATCGCTGATCCTGCAAGTAGAAGAAGGCCGCTCATGGCAGCTAGTAATAAAAATGTTTTAAACTGATTAAAAACCATAGATTTCTCCATTGTTGAGTCCCTTAGTGCGATTACTCCTCATATTCTATCTCCCAATTATCCATTTCTACAATATTTTCGGGCGATTGGGTATCATGGTGGCTGGGTAAAGCTTTTTCTTGTTTAAGCTTCATAAGTTGTTTAGCGCTTGTTTTTATTGCCTGCTCAGAGACCTTGCTTTGTTTGTCTAGTTGCTTATGAGTTTCTTCAAATATCTCATTCATCTGCTGCTGCATTTTTTTCATCTGTTTTTTTAGCTTAAGAATCATCTGGACGCCTGCTAAGTTAATACCTAGCTGATGAGTCAAATAAATAATTTCCTCAAGTCTTTCAATATCTTCTTCAGAAAAAAGTCTTGTATTGCCTTCGGATCTCTTGGGGTTTAATAAACCTTCTTTTTCATAAAGACGAATAGTTTGCTGATGGACCGAAAACATCTTGGCAACAGCTGAAATCGAAAAAAAACCTTTTTTTCTTTTTATCTTCATGGCTATACGATACGATACGTTACTACCATACCTATTTTTAAAACCTAAAACTTACGTCTGCTTAGCTATCATTTTTTAGTTATAATGTTCTATACCCTTTATTATAGCAAATTCTTGGATAAAGGACAGTTTTTTTAGAGCTGTCTTAAAATATAAATCAAATCACACGGTACCCGGCAGTTTGAGCATTTTTTATGAAAGTCCAGGTGTATCGACAAAAACTAAACATGAAAAGGAGGGCGGTGGTCACCCCATTTGAGCTCTGCAATTGCCTTATGAGAGTTGTTTCTGCCGTTCGGTTCTTCTGGTGCGCCCAAAATTGTTCCCATTCTGATGCGGTCAGGACGTTTGGACCCAAACTATCATTCATGAAGGGAGTGCTTGTCAATCGGTTTTATCGAGTAATGCTTTTATTAATGTTGTTGTTATTATGTGCTTATTGCTCGAGATCTACGTCTATAGGGAACCATGATTGCCGATAAGCAATCGCGCATCAAAAAATAGATGCTGAAAAATTAAGAGGGCTACACATTAAAACGGATGTTTAATAGGTCGCCATCTTGGACTATATAATCTTGACCTTCGGTGCGAATGCGGCCTTGATCTTTGAGTTTGCTTTCTGAGCCAAGTTCAAAAATGTCTTTGCAGTTAAATACCTCTGCGCAAATAAAGCCGCGCTCTAGATCAGAATGGATTTCGCCTGCTGCCTTGCGGACGGTAATTCCTTTGTGTATAGGCCATGCGTGAGCTTCTTTGGGGCCGCAGGTAAAGAATGTGATAAGGCCTAGGTTTGCATAACTTTTTATAATGATGGTGTCCAGCCCTCGGTGTTGTATGCCAAGCATGGACATCATTTCCCGTGCTTCTTGCTCTGGTAGTTGCGCTATTTCAGATTCAGTTTTGACGCATATCGGAATGACCGCCTCAGGACCAAATGTATGTACTATTTTTTGATAATAAGGATTGTCTTTATATGTATCAATATCTGTTTCAGAGATGTTGGCTACGATAAGGATATTTTTGCCAGAAAGAAGCGTGAGCATTTCAGGATTATTGCTTGATCTTACCAGTTTTTTTACCGTTTTGTCGTCACCGGCATTCAAAGCGACTTTGGCAGCCGATAATAGATCAAACTCAGTTTTCAATTTTTTTTGTTCGGCTGCATTGGTTTCTGTTTTGATCATTTTTTCTAGTTTTGGGAGCCGTTTTTCAATAGATTCAAGATCTTTGAGCATCAGCTCTGCTGTGATAGTTTCGTAATCAGAAATAGGATCAATAGGGCCTTGAGTTCGTACGATATTTTCATCTTGAAAGCAACGAAGAACATGTATTATGAGATCGACTTCTCGGATATGGCTTAAAAATTGGTTACCAAGTCCTTCGCCGGAAGCAGCACCTTTGACAAGACCTGCAATATCAACAAAGGTGACAGTCGCAGGGATAATTTTTTTTGATCCGAAAATTGTGGCAAGTTTATCAAGGCGTTCATCAGGAACTTCGGTGATAGCAATATGCGGATCTATGGTGCAAAACGGATAATTTTCAGCCGGTACGCTTGATTTTGTCAGTGCATTAAAAAGAGTAGATTTGCCTACATTCGGAAGCCCTACAAGGCCTGCTTTGATTCCCATTGTCTATCCTAATAAAAGCCCTCCATTTAACCATAACTTGTTGATTAATGGGGTATAATTGTTTCTGATATATGCTCTAACAGTATGCATATAATCTTGTATTTGTTCAAATTTCTTGATGTGCGGTATTACTGTTGAGTCTGAGGTGCCAGCTTCAAGATTGCCCCAGTTCACTTCTTGACAATAGCGAACTTCTATCAGTAGTGTACAAAAGACAAAGAATGAATGTTGCAAATTAAAGGGGTAGCAATGACAGTTGGAACACTTGAACAAGGACCGTTCGCTGAGGTCCAGGATTCAGTAGAGCAGTCAGTCGTACAGGTCTTTGCACAAGTGGTGAAATTTGACTGGCTTGAGCCATACTCTACAAATGAACAATTTGAGCAGCGTGGGAGTGGTTTTTTTATTGATGGGCGCGGATCAATTATAACGAGTGCACATGTTGTAGATCAGGCACAATCTATTTGGATTCAGATGCCCGCCTTTGGCCAAAAAATATTCTTTGTCGATCTTGTTGGTTTTTGCCCTGAGCGAGATTTGGCTCTTCTTGCTCTCAGACAAGATGATAAAGCTTTCATTGATTCAGTTGTTGGTGGCATTCCTTTTTTATCTCTTGGAGATTCTGATTTATTAAAGCGTACTGACCCGGTACTGGTTCTTGGGTATCCTCTGGGGCAATATCGCGTTAAAAGCGCTACGGGGGTAGTCAGCGGTTGGGAATCTGGGGCGGGCAGATCATGGATTCAGATAACGGCGCCTATCAACCCTGGAAACTCTGGAGGCCCTCTTGTTAATAATTATGGGCAAGTAATTGGTATTGCTGTTTCAGCTGTATTTCCAGCACAGAATGTTGGCTATGCGATACCTATTAATGAATTGAAAATGATTCTCGAAAATTTGTATTCTGCAGGTCTTGTGCGCCGAGCTATGCTAGGATTGGCATTTAACTTTGGTGGAGATGCTATGGCCCAATTTCTCGGTAATCCAGTTCCTTCAGGATTATATATTTGTAAGGTTTTTGCCCAATCGCTTGCAGACCGAGCTGGTATCAAGCCGGGTGATATGCTCTATTCCTTTAATCGTCTTAAGGTTGATGCCTTTGGAGATGTAACGAGCCCATGGTCTTCTGATAAGGTGTCGATTCATGATATTTTAGCTCGTTTGCCGCTTGGTTCCCCGATTGAAATGGGTATCTATAGGAATGGCGAGTATCTTAACATTTCTTATATCTTTGAGTTAACGGATCCGTATCCAGTCAGAACCATCTACCCCAATTATGAGGAGGTCGATTATGAAGTTATTGCGGGCATGATAATTATGCAGCTGACTGATGATCATATCCAATTGCTTTTGGAACAATCTCCCTACTTAATTGAATACACAAAATTAGAAAAAAGAACTGAACCACTATTGGTAATCAGCCATCTGCTGCCGGGTTCTTTGGCGCAACTTTCAAGAAGTTTGGTTCCCGGGGTCATCGTGGCTGAAATCAATGGACATAAAGTTAGTACATTGCAGTTATTGAGAGTTGCCCTTAAAGACAGTGCTTCCACGGGGTTTTTGACCGTCAAGACACAAGACCAGATTGTAATAGCTTTTCCGCTTAAACAGATAATCGATGATGAAGTACGCATGTCAGAATATTTTGGCTACGAAATGTCTGAAATTATACGCGAATTTATTTAAAAATTAGTATGCAGATGTTTTAAATATTGTGACTTTATATGCCTCGGGGATTAAGATCAGCTTTTTTAATGTGGACCTTAAATAAAAAATGATCTGCTTCTTTTTCTTCCCAGGATTTACGCTTTATGAGTTTAATTATTATTTTTCCGTCTTTTAATGCTTTGAAAGTAAAATTTTTTTTACCCAAACGGCCTGAAAAAGACGGATTGCTTACAAATTCAGTCTTTACTAATTGAACGTAGTCTTTGAGTTCTTTTTCATTGCCAAAAAACCAGTCAAATCCTGTTGCTGGCGCACTCGGGACCTTTATGGTAAACAGATACCCTTCTCGAGTTGTTATTGGCTCTTTGTAGAGCGGCTTGATTGATATAACTACACTGATGCATACAAGTGCAATAAGATAACGAATGTTCATCGTATCTCCTTTTTAATAGGGTCATATATTACAATTATAATTTTAAAAAATTTGAAATACAGATTGCAATAAATAGATTAGTTATGTATATTTTTGCTAACGATAGTTGCCAATATACGCTATACTTGCATGACAAGATCGTGATTATTAATGGGAAATAGTATGCAAAGAAAAATTCGGTTAGATCAACTTATTCATGAACGGATGCCTCAATATAGTCGGAGGCAGATACAGAGCTGGATCATGCAAAACCGTGTGACAATTGATGGGCGCGTGGTGAATAAGTCTGGGGCTCAAGTAAACGAACAGGCAGAGATCATTGTTGATAGTGAGGAACCAAAATTTGTCAGCCGTGCAGGATTTAAATTAGAAAAGGCTCTCGATTATTTTGGTATCGATGTTAAAGGGTTAGTTATTTTAGATGCGGGATTGTCGACGGGGGGCTTTACCGATTGTTTGCTTTTGCGGGGGGCATCGCGTGTCTATGGCATTGATGTGGGCTATGGTCAAGTACATGAAAAAATAAGGAATGATATCCGCGTTGTTGTCATGGAGCGTACTAATCTGCGTGATGTGCGTGATGTAGGGCAAAAAGTAGATCTGGTGACTCTTGATCTTTCTTTTATTTCTTTGCTTAAAGTTCTTGATGCTGTAAATTCAGTTCTTAAAGATGACGGTGCCCTTGTCGCCCTTATAAAACCCCAGTTTGAGGCACAACGTCATGAAGTTGGGCGTGGTGGGATTATTAAAGATCCAGAGGTCCATGAATCGGTTATCAAGCATGTCACTGAGGGATTGGCGTCCTACGGATTTACTGTTCATGGTGTTATTGAATCACCCATAGAAGGGAGTATGGGCAATAAAGAGTTTCTTGTCTATTGTACCCATTCTTAATTACAAGAGATTTGATTCTCTGTAATAGTCTGTTGAGGCTTATTACTTGTGAAGGGATCCTGAACTTTTTTGCATCAGCTATGAAGGCTTGATAATATTCAAAAGCTCCTCCCATGTAGCATACTGTTCTTTGAGCTTAGCTTCCAGTTCATTCAACTTTTTCATGGCGTCGTTGTAACTTGGTGTCCCGTAGGTCAAGTTTGCAAATCGTTCTGTTAGGCAAGCAAGATCTTTTTCCAGTTTGCTGATCGATGATTCTAGTTGTTGCATTTGTTTGCGCTGTGCATACAGTTCTTTATGTGTCTGCTTTGCCTGAGTTGTGCTTATTTGTTGTTGATCAATTTTTTGTTGCTTTTTTTCAGCTAGCTGTTGAATATCAAGATGTTTTTTGTGGTACAAATAGGCATCATAGTTACCAGAATAGTGATACATGTGAGAGGGTGTTAATTCAAGAATATCTGTAGCAAGACTGTTTAAAAACGTTCTGTCGTGAGAAACAAACAGGATGGTTCCATCAAATTGCGTCAGTGCATCGAGTAAAATATCTTTTGATATGATATCCAAATGGTTAGTAGGTTCGTCCAATATAAGAAAATTCGCATTTTGCAGAAGAATTTTAACCATTGCTACACGATTTTTTTCACCGCCGCTTAAAACCGATATCTTTTTGTATACATCTTCGCCTGAAAACAAAAATGCTCCCAAAAGACCTCTGACGCGTGCGCGATCTTCTGCTGTTTTACAGATCGATTCTGCTTCATCAATAATGGTGTTGTTATGATTGAGTGATTTGTTTTGATCCTGTTCAAAAAATGCTGAGGTGACATGATAGCCAAACGAGATGGTGCCTGAATTTGGTCTATATTTGCCCATAATGACATTAAGCAATGTTGTTTTTCCCATACCATTGGTAGCAACAAGAGCAACCTTATGGCCCTTGGGAATTTCAAAGGTAGCCTGTTCAAAAATTTTTTTTGAGTCGAAGGCAAAGCTGAGATTGTGTACATCAAGAACAATTTTGCCTGTGGGTTGTGTATGTGCCAGATTAACACGAACGGCTTTTTGATCGCTTTCAAGTTCTATAATATCTATCTTTTCCAGTGCTTTGATCATGCTTTGTGCCATGCTTGCCTTGGATGCTTTGGCCTTGAAGCGTTCAATAGTTGCTGTTTGCTTTTTTATATATTTTTGTTGTTCAGCATGTTTTTTTTTAAGCAGGTCTGTGTAGGCCTGTTTTTGAATGAGGTAGGCATCATAGTTGCCTGTAAATGATGTTAATGTGCCACGTGAAATTTCACAAATTTGGGTGACCACAGTGTCTAAAAAATATTTATCGTGTGAAACGAGAATAAAGCCAAATGATGCATCGCATAAAAATTCTACAAACCAATCTTTGGCAACTAAGTCTAAATGGTTTGTAGGTTCATCAAAGAGATAAAAATCTGCTTTTTGCAATAATAGTTTTGCAAGAACGAGACGCATTTTCCAGCCAACGCTCAACGATGAAACTGGTTGGTCGAAAGATTCCTGTGTAAATCCAAGACCGGCAAGTAATTGTTTGGCTTCTGCCTGTTTGCTTTCATAGCCAAGTTCATAAAGCTCATGATGCACGTGCGCATACTGTTCAAGAACGTTGGGATCAGCCATGTTGCGGTGCACATGTTTTTCTATATCTATAAATCGGTTAATAATGTGCTCTAGTTCAGAGAAAGCATTCATAGCTTCATGAAGGATGCTTTTGTCTGAAATGAGTACCACATCTTGGGGCATGAATGCGATTTTACATGACTTGGGCATACGAACCTGCCCGCTATCAAGAGGCTGAGTACCGCCGATGACATTCAGTAGGGTAGATTTACCTGATCCGTTGCGCCCAACAAGACCAATTTTTTGCGATTCTTCGAACGAATAGGAAACATGGTCAAAGATGACCTGGTTACCAAATGAAAGACAAATGTCATCAAGCTGAATCATAAAACCTCTTAATTATGCTCTTATATATCTTATATGTATCATAACAGAAGAGTTGGCAATTTAAAAAAACATTAGACGAGGTTTTTTGTAAAAATTAACTTATTTTTCTTTTATGGTTACTTTGATTTCTTTTGATTCACGTACCTTTTTGCCCGTTTTGTACCTATGTTTTTTTTCAAAAAGAAGGAAAGCAGTGCCGGGCATGAGTGCACGGAAAGTAAACGTTTTTGTCTCATTTTTTAATAATGTTCCATTCGCCGTAACTGCATAGGTCGGGTCGCCGAACATTTTGACCAATTTAGGGTCCTTGGGTATTATCGCACCTGAAGGTGATAATTGTTTGGTTATATCTTTAAAATACCAATCATAGCCGGTGATGCGAGCAGTGGGCAATGTGATCTTACATAGTTGGTGTACGATAGGACTCTTAGGTTCCATAGTCGGTTCTTGACACCAGACTATAGCGGTCGATAATAGAGGGTACAGTATCGACAGATTTTTCTTATACATTAATCTGCTCCTTAATAAAGTATCTGCTCTCGATAATCGTACACCATTGTGTTATTGCGCTGTCAATAGATAACAGTTTTATCGTGTACATTCAGATTTGGAAGGTTTCTTGGTTGTGTTTAATGGAGGGCATAGCTTGCAAAGAGTATTTTTCTCTGTTGTTCAGTCAGAAGATCGAGTTCTTTGTGTGCACGTTCAAATGGATCTTTTGCCCACGTATGATCAGACATGATGCCCTTTAGGTGAGCTCGTTCGGATTGTTCCAGCCTCTTTTCTAATAAAGCTCGGCTAGATCGTAGCTGTATCCCATTTTCTATTTGTTTTTTGAGAGTCGTAAAGCGTAGTTCAGATTGGTCATGTGTGCGTGCTGTTTCTGTTTTGTACTGTTGAATTTTTTCTTCAATTGCTTGCACCGAACGCTTCTCAGCTTGAGCTTTTATGGCTACAATTTGTTCTATTATGTTTTTAGGCACGCTTTTTAGAGGTATTACTGCAATTGCCAATTTTTTGTCAGTCGCGCGGGTGGGCTCTTCGGCCTTTAAAGACTCAAGTTTTTGTGTCTCATCTTCAGATAGTGCAGATGAAAGTTTGTCTAGTCGTTGGCGAATAATCTGTTTGAGTTTGGTAAAATATGCTTTCAGGCGCGAGAACTTTTTGTTATGTCGCAATACTTGAAGGACTCACAGAGTGAGTGACTGTTCCCCACATGAAAGAACAAAGTATTAAAAGTTTTACTTTCACAGACATTATCCTCCATAAATTATCCTCCATAAATATTGAAATAATTAGGCTTAAAAATTTTTCCACAACTAGGTTAATTTGTCAAAAGCTGCTCGTTTGTTACATCAATAAGTTACACAAGCTGATTGAATTTACTCGCTTTTATTAAACTTTTCTGATATATCTTTCTTATCTACTTTATTATGCGCCTGTAGCTCAATCGGATAGAGCGCCGGACTTCGAATCCGTAGGTTGCAGGTTCGATTCCTGCCAGGCGCGCCATTCTTTATCGTAATTTATCAAAATCTATCCGCTCTTGCTTGATACATTACGTGACAAAAGTCAGCTTAGTGTTTATATGCGTGAACTACAGGCTGCAGTATCTAGCTAAGTAATTTTATCTCGCTTTTTAACCTCTTTTTTGTTATATATGATAGTATCTTAACTGATTGGTTTGCGCCCGTAGCTCAGTTGGATAGAGCGACAGATTCCTAATCTGTAGGCCACAGGTTCAAGTCCTGTCGGGCGCACCATAGTAGCTCTTTTGGAGGTTGAATTCACAACCAGATTTCTTTTATCCCCTTATAGTGTACAAAATCTTTAAGATTACATGTCTTTGGCTTTTGACACATATTTCTTTTAAGTGTACCATTGTGGAAGTTGCAATAGTGTGATTTGAGGAGTTATTTATCCAAGTTTTGCAGCTAGAAATTAATAGAGGTGAATTATGAATCGTAATTATGCGCGTATAAGTGCTTTTCTCAATATTATTCTAGTGGCTGGACTTTCCGTGTCACAATTAGATGCTGATACTGGTACCTTGGGGCGTGTAGCCGTGAACCTAGCTTCGAGTGCATGGGATAAGCTGAAAAAAGTTATACCTTCAAAACCGGTCACTGTTGCAGCAGTATGTCTTGCTGGTGGTATTGCAGCCAAAGCCTTATGGACAAGACATGTTACGCTCGGAAAAATTGATAAAAAAATTAATCCTGATGTTGCCTTATATGTCGATCAAACCCGACACCCCATCTATAACTGGATGATGGGCGCTCCCGGATTGTCGACGCCTGCGCAAATTCGTGCAAATCTAAAGTCTGTTAAATCTGCTCTCATAACTGCTTGCTTGTCAGGTGAGATCGATATTTTCCAGAATAGAACCGGCAATCGATTGACTGCAAGTGATCCCATGTATTGGGCAGATGTCATGAGTTCAATAGATGCTGAAATAGCTTATATTCGTGGGCTCATGCGGAGTTTAGAGCCGCTGGTAGGTCTTAGTTTTGGAGGGATTCATCTGTTTGGTGTTCGAAGAAATTTTGTTCATGCTTGTGATAATCTTGATATTGGTGGTTTTGATCAGCTGCGGCATGGATTGACTGTCAACCAAGAAGAACAGATAGCATCTATGATGACTGAAGATAGAGGAGTAGGTGAAAAAGCGATTGCCTTATTAATGGCCAATCCTAACTATGATAAAGCTCATCGCATTTTCTGGGAACTTGATCAGAGGCTAGGCAGATTGCAAGCGATTAAAGAGGCTATTGCAGCTACACCAGTAAGCTGGCATGTAGCATTGCATTAATGTTATATGTCATAAAAATTATGAACCCATTTGTGTATTGAGTGACAACGGGTTATTCTGTTAGGGGAACATGATAAATAGATTCAAACAAGGAATTTGCACAGTATGATATCTTTGATTAGACAAAATCTTCTTTTTACTGAAGGAAGGTTGATATTGGTTGCCCTACTTGTTGGAGGGTTTCTTGGTTTTTTATTCTTTAAACCGCTTTTGTATATCGTGTTAGTACTATTTGTTTTTTGTCTTTACTTTTTCCGAAATCCCGACAGAGTCTGCCTGGAGGCATTGAATGATCCGTCCTGTATTGTGGCGCCATCTGATGGAAAAGTGGTTGATATTAAGTACGACCCTCAGCATGGTTTTGAGGGATATGCATATAAAGTATCTATTTTCTTATCAGTATTTGATGTTCATGTGAATCGTATGCCCTCCGCAGGTGTTATCCAAAAAATATTTCATAAGCCGGGAAAATTTGTTCCAGCTTATGTGCCAAAAAGTTCTTTGCTGAATGAACGGAATGATCTTGTTGTTATGCGTGATGATGGACATACTTTTGTTGTGCGTCAGATAGCCGGTATTGCTGCGCGGCGTATTAGATGTTGGGTGTATGAAGGAAGTTTGATGCCCGTAGGATCGCGTTATGGCATGATAATGTTCGGGTCGCGTGTAGATCTCTTGCTTCCAGACTCGGTTGAACTTTATATTGCTAATGGACAGCGAGTATATGGTGGACATACATTAATCGGGAGGTGGTTATGCAAATAAGATTGCCCTACCGCTTGCGTAAGCTGAGAGATTCCGGTAAAAAAAGGTTGTTTGTAATTCCCTATCTTTTTACCTTTGCAAATGCATGTCTAGGATTGCTTGCGGTTCTTTATGCATGGGATGATTATTACATAAGTGCATCCTATTGTATTATGCTTGCAGCGGTTGCAGATGCTTTTGATGGACGATTGGCACGTGCATTGGGCTCTTGCAGTTCTTTGGGTATGGAGCTCGATTCTCTGTGTGATGCTATTTCATTTTGTTTTGCTCCTGCGATTGTATTATATGGCATGTATTTATACCAAAGCGGAATTTTGGGTATAATAGTAGCTGGAATTTATTTATGCGCTGGACTTTTTAGGCTCGCAAAATTCAATAATACCTGTTGCCAACAAAAATACTGTTTTATTGGCATGTCGACGCCAGTATCTGCAATTTTTTTTGCTTTGCTTATTACACATGAATCTTGGATTTCAAACTCTTGGTTGAATGTTATTTATAGGCCCTATGTTTTTTTAGTTCTCGTTCTTCTTTTTGCCTATTTTATGGTCTCTCGAATCCCATTTCCAACCTTTAAATCTCAGTTGCGTAGTAATGGTCTGACCTTTTATACTGGATTAGCCATGATAATTGCAGGCAGTATTGCATTGTGGGTCCATAATCCAGTCGCGCTTTCTGTAATCGTTGCATATGTGCTAAGTGCGTTAATATATCATTTTAGGCATCCTAAAGAGAGCTAGTTCTTTATGAATCGAACGTGAATAAGAAATTCATGTTTGGCCAAAAATTCCTAAATTTTATCCTATCTAAAATAAAAAATTTGTTCTTGTCTAATTATTATTGACAAATAGATATATGTATTTGTTAAGCTGTTACTAGAATTAATAGAGTGCTCATTATACCAAAAAAGAAGGGGGAAGGGATGAAGAGGACTCGTATTTTAGTAGTAGGTGGCTTTATCTTATATGGACTAGGAGCGGTTGAAAGTATCGGTGCACCGCCTCGTTGCAATCAATTATTTAAAGTATTTCATCATAGAGTTGAAGCAAGACCTGGATCGGTGCCTTTTTTGGAACTGGGCAAACTCATTTTTAGTTTTGCATCAGAACCAAAAATTGATTTGCTTAATTCTGCTGCTCGCTCAGGTAATCAATGTCAACGGACATTCTTTTTTCCTATGATGGAAGTAGCAAACTCTGAATGTAAAGAGATGTTGTACTCGATTGCTCGCACTACTATTTCACCATACAAAATTAGCTTCGATATTATTAATAAACCCGTACAGGGATTGCGTTTTACGGTAACCTATGATCACGAAAAAGTAGGAATGACGTATGCGGTTATGGAATCTGCTGGTGAGCATAAAAGATTAATAATTACTTTCTATGATAAAGACCAGATAAAAAAGATAAAAAATGCACAAGAATCTGTCTTGCGTACCGCCTATCAGGTACGCAAGCCAGGAATCATTGTTGATTGTGGGCACGGAGGTTCCGATTGTGGTGCAAGCGGCTATTATAATCTATCTGAAAAAGAGGTTAATTTAGAGGTTGGCATGTATGTTGCCAATCTTTTGCGCAAAAAAGGGTTTGATGTTTTTTTGACACGAAGTGCTGATGTGGCTATTGCACTTGATGAGCGTACTGTCATGACAGATCATAATAAAGCTGCTGCGATTCTCATATCGATTCATTCTAATGCGGCGCCTAACATATATGCTTCTGGTATCGAAACCTTTTTTTTTGATATATCCCACCACTGTTCAGGAGCCGACAAGCAATCGCGTTTGCTAAAGGCGGTACTCTATGATAGGTGTTCAAAAAGTCAACTGTTGGCGCAGAATATCCATCAATCTGTGCTTGCATATGCACGGCATAAGCAACCTGAGGTTATTGATCGTAAAGTCAAACAATCATTTTTGCAGGTTCTTGTTGGATCTGCAGTTCCTTCGACGTTGGTAGAACTTGGATTTTTGACTAATAAACAAGAAGCAGCCCTTATTAAAGACAAGCATTATAAGATGTTACTTGCAGCAGGAATATGTGAAGGCATTATACGTTATTTTGAACAATGCTAAAGTCCTAGCTGTTCTCTGTTTGGTCTTCTTTTCAAAAACCCTTCAAAAACCCTTTTTACGTGCTAAAAATATCAGAAAGACCAGTATGATTAAACATGCCAAAGCTCACATGGTTTGTGAGGGGATTTTTTATACCAAGGAAAATGGCGTAGGGTAAGGCGTCAAATAATTCATAAAATTTTCTTTTTACTAATTCTCCAGGACTTTATCTAATTAAATTATTTTACAAAAAATGAGGTAGCCTCGATCGGATAGAAAAGCAAGCTTCTTATTCACGGCAGCCGCATTCATAGTAATGTATCTATGTTGAAAATTCTTGCCTTAAGAACTTGCATCATAAAATTATTCATGGTATACATTCAAATAGGTAGTAAAGTTTTTCTTTTTTTAAAGGAGACAATCCTATGATGAAGTCACCATTGATGAGACTCGTTTTCATGCTATCCTATTGGATAGTAACTATAGCTGCCTTGAATCTTGGTCTCGTTCCTCTGCTTCATTACAATCCTTTGCAAATGATATTTGAAAAAATTGGGATAGGTGGGTTGTTTATGCCTATTCATTATCTTGTAGGCATCGCTGGTATTATTACTTTGATAGGTTTATTAAGCTGGAAAGATAATTGCCACTGCAATGAATAATCTTTGCTAATAACATTGTAAGGGCCTGAAATACTTGATTGTTTCAGGCCCTTTTTTGTGGTGCGCTCGGCATGGGCTCAGTCTATATAGGACTCTGACATAGGAGTCTAAGTATTGGCCAAATCGTTATTATCGTCAAAATTGTGGATTTTTTTTGAAAATTTCCAGGCGTTTAAAATGTTTTCGACTTAATTTGTCTCATTGGCAATTTTCTCAAGAGTCGCCAGAGAGTAGGCAAGAAAGACATTGAATATGTTAAAAGTCTGTTTGCCTGTGCTACACATTTGGCACTCAGTTAAACCAAGATATTGTTTTTGCGGTAACTACTCAAAAAGTGTAGGGGACCTGACTACGCTAGGTCTTGAATAAGCAATTTATAATGATTAATTAGATCCGTTCGTGCTGAGGCAGGCATGCATCATGCCGACTCGAAGCATGAACTCATT
>JAKASV010000060.1 GCA_021818945.1 bacterium | reverse complement strand
AATAGAGATTCGATAAAAATTATTTTATTACCACAAAATACGTACTAGACGTAACAAATATGGCATATGACTTATTTTTGAGTTCTGAGGTTGAAGAAAAACGCCAATTAATCAAGCTGATTCTATCAAGCCTGAAAGTAGAAGATGGAAACGTCGTCTACGACGTACAAAAGCCATTTGATATGATAGTAAACTATTCGAAAGGTCTACTATGGCGTCCCTAAGGGGATGCTTTCAGTAACCACGAAATTGAGTTTGGCTTTAGCTTAAGCAATATCCAGACGCTGTTTTCATCATTTAAAATTGACGTAAAATAATATTTTGTGTTTAACGACACACGTTAGTTAGGCAAAGGGGTTAAGAATGATCAATTCTTTGCTTACCATATGTTTATGATGCATATCTTCAGAATAGAGCACAGAACATGAATTCTCGATTGCAGAGGCGATAATCAAACTATCAAAATAGGAGTATTTTAAATTTTTACTGATCGTTAAAGCTTGATCAATCGTCTCAACGGTGACTAATGATACGGTAAAAATAGAAGTAAGCTCTCGCACGACCCTTTGCAGATCTTCAATAGGCACAGCTCTCTTTTTGCGCATAACATTTATAAATTCATTGATAACTTGAGTACTTATTACTATTTTCTGCTCTTGCACTATGAGATTGGCAACAATCTCATTTTTTTCAACTTCGTCATTCGAATATGCATAAATTAAAACATTGGTATCAATAAAAATCATTTTCTCATCGTTCATTTGCTTCATCTCGATCAAACACAAGACCTTTGGTTTTAACGCTCATCGCCTTGAGCTGTCTCTTGCCAATCTTTTTTTGTTTTGGTTCAGACACCTGTTCCTCAACCAATATAATAACCCGTAATTTCTGCTCAAGATCTTTCCAATATTTCTTTGGTATCTTGATAGTACCATCTTGAGCATCTGCGATAAATTCTATTGCTTTCATCGTTTATACATCCTTATAAACATGTGCTTATACCAACAAACTTAATGGGGTTAATCATGTAACCCTTAAATATAATTATACACGAGCCTACAAAATATAACTTATTTAAAACAAGGAACATATTTTATAATGGCCTCCATCGCCGGCCAGGCGAACTTCACCCTACTCTCCATAAAAGATAAAGCATTAAACATTAACAAGTAGATACTTTATCTTTTATCCCTTTGATTTGCACGCATAATACTTGATCCCTTGTCTTAATAAAACAAAAAACATAATAATAGGAGGGCTCTAGCTCACAACCATGCTTTACCTGTGGCATCTGGCAAAGTTGTTCACTTACGAAAATCTTGTTGCATCTGGCCCAATTTTAAAGGCTTAAATTTACTTACAGCTTTACGTATATCTACAAAAGGGCTTGGTGTATCAGGCAGCTTGATCTTTTTAGCATCTGCAATCAATCGATACCAACTGCGTGAGTTGTACCTGGCAAACATCGTTCGCAATTCGCGACAGGTCCCCGTTTCAAGCGCCTTTTTAAAACCAAACATTTGCAATATTTGCTTTGCACCCATTTTCGGGTTATTGACAATGAGTGCTGCAAGTAAAGCATTGTCGTCTGGCGCTTCGTAATCGAGTATTGCTGGCCGTTTACTTTCAAGCTCATCAAGATAATGCAAAAGAATTTTTTTCACGATCGCTTCTTTAAACAGCCCTGCAAAAGTAAGATCTGTTTTAATTTTTTGCTTTGACAACAGTTGTTTTATTTTTTGGCGCTTGTTCAAACGAACTTCTATGCGCAACAGCTCAAATTTTTTTCTGTATTGAAAAAGCTTCAACAAAGCAAGTTGCAGCTCGCCATCTTTTTCCATCGTCCGTCTTGTTCCTTGATGCGCATGCTCAAGCTCTTTTAGTTTGTCATAAAAAACAACTTCATATGCATTACAATGCCATTTGTAGCTGTGGCCATCATTACGGTAGTCGGTTTGATTTACGTCAAGGGAAAGGCGTATATTTGCTTGTCTAATCAAATGTATAAAGTGATGTGGACATGATCCATCAGTTAGTGGAATATTCTTGGCATAGTGAATAGCAAGCACAGTCGCTTTTGCAAGTGTAGCAGCTAAAGTCTCAACACCCATTTGCTCTAACTGCGCCACTAATTTGTGAGCAACAGGCAGAAAGTCTTCGTTTGTTAGTTCATCAAAATTATTACCAAATAATAGCTTCGGTAACGACAGTTCAATCTTAAGCGTAATATCAGGATTGCCCTTTGAATCATAACGTTGGGCTAATAATAACCGCGGCTTATAGATACCGCACTTTAGTTCTGTTTTTGTAGGATTTTGTTTGGATTGCATTGCAAGCGTAGCATGAGAAGAATTATCAAGCCACCGAGCAGATGATTTAAATTTGTCTGGATCAACGATCGTGTACATGTCGCTACTGAGAACCAAAACTATTGTGTCTATCATTTCAATCATGGTTATAAGCCTAAACCGATTGTTTAATGATAAATCAACTGCTCATAAAAACAAGGCTCGCTGTTTATGCGAACCCGTTTTTCTTTTTTTGCATATTTTGTTTTTTGTTTGTTGCTCTTTTTCTCTTTTGCTCGTCTCTCGACGGTGATCAGCAGGAAAAGAACATCAGCTAATCTTTTGTGATTGCCGGCATTTAAAGCAAAATTCATATTTGGAGGAGCTTTTTTAAAAGTCATAAAATCTCTCGCAGAATACCAGTACTGCACGCACAGTACGAGCCTGATTATTATCAGTGTGATAAAAAACTTAACGTGTTTGATGTGGTAAGAAAGTGCGCAGCTTATCTGCTGAGCAGATTTGATTTCTTACTGGAAAGCAGTTGTACTGCTTTTAGACAGAGTATCTGCCAGCAGCCTGATAAACTAATCAGGTACTGGTTAACATTTCAGAAACAATTTTTATGCCTCCATGCCCCAGGGCTTTTGCTTCAACCGCCAGCATCAGACGTTTTTGTTTCTCATTCAGCAGTGGCAGCAATGTTCTAATACGTTCTACTAAACCCTTCATTGACTTCTCTCCCTTCAAACAATTTCATGCTATTTTTCACAAGCATAACACATGGCAGAAAAAGAGGGAGTTATTTAGTTACGAGCCTTAAAGGCCACTGCAATAGAACTTATGCCTTTTTTATTTTTCACATTACACCCCTTTTTATCATGAATTACTTCTCAACCTGCTATGAGGTTACCATAAATAGAATACACGTTACTATTAATTGAGGTGAGTACTCGGGATAGAGAGAAGCCTTGCGGCTCCCCCCTCCCACACCACTGGTCATACGGAACCGTAACCAGCGGTTCGGCATAGATTACTGCTCACTCTGACCATAACCTAGGCAATCCAATTGAATCGAAGAATTTGTTCGGGAGTGCAATTCTAAC
>JAKASV010000022.1 GCA_021818945.1 bacterium | reverse complement strand
CTGCTTCAAACACTACCGTGATATTCATTTGTTATTCTCCCGATAACTGCTTCAAACTTTCCTTCTTTCTTTTTACCAGAGAATGTTCTTTTTAGCAAATTGGAACTTCATTTTTCAAGAATGGTATTATTAAGTCATCAGAATACAAAAAACCGTTCAAAAAGCCAGAATGTATTCCTGGCTCACTGAACTGGTTCATATCAGATAGAGAATGAATATAAAAAATTTTTACTGGACTTTAGTGCCAGTTTTTTCATAGGCAACAACACGTTTTGTTAATCTGCCGACTTTACGTGCAGCTGCATTTTTATGCACTACATGTTTGTTTTTTGCACGAGCAAGCTTAGCCTCAACATCTTTAAGCATTACTTTAACGGTATTGAGATCTTTACCTTGTGCTATTGCATCAATAAGTGTTTTTGTTGATGTCTTGATTGCTGTCTTGCGAGAAGCATTAACAAGTCTTCTTTTTTCGCTCTGTTTTGCACGCTTTTTTGCTGATTTGATGTTCGCCATCGTAAACCTTTATGATAGACACTAAATAATTAGACAACTTTTTTTACTTTACCAGCTTTTACGCACTTGGTACACACATTGCCAGCATGAACTTCATTGCATGCGCTTGCAACAATGAGATAACGCATGCGGTGGGTATTTGGATAAACCCATCGCTTAACACGATTATTGGCGTGGCTTACCAAGTTGGCAACACGTGGACCTTTGCCACAAATATCACATATACGAGCCATGAAACCAAATCCTTTCAGTCAAAACAATATTTATACGTAGTTTTTAATACCTATGCAATTAAGTGTACTAAAATAAACCTTTTTTTCAAATTAGTTCGTAATTTGTCATCCTACACAAATCTATGCTCTTGTCGAGACTCAATACCCAAGAGCGAATAAATTTCACCGGCATGCATAGTTTCTTTTTCTAAAAGCATATTGGCAAGCAGGTTAAGCTTGTCATTATTAGTCTTAAGTAACTGAACTGCCTTTGAGTAGCTGTCATCTATCATCCGTTTAACTTCATGGTCAATCTGTTCGGCCGTTTTTTGTGAATAAGCAAAAGAACCTTCATGCTGTGCATAAATCACTTTACCAATATCAGACATACCGTAGTGGCATACCATATCACGAGCAATATTGGTCGCCACCTCAAAATCATGCGCGGCACCAGTTGTTATCGAACCAAAAGTAATTTCTTCTGCTGCACGACCACCCATGAGTGTTAGCATATTGGCATCCATTTCTTCCTTGGAAACCATATATTTATCTTTTTCAGGAAAAGAATAGGTAACCCCGAGCGACCTGCCTCTAGGTACAATAGTTACTTTATGCAATGGATCGCTATGTTCTGGCTGCAATAAGGTCAACATGGCATGTCCCGCTTCATGAAACGCAGTAATGCGCAGCTCTTCTTTTGAACGGACCATGCTTTTTACTTCTTTACCAAGAACAATTTTGTCACGCGCCATTTCAAAATCATGAATAGTCACGAGATCTTGGTTGTTTTTCGATGCAGAAATTGCTGCCTCATTTACAAGGCTTGCAAGGTCAGCTCCAGAAAAGCCTGGCGTACCACGAGCAATAACCCCTAAATCGACCGATGGATCGATCGGAACACCCTTAGCGTGGACCTTTAATATTTGCTCACGACTAGCCAAGTCTGGATAAGGCACTACAACACGTCTATCAAATCGACCAGGACGCAACAATGCTTTATCAAGAACGTCTGGTCTATTGGTAGCAGCTAATACAATAACCGCACCCTCTTTAGTTTGAAAACCATCCATCTCAGTGAGCAGTTGATTCAATGTCTGTTCTCGTTCATCATGCCCGCCACCTATACCATTTCCACGATGCCTGCCTACGGCGTCAAGCTCATCTATAAAGATAATGCTCGGGGCATACTTTCGGGCTTGGGCAAAAAGATCGCGAACTCGGCCTGCACCAACGCCTACAAAAATTTCGATAAAATCTGACCCACTAATACTAAAAAACGGACAGTTCGCCTCGCCGGCCACTGCCTTTGCGAGTAGTGTTTTACCATTTCCGGGTTCACCAACCAAAAGCACCCCACGAGTGATCTTGGCCCCAAGACGACGGAATTTTGCAGGATTTTTCAAAAAATCTACTACATCTTTTAGTTCTTCCTTGGCTTCAGCAGCACCCTGCACTGATTCAAAATTTTCTTTGATAGATGATGGCATAAACATTTTTGCACGGCTCTTGCTTAATGGGAACATATTACCTGCACTATTAGAGCCATTACGAATTTGCCGCAACAAATACCAGAACAACCCAATAATGAGGCCAAACCCTCCTAAGATCAGCAAAAACCAGAAGAAATAACTACCCGAATTACTTGCCAGGGTTATTTCCACATTATGATCTTTTAATAAGTCCCATTGATTATGCGTTATAGGCAAGATAGTTTCATACTTGGAACCATCTTTCATATCCCCTTCAGCCTCTTGCCCAGAGACATAGATTGTTTTGATCGCATTCTCTTCTACTTTTTTCAAAAATTGAGAATAGCTGAAATTGTAATATTGCTTGGAATTTTGGGTTAAACGATTGAGGACGCCCAGGGCTATAAATAATAAGAACCCTATAATTAAAAAATTAATAAAATTTTTGGGTCCACCCTGAAACAATTTATTAGATGATTTCTTAGATTTCATTTTTTTAATCCTTTTTAATTGCATACGTATTATTCATCATGAAGACTCTCCATTCATTGCTAATCATGGCAGTCATTATTTCTAATAGAATAGCACCATTTTTTGATTTTGGCAACCAATTTTTGCCTAAAACAATTGCAAAATATAATCATACTCCTAAAAAACGAACGGTCTCGTTTAGCAAGACCGTCCTTTCCCCCATTTCCCCGGTATCCGGGTAATGAATTTGCATCCAAGATTAATACTGCTCTCAAAACATTCTCATCTCTAATTATTAATCGCTTATTATAGAAAATAAAAATTCCTTATATATTACTATATGGAAATACAATAAAAAGTCAAAAGATATTTAAATCTTATCTTTATTATGCTCAATTCTTATACAGATAGCGTTATAGACACAGCCTTAGATTGGCAATCAAAAGGAGAAGGAGCTGGGTAGGTGCACACCTCGCTTGTCTGAGTAATCCAATGAATTTCGCGACTAATGATATTAAGAGTCCCTATACGAGATCCAGCACCTCGAGCAACCGAATAGAATATATAATTTCCACAGGTCGACCAGGAACATTCGTCCTTATCACCCGCATCGTATGTTAATTGCTCTGTGGCACGTGCAGCCAGGTCGTAAACACATAGTTGCATAGTCCCTTTAATATTTTTAATAAATACGAGCTTTTGGGCTCGCTCGGAATAACTTGGACAAAGTCCAGAATGAATTACTTCTTCACATGATCCAGATTGAATATCCATAGAATAAATCGCAGGTTTTCCTGTCTTGTAGTCTGAACAAAAATAGACCGTCTTGCCATCGGCAGTTATCGTTGGCGAGACATTATTACCATCATTATGGGTCAATTGTTTTAAAACACCTTGGGCACAGTAATAAATCTGACAACTACCGCGTCCTCGCGATGCACAATAAACAGAAATAGTACCGTCATAAGAAAAAGAGGGCAACATATTAAGACCATCGAAATTTGACACGACATGGGTAGAACCTTGAAGATCCATATACATAAGCCGAACGTTGTGATTGGTACATTCAGAATAAAAAAGAAGCCCACGTTTGCCCCAGCGAGGCGCTACAACGAGCGTGGGGACCTTTACTTGCTCATTACTTCCATCATAATCTGCTACACAAAGATATTTGAGTGGTCTTTTTTTATTCCGTTTGACCTCCTTGCAATAGGCAACCTTTGTTGAAAAAAAACCTTCTTGCCCTGTAAGCACCGGCCACAGCATATCAGCTAATTCATGTGCCCAAACTCGAACGTCTGCGCCCTTTTTATTGAGCCTCTTTCCTTGCACCATTGCAGGCTGTGTAGTATCATACAATCTCCAGACAAAACTTTTTCCGTCAGATTCACGTTGAACAAACAACATTAACGGAAATCCTCGGTCTGCGGTACCTAGAAGCTGTTGTTTAGAGGGTATTACTTCACTATACTCGATAGTCACTTCAAATTGTCCACTCCACGTCAAATCGTGTCTGACCATTTCTACCAACATCTGAGTATCAGCAGTTTTAGAATCTAAAATAGTGATAAGCAATGGCATTTTCCCGTAATGAGTTGCCGAGATCGAAAGGGTCATATCATCATTTTTTTTATCTTGATTAGCCTCTACATAAACTGGCAACCAACAGATTAAGGCAGCAAAAAGGAACCTATTAATAGAGAAAAACTGATTATCCATAATGTCCCTAATTATTGTTTAAAGACGATCGTAAACTCTTTTCCCCAAGCCCATCGCGGCAAATTCATACCCCTTGCTGCCGATCGTGCAGCCATATCATACACAAGCACCCCAGAAGATTTTGCAGCATGACATGAAATTACCGTACCGTTACCCCCAACACAACATTTGATGTGACAGACTAAATCTTTTGAAAGCCCTCGAGGAGGTTTCCATCGAGAAACTATTTCTTGCTCTATACATTGATAGATACGAGCCTGTTCTGCGCTCATAGATTCATCAGCAGTCTCTCCGGCACCTACTATGATCTGGTCATCAGGAATCTCTTGCCCAAATACAGGCTCGCGCACATCAGGTTCGACCATCTCTTGATTCTGGGCAACAGGTTCAGCAGCAATCTTATGTATAGGAGCTTCCTGCTGTGCAGGCAATGTCTTGGGCAAAACATGGTCAGTTTTTTTTGCTTCTGTTGCAACAGGTTGAACTTTCGGAGTAATTATATCCTTTGGCGTAATTTTTAAGCATTCATCTGCCGAGCTACTGGTATTTGTTACTTGTTTAGTGACCAAGTTCTTGCGTACTTCTTTTTTAGCTTGTTCTTTTTTTGCAAGCTTACTATGTTTGGAGGTATCAGGAACATGCTTTTTTGAGGAATTATTTTTTTGATTCGACACAGTATGATCATCCAAACCCATGGTAGTATTACTACCTAATCGTCTTTTATGCTGAGAAACTGACCCACCTTGATGCATAGTTGATGCTAAATTTTCTATGGTATGGCCTTCTTTGCCGGTTCCTCGATAACCCTTCTTTGCATGTGACCCCTGAGAAAGATGAGCAAATGTTGATTGCCGCTTTAAAGGCATAAACAACGTAGGGGTTTGAACATGACCTAACTCAATGCGAAACGTTGAAACGCCAGTTCTATAGACCACAAATAATAATATGCCAATAACCAGATGGGCAATGCTCGAAATTACAAGAAGTTCACAGAAAAAAAAATACTTGCTACGCTCGTTGGGTCGCCAAAGCAACATGTGCTATTCCCTCGATGCATTTCATTTGATCCACAATTTCGGTTACTGTACCATGCTTAACATCTCGATCTGCTTTAATATAGACCATTTTTCCATGTTCGCGGCCAACCAGACGCCGCAATTCTGGTATAAGTGTTTTATAGGTAACCGATACTCCATTAATGTAGATTTGCTCTCCTTTATTATGTGCCAGATCAGCCTTTTCTATGTATACGCAAAGATCTTGAGAGGCACCAGCATCCTCTTTAACCCGTCCGCGCGGTAAATTAACTTTGATTGCATTATGAATCATGGGTGTTGTTACCATAAATATAATAAGGAGCGTAAGAGCGGTATCAATAAGCGGTGTAAGAGTGATTTCGGGTGCACTCATAGCTGTCCTACGGCGACGATATATAGAACGCATCTAGACCTCCTTGGTGCATAGACCTCGCATAATCATACTTATCTGATCTGCGCAGATAAAAAGTTGTCGCTCAGTCCATCTCACTTTGTTTGTAACATAATGGTACATAACATATGCAGGAATAGCTACCATTAGACCGGCAAGGGTTGTGATAAGAGCTTCCGCAATACCAGGTGCTACCGTGGCAATATCAGCAGTCTGCAATTCACCTATGCGCACAAATGCATGAACGAGCCCCCATACAGTACCAAATAAACCTAACAAGGGTGAGGCACCAGCCGATACCGAAAGCATAGGGATATAAGCCTCTTCGGTAGACACCAATTCCATGACTGTCTGATCTATAGAATCCTGTAACCGTTCATACGATGATTCTGTCAGCAATGCCGTCAACTCACCCTCAGATTTATTCATCGTATGCTTAAATGCAACGAGACTTTTCGAAATCAAATAACCTGGTAACGTATGAGTAAACTTATTAGCTGTAGTAATCAACCCTTCTAATGTAGTTACCCGTTTTAATGCAGCTATCGCATCCTCTAACTGTCTACGTTTTACACGAAACATTATAAGTTTATAAAAGAATATGGCCCAACAAAAAATTGACATAACTAATAAGATTAACAGAACTATTTTAGTAACTATGTCTGATTGCTTTACCAGGTACCATAAAGAATTGCCAAAAAAATGATCAGTCATTGCAATAGCCCTTTCACTGTTCAAGCCTACGACACATCTGAATTGTAAAAAGTGTACCAGAAATACACATTTTATTTAAAGAAAAAGAGAAAATTATGATCACCAACCACCGCCTCCACCACCGCCGCCGCCACCACCAGAATATCCGCCGCCCCCAGATCCAGAAGAAGATCCCGGCCGTGATATAGACGATGAAATGGGTGTTAATGCTGACGATAGTGCACCTTCTAATGAATTTCCCAGCCCCGTGCTCAACAACATAAGGTCATGATACATAAAAGCATGACCGGCATAATACCATACTGGCTGATAAGGATGTCCGGCATATTCAAGTTCCTTAAATACTGAAGCGAACTGCTCTGACCACTGTTTTTCTACATCAAGAGCAATAGCATAGGGCAAATATTTCTCAAAAAGTTCCGGTGTTTTTGTAGGAGGTGTACCAATAACTTTTAAACGCTCGGTCTCTGTGGTAGTTAAAAACATCTTAAAGCCATCCACCTGCTCTTTGAACTTTTGCCCGGCTTGAGTATAGGTCGGCAAAACAACGTACATACTACCATGCACCAGTAGCTGAGCAAGAACCAATAGCCAAAACCAGACATCAGCATAGGCTTGCGGTACGCTAAAGCCGGCTATAAGAGCCGCGATGAGCGTAATAAGACCCCCTATGCCGACATAGTCACTATTCGTATTAAAATAGGGAATAGCATATGACCGTTCATAATTATTAGCCAAAAGATTGCTAGCCAATGATAAGCATTCTTGATTTTCTTTTGTCAAAGCTAATGTATCGGATCGACCGAAGCAAGTAGACATAAACCTGCTTTCAAATTCAGTAGGATTTACAGAAATATCAGTGCGCCTTTTAAGAATATAATGTGCCTTGGAAAATAAGCGTCCTGGCACATGCTCTATAATAATCAGCCCACGTACGGCCATATGAACTATAGAAGAAGCTAAGCATGTGCGGTCATAACCCATTTTAAGCACATACCGTAATGAACCCGGATCAGCATCGTATGGTGGATGAAATAATGGGATCACCGTCCCATATTTGATACGTCTGCGCGTTATAAAATAGACCCATGCATACCACAGGCAAAGTAAAATCAAAATTAAAAGAAGAATCAACAGATGCAGGTTATCCATCATATAATACCAAAAATTATAGTGCTGCCGGACTATGCCTTTTGGCCAATTAACAACAATTGTCAATCCTTCATGGGGCCACAAAATTCGCGTCATCGAAAACTGAACTGTCCCATCTGGTTCTACCGATACATGATAATCTTGGCCTTTTTGTCCAAAAGTTCCTGTATATGCTTCAGCGTGCACTGCGTCAGAAGAAACTTTATTACCATCAAGCTTTGTAGTTGGTATATGGACATGCACCTTAACAGCATCAATACTAAATGGCCACCCAAGGCCAGTGACATTCCAATGCAACTCATCATAGTTTTCAAAGAAACCCAACTGCCTATTAGTATCATACGTAATCGTATAATGATGGGTACCGGGATTGACCTGATGATGTTGGTCTCCGATATAAAGACATATACCATTTATATGATCAGAACGTTGATAAGGAACCTTCTTGCCATCTAATAGAACTTCAACAAGATCGAATCCAACGTTATAACGGAAACCCCAAGAGTCTTTATATCGTGTAGGAAATTCTCTTTTTATACCATGTTTGATTTGCTTGCCTTGCGCATTAACCGTTATTTGTTCAATGATGCGCATACTGCTATCGTGCCGTATAGTAACATCTGAGTCCCAAGAAAGAATACGTTCAACGGCGCACATAGAGAAAGAAAAACTGATAACAATAGCTAAAGAGAGAAGACGCAAGGCATTAACCCTGCGCAACACATGTATATTCATAGGAATAGTAATTAAAATTTAACTTGTGGTGCTTCACGTTGCTCGGGAGCATTGAGTTCGAAATAAGCCACATTTTCAAAGCCGCCAAATGAAGCAATAATATTAGTAGGGAAAGACATTTTAGTACTCATGTAATTACGTACAGTACCGTTATAATAGCGACGAGCAAGCTGTATATCATTTTCAATGTCAGCTAATGATTTCTGTAAAGACATGAAATTTTCATTTGCTTTTAAATTTGGATAATTTTCAGACACAGCAAACAATGTCTTTAATGCCCCTGTCAATCCAGCTTCTGCTTGCGACTTGCCTTCGACAGTAGTTGCATTCATGGCTACTGAACGATATTTAGTAACATTTTCAAGAACTGATTGTTCATGGATACTATATTGCTTGACCACTGCTACCAAATTTGGAATCAAATCGTACCTGCGCTTGAGCTGCACATCAATACCACTCCACCCTTCATCAACAAGAGCTTTCAAGCGTATTAGACCATTGTAGCCACCAACGGCCCACAGCACAGCTAGCACACCAAGAACAAGCAAGACAATACCAATAATCATGAGAGTCGTCATATACACTCCTTAAGGTTAAATATAGATACCCATAGCCACGAAAAGTTTTTATTAGTATATCAAAAATCTTCAAAGAAGTAACAAAGCAATCTGCGATAGAACAAATTAAAGCTCAGCCATCCATTAAATCGATCAGACCTTATGACCCGATACGATCATTTTATAATTCCAGCTTTATATTCTTCGAGCACAAGTTTTTTGAGCATATCTTTGTCATGAATTGATTGATCTATCTGTAGGGCATATGCCCGATCAACCAACTTTCCTAACACAGGGCCTGGAGAAACTATAGCCAAAAAATCACGCCCATACAGAATAGGCAGTTCAGCCTGTAGGGACACAAATGCTTTGCGTGCCCGCTCTAAAAATAGATCAACATCTGTTTCATCATGTACTTCTAATGGAAATCCTTTTTGAGGATTGCGACCGCGACGATCAGCACGAGCAAGCAATGCGAGCATTTCAAGAGTAACATCAGGTGCAATTTTTTTTGCCAATCTCTTATATGCAGCAGGACCAGCATTTTCACTAATAAAAATTAAAGGTTGTGAATGATTTTCGACTAAAGTCAGAACTAGAGACGTAAGTTCTTTTTTTATGGTAATCCGCGACAGAAGCCTTTTGGCAATTTCTACACTAGCATGCGCATGACCGATACTTTTCAGATGACCATTAATCATTTCTGTTTTTGTTGCTTTGCCTAAATCATGACATAATGCGGCCAGCATGATAACCAGTTTTTCGCGTGAATCTTTATAAGTCAGCTGCGCTGCTGCATCGATCACTTGCATCGTATGTTCAAACACATCCCCTTCTGGATGCCAACCAGGATCTTGAGCTACCCCTACTAAATCGCCAAGCTCGGGCAATAATTCTTGTAAACGGCCTATATAGGCAATCCACCTAAAACCCAATGATGGCCGCACCGATTTTAAAAACATTTTCTCAAATTCACCGCTGATACGTTCTTGAGACACACCACGCAGATTCATATGTATACATAATTCATTAAGTTCAAGGTCTGGATTCATTTCAAAACGAGCAATAAACTGCATGACGCGATAAAATCGTAAAGGATCTTCGATAAAGAATTGACAATCAGGGGTACGCAGTCTCTTTGCCTGCATATCATTGAGTCCGTCAAAAGGATCTACGAGCTCCTTAGTAATCAAATTTATTGCCATCGCATTCATCGTAAGATCACGACGTCTTAATGCTTTGATTATATCCATTGCTGGATCAATAGTAACAATGGGCTTACGCCCTACACTATCAGCTCGCGGTAACGACCAATCAACATCAAGTGCTGAAATACGCAACACGCCAAAAGATTTGCCAACCATATCGACAGAACCAAAGTCACTTAAAACCTTTTCGACAGTTTCTAATGGAAGGCCGTGGATCTCAATATCAAGATCTTTTACGTAGACATCCAAAATGAGATCGCGAACTGCGCCTCCTACCAAATACGGCGTACCCCCGATCTCATGAATCTTATGAATAATAGTTCGAACCAACGGGTATTTATTGAAGATAGTAGATAATGAACTTTGAATCTTAGCGTTAAATTTTGTAAACTTCATATTAAGGTCCATTTAAAAATATTTTATCAAGGCGATAAGGAGTAACATGAAGACCTCATCTGTGACTATCCTAACATTCTTGGGTATAACGGCAATCTATTTTGACACTGAATGCTTGTCTATTAACACTATGTTAAAGCAAACTAAAGAAAAATTTGCATCACTTTTTGGATCAAATACCAAAACAGAAATCATTCAAAAAGAAATCCCACGTACCACCCAAAAAACTTTAGTGATCGAAAACAACCAAGGGGCAATAAAAATAAAAACTGATTGGAACCAAAATTTAATATCACTCACAGCAACCAAAAAAGCCAGTTCTGATCACCTGGCAAAAATAGTCATTAATATTGATACCAGCAACGCTGATGTCATTAAATTAAAAACGGTTTTTCAGGACGACACAGTAAAAGGATCTGTTGATTACACACTCATGGTACCAAAACAGATGGCCATACACTTAAAAACAGGCAAGGGAACCATAAAAGTAAAACGCTTCGATGGACAAGTTTGGGCAAATACAGATAACGGCACCATTGAAATTGCGCATGTCACAAACAAAGTTATTGCAACAGTCACCGAAACAGGATCTATAACCATCGAACAATCAAATGGAACAATTCAAGCTGCAACCAATGATGGCGACATAGTGATTAATGATGCCAAACAATCTGTTGTTGCAACAACGGCACATGGTGACATAACTCTTCAAGTATCTCATGTTCCTGCAACCAGCGCTATTCGGCTTGATGCGGCAGGAGCTTTACAGGTCTATTTACCCCAGGAAACGAACGCTCATCTAAAAGCTTATGCACATAATGGTAAAGTATTTTCAGATCATTATATCACGCTCGCATCGCAAACGACTAAGCTTAATAGTCAAGCATGGAACCAATTGCAGAAAAATATTGAAGGAACTATAGGTACGGGTGAAGCAGAAATTTCACTTTCAAGTTCTGGAGGCTCAATCAAAATCTTGGACTATGCATTAGCATAGATTAGGCCGAACTCGAGTTCATGGTTCCAGCTTTTAGGTGGAATAGCCGAGCAACAGTTGCAGTTATGAGCAGTGTCAAATACAAAACAACCTTCTAATCCATCATTATCCAAGTAAAGCATATGCGTTTTGTAGGAGAAAAATATCAAAAACATGCCGAAAAAATTTGACAAGTTGCCTAATACATGCTAAATTAATATTTATTTAGTATTTAGATCGTTTAAAAAAACATTAAAGCACACAGGAGTCCGTCCGTGATAATAATTTCTTTTAATCATCTTTCGTAGGGCTACTTGCCGGCAAGCACAGTTCTTGCAGGTAGGTACATTATAAGCCCTTAGTCGTTTCGGGTTTATCAGTATAATCCTATCTATAAACTGGGTTTGTTATGATTAAAGAAATAGTGTGCAACAATCTGTCATACTCCATTGACAGTAAAAGAATATTAAATTCTCTATCGGTACGTCTCAATCAAGGCAAAATTGGTCTTATTGGCAGCAATGGCGTTGGTAAAACAACGTTGATCCGTCTTTTAGTGGGTCAATTGCAGCCGAATGAAGGATCGATTTTTATTAATGGTACGATTGGTTATTTGCCACAAGATCTTTCTGGATATTGGCATGGCTCGATTGCCGCCGTGCTCGGTATTGAACAAAAACTGCAGGCGCTCGAAGCAATAACCGCTGGCAATGGTGACTTCCATGATTTTGATATCATTGGCGATGATTGGGATATACGCGAACGTGCATTGAAGGTCCTAGACCAGGTTAATCTTGGGTACCTCACTATAACAAGAAACTTCGCAACACTCAGTGGCGGTGAAAAAATGAGGGCAGCAATGGCTTGTATTTTTATGGGTGATAATCCACCACAGTTGGTTATTCTCGATGAGCCGACAAACAATATGGATTTGGAAAGTATCCATGCACTAGAATCAGCTCTAGGAAAATATCAAGGCGCCTTGCTTATCGTCTCTCATGACAAGCTATTTTTGGAGAATATTGGTGTTGAGGTTTATGTGAGTCTGGGTGCAAAGTGTACGCAGGGTTTTTAAGCGAAAACGCGAGGAAATTTAAAATGTTAACTAAGCAAGATACGTTACTGCAGATACAAAACATAAAAAAGCAGTATAGACCGAAAAAACAAAAAATAATTGATGCCCTTAAGGGGGTGACGCTCGATATCAAGCGCGGAGAAATACTTTCGCTTTTGGGCGTCAATGGCGCTGGCAAATCAACGCTTTCCTCGATTATTGCTACGCTCATGCCGCCAACATCCGGCGATATTATATTTCAGGGGGAATCGATCTATAACAATATTATTGGCTATCGTATGCACTTGGGTTTCTGCCCACAAAAACCCAATCTTGATACGAATATATCACTTGAAGCAAATCTACGGTTTTCTGGACGCTTTTACGGTATGGTTGAGTCTGCCATTGACGACCGCTTGCACGTACTTATTGATCAGCTTGAACTTGGTGAATATCTTGATTGCAAAGCAACAGTACTGTCGGGAGGCTATAAACAGCGGTTTATGATTGCCCGAAGTCTTATGCATAATCCAGATATTCTTCTGTTAGACGAGCCAACCGTTGGTCTCGACCCTCATATACGACGACAATTATGGGATATCATGAGAACATTGAATAAAACAGGAGTCACAATACTATTAACGACCCACTACTTAGATGAAGCAGAAAAGCTTTCTGATCGCGTGTGCGTGCTCGATCACGGTCTTATCAAACTTATAGACACACCAGAAAAGCTTTTAAGCGATTTCAAAAAAGAAAATTTAGAAGATGTCTTTTTGGCCCTTATGGAGGGAAATAGGTGTTTACCATGTTAAAACAACAATCAATACGTAGTGTGCTTTCATTTCAACCACATGTTTTTAAGCAATTATTACGTTTAAAATTAGCCAATATCAGGACTACTCTGACCAACAAGTTTATCAATCTCGCGATTTGGGTGGGGTGCACATTATTTGTTATGGGCTATTTGTTACAAGCATTTGGCCTTGCAGGTAATTATGGCGCATTTCAATTTGGCGGCATACTGGCAGCAGTAGGCCTATTTGAGCTCTATGGTAATGCCATAGCCTTTGTCGTAGACCTTAAAAATGATCGTACTATTACCTATTATCTGACATTGCCGGCCTCTGCATGTACGATACTCCTGGGATATGTATGTTATTATGCCATTATCGGTACGCTCATGAGTTTTATGCTTATACCCATGGCAAAGATTATGTTATGGAATCAATTTAGCCTTACAGCTGTTTCTTGGCCAAAGCTTATATTTTTTATTGTACTTATCAACGGTCTATATGCAACAGCAACACTCTTGCTGGCAGGCGTTGTGCCAGCAATCGATAAACTTGGTGATCTTTGGTCAAGGTTTATATTCCCATGTTGGATGCTTGGCGGATTTCAATTTTCGTGGGCATCAACCTATGCAGTGGTTCCACTGGTTGCCTATGTACTATTGCTTAATCCTGTTATATACGTAACAGAAGGAGTTCGCGCAGCATTACTTGGTCAACAAGGCAATATATCGTGGTCCCTGTGTTGTGCCGTATTACTGTGCATATGGGGTATCGTAGCTGTATTGGCGTTTAAAACGCTCAAAAAGCAGCTTGATTTTGTTTAAAATGTATAAGTTGCGTATTACAAAGCAGGTGTAAAGAAATGATGAATAAAATATTAATTCTGTTCGTGGCATTGTGTATTGCAGCAGGAATTTTTTACGTGGTTTACCGTAACAAACAAAAGACAGCTTCTAAAGTTGATCAAATGACATCATGGTTGGCAAAAATTAACAAAAATTTTGCAGGACAACAATCAGGTTCATTTTTAGGTGTCGATAAACTTGGCAATTCGGTCAGCTTTGAATGGAACTTTGTGAATGCTTGGTCACCCAAATTTTTTGAAATCAGCAAAGGTCTGGCCTCTTTTATTGCACAGACATGGACTCCCATCGAAATAGATCATTTGAAGGCGTATCCGGCTGAGGCTGAAAAGAATCCTGCGATAAAACAATTTTTTGCTCATGGTATTCAGAATGTTGATTGGAAGCAGGTTGAAGTTTCTATGACACAATCCTTAAAAGAGATGATGGAATCTGATCCACGCAAGTCCGATTTTTGGGGACATTATGATAGTTCACTTTTTGTTATAGCCAAAGAGAAAGAGACTGGCAATATGCTTGGGTTTATACAATTTTTGTTCAAAAATTCCTACACCTACGGCTCAGTTAATCTTGGCAATCTAGGTGTTGATGAAAAATCGCGCAATCGTGGTTTAGGAAAGCTACTTACCAGTTCTTTATATAAACTGTTACCCCAAACGAAATGCATTTTTTTGTACGTTCGTCCATCGAACAAAACGGGACAAGCAGCCTATCATGCTTATGGATTCGTACGCGACCTAGATCCAATAGCAGATCCCATGTTTGCTGATATGTGGCTTTTTGAATATACGAGCAGCCAGAAGAACATCTTGCAAGAAACGGCAAGCAGGCTGCAGTAAAGTTTTTTGAGAAGGATCTTAGTAACTACCAACCTACAATCAACTAACCGGGTACCAAGGAATGTAAACGAGAAGCCTAGGAATTTCCTATTCGATGGGTAGTCCACTGCACTTTTGCTCTCGTTAACCTTAAGTTTTAGCTGTTCTTCTATGAACTTACTAATACTTTGATACACTTTTTGTCCTGCTCGTTGCTTTTAACGTAGATATTACAATCATCCGCGTATCTCACAAACGAGTGTCCTCGTTTGGTCAGTTCTTGGTCTAGATCACTTAACATGATGTTTGCCAGCAGCGGACTTATTGGTCCGTCTTGCGGTGTTCCTTCTTCTGTTGCTACGCAGCATTTAACATGACACCTGCTTGCAGGTATCTGCGAAGATTCTGAGTACCCGTTTATCAGTTATACTACTTGCCAATTTTGACATCAGTATATCGTGATTTACACGGTCAAAGAATTTCTCTAGATCAATATCGACTACTATTCTTTTGCCTTGTTGTATAAACAGCTGTGCTTGGCGCACAGCTTGACTATTGCGGCACTTTCAGCATAACATCTGATCTTCTCTTCATATAGTCCAGGAATTATGGAATCACATGACTGAGACATTTTTTTCTCTAAATAAAGTTTTTCTCATTTTTGATAATGACGCCTCGTACAGCTTGAGGCGGGAAGCTTACACTATTTTGTCTGTATAATAACCTAAACAGGATATGCGCTTAATCCCGCTTTCATTGCCCCCTCAAGAGTACCATCTACAAATTTTACTCCATCGAAGAACCATTCACTGGGATCATAAGCTTCAATACTGTATTTATAAATTGCAAACTCCATATCATCTATATCCCCATCGTATTTTAGTCGACAAACATGCTCAAGAGAACCATTACGCAAGGTACGCATTAGATAAACATATTTACCCTTGATTTTGGGAACATAAATGCAATCGTTTTTAACCATATGTTTTTTATTAAAAGCATCTGCCCTTGATTCTATTTCATTTACAACACTGGCTGGTATAGCTTTTTTATTTGCCATAATAATCTCCTACTATTTGATGAAAAAATTCTGCCTTTTTATGTATAGCTTTGTGCTATCAAGGGCAGCACCGAGGAATTCTTCTACCATTAAAGATGTTCCTTCCTTGGCTAAGCCAACAACACCATCACTTTATAAATTAAATATGACAGTGCATCCTTTTTATGTCAAAACTATTGTAAGCTCATTAAATCCAAAAGAAAAATGCGCATTTGAACAAGAATACAAAGATTTTTTGTTTTCTGAACTCACCTTACGCAGAAATTTACCGATGCACTAACTTATGTTAGCTATACTAACCCCTATAAACTGGACACGGGTAATTTGAAAAAAAGTAGGGTATAATGATGTTAAGAGGAAACATTATTACCCGAGGAATGACCGTGGCAAGAATATGTAAAAATATCTTGTTACTTGGTGTGAAAGTAGGCAAATTCGGCAGTGATTAGGCCCACTTGGAACCTTCAGGTGGGACCGACCCAAAGAATATCAAGTGAATCCATCATCAGCATGATTAGACCATCGAAACAAGCCTCCCATTAGTAATTTTAACCAATTCCACGGGGCGTAGTTTAAAGACAGCATTAGGATTCCCTGCTGCTGCCCAAATTGTTTCATAACCCATCAAATCCAAGTCTATCAGTGTTTCAACAGGATTGTTGTGCCCAATCGGAGGAACCCCACCAATTGCAAATCCTGTACTTTCAAGAACGAAATTTGCATCAGCTTTTTCAATGTGTTCGCCACAATACTCAATAATTCGTTTCTCATTAACCTTGTTTTTGCCACTTGCAATAACCAATACTGGTTTACCCGAAATCTTGCCTTTAAAAATAAGTGACTTGGCTATTTGCCCCAACTCGCATCCAATAGTCTCTGCAGCTTGTTGTGCCGTACGAGTAGAAGAAGGGAATTCCTTTACACAGGACTTCCGCATTGATTATCCAAAGATATGATCCATTCGTGAAAATCGAGATATAATATCCCCTACATTTCCATTCTTAAATCGTCTAATTGCTTCTTCTGGATTTTTCAATTTATGTTTTTTCATCTGTAGCTGGGCCAATGAATAGGCGAGGAGGACGGCAGCTACGTGGCTATGTTGTACTTGGAGTGATCTTGAAAAGCATTCTTGAAGACCCAGTTTTTGTTTTGTTGTTCTGATACATTTTTCGATATACCATCGAGCATCATAGGCTTCAACATGTTCTTTTGGCGAGGCCTTGTATGTTGCACATTGGAAAACTATCGATTCATTACCTCTTTTGTCGATGCGTCTGACAATGGTAATCTCCAATTCCATGCCATACCAAGTTGCTGTAATAGTGCGAGCCATTTTTCTACCTTTTGGGCGCTTTCCCTTTTTTTGTAAAAGCTGTTTGAGGACTATTTTTTCACCTTGATAAATAACAACACGATTACTGTGCATACGCATTTCTGCGGCAAAATTATTCTTCTTGCACCACCTGATGAAGTCTTCGGTTGCATAAAGACCATCTGCACAAATAATTATTTTTGCTTTTGGAAAAAGTTTCATTGCAGTTAGTACGAATGCCTTTGCAATATCTTCCTTGGAGGGAAATTTGTCATCAAGCTCATCAGTAAGTTCTTTTGAAAAAAGATAGGCACAGTCGAATGGAATGGCAAATTTGCCATCTGAAATCATACCGATTACAAGCCGATATGCCATGATTTGCCTACCTATTTTTGTATCAAAAAACATGCCTGATCCTTGCATGTAGAGTGAGAAAATTTTTTTGATCAACGTGTCGTCGATGATACAATAAAGTTTTTTCTTTTTTCTAAACATTAATTGGCTGATATTTTGTGATTGCTTAAGGCTTACCTCTGCTGGTTGTAATAATCGAGATACAGTATCGCCACTTTTTTTTATGAAGGTGCCCAAATTTCTAAAACTCTTTTTTCCAATGGACACCAACGTTAAGATTGGATAAGTTAACACTGTGCTTACATTAAGCATTGTACTCTCCTAGTTAGAATGGATTTACTACTCATTCTAAGAGAGTACATTTTTTTGAAATGTCAAATCAGATAAGATCTTTCAGCGTTTTGCGGAAGTCCTGTCTCGATAACAATTGCATTCTGCTCGCGTCAATGTCACGCAACATCACACGCAACGAGACATTTTTTTGCCCCGGCATAATGCCAAGCCGTTGCTTGCCCGCAGCAGGAAGATCTGTATACAACGTTAAGACACGTCTTTCTTTTGGGCTCAGTGCGTTTACAAATTTGTCGTATATTGACTGAGTTTTTTGCCGCGAACTGGTTTAGCTTTTTTCATCATAATAAGACTTAAAAATTTAACGAAATTCCATTTGGGCAACCATAGGATCAGATATTTTTTTGACTACAAACTTTATTACTGATTCCGCCTGCTTGATTGCCAATTTAGCATCGTTTAGATCCGGAAAATCGAATTCTGAAGGATATCTGAATTTGGTTGCAAATGGATTAAGCAATTCGCAGACATCAGTCAGCTTTTGAAAATCATGGTCAAAGTTTTTGCATAAAGCACATAACTTAATAAGATCATGTATCTTCTGCAGCTCTTGCTTTTTAAAGAAAAGATAACTTTTTAAAGCTTTTTCTGCAGCTTGTTGGCAAAAGTACATAGTTGAAGAAAAAGATTTACTTCTGCATAAAGTGCGTGCATCCTTTAAGTCTTCTTGAGCTTTTGTGATCCATTGTTCATGCTCGCGCATAAATGAGATCTCCATCTCTTTTAATTTTATGCTCGAGAGTTGTTATTTCACTTGATCTTCTTTCGAATTCCTCTTTCGTTTGAACAATGAGATCTTTTGCAATTTGTTCTAAGCCCCGCAACGCTTTATATCCTTTAATAGGTCGTCTAAATGACTTTTCCTCAGACTTTTCTACTACAACCAATAAGTCGAGGTCACTCTCTTCATTTGGTTTTCCCCAGGCATATGAACCAAAAAGATAAATAGCTATAGGATTGTAGGTTTTCACTAAGCGATTTTTTATATCCTCTAAGATTTCCTTTGTTACCATTTTTCACTTTCCATAAAAACAGTTTTATTTACCTATAAAGTATACCATGCCACTTTTATAGTTGTAAATCCTCCAACCCTTATGGTATTGGTCGTTGTAGAGGATAAGATGAATAAGGTATCATTCCAAGACGTTTGAGATTCCTTGCACTTGAACCCGTTTAAAATAAACTTCCATTTCTTTTCTTTTCAATAAGCTTATGCACAATCGGTAAAAAGTCTGGCACCTTCTGAATTTCATCAATAATGATGGTCTTGCCTTCAGGCTTTGCGCTAACAAATTCTAGTAAATAATCAGGATTTGCAGTAAGGCGGTATCTGATATCCGCTTGGCGTAAATCGATTGACAAGGCGTCAGGGTGAATTTTCTCAACCAACGTCGATTTGCCGGTTCCACGTGGTCCAAAAAGAAAATAACTTTGTTCTGGCTCAATAAATACACGTTTTACATATTTAAAGTCCATTTATTGCCTTTCAAATTGACATCAATTCCGTCACTTTGAGACTCATTCTGACGCCTTTGCCGTCATTTTGCAAGGAGAATTTAACAATTTACAATGTTTGCTCCAAGGCATCGCATAATTTGATCCATGAGCACGGATCCAGATGATCCTCGATTATCCAACATGCAGCCACAACAGCTTGAACATATGTCCACTCGGCAATACGACGCTCATCAAGATTTAATAGATCAGCAAACATCTGTATACGTTTTTTGATTATCGTAAGCATATTTTGGCATACAAGAATTCCTGGAAATGGATTGCGAATATAGGCACCACATTCATAAGCAGGATCTCCGATAAACCCTTTTGGGTCAATAACGCGCCATGTATTTCCGTGTTGAAGAATATTTTCATGATGAAGATCACCATGCAACAAAACTTGATTTGGTGTCGTAGCTATAGACAAAATATTCTAAACGTCCACTAGAAAGTAGTATATACTGATCTCTTATTTTACTAAATAAGGGGCAGTGAAAAATGAAAAAAGCAGAGAGATTATCAGCGCAAGCGTTAACGGAGCTT
>JAKASV010000021.1 GCA_021818945.1 bacterium | reverse complement strand
ACCGGCATAGAAGTTTCTGATGAAGAGCTAAAAAATATTAATCTTATTCGGGACCAATTTCATGGCGACTGGAATTACGAGATCAGACCCCAAAAAGAGGGAGTTATTTAATTACAGTCCCTAAGTCAGAGTCCTGCCCTTGTCATCAAAATAAGAATAGCGATCTAGGCGTTGGTTTGCACGCTTATAATTACTCAGATAAAGTTACTGATCAATATAATTTGCCTGCATATAAGATTATTCTTTTTTCTTAGGCATAATACAAAGCCCATATTCTTTAAGTTGTTCAGCAGGAACTTCAACGGGTGAATCCATCAAAGGATCATACCCATTGCCTGTTTTAGGAAAAGCGATAACATCACGAATAGATAAAGCGCCACACATGAGCATAACAAAACGATCAAGCCCTAGTGCAATACCACCATGTGGAGGAAACCCAAACTCTTGGGCTTCTAATAAAAATCCAAATTTAGCTTGAGTCTGTTGCTTAGAAAGTCCGATTAACTCGAATATTTTATCTTGTACCCTGGCATCATGTATACGAATCGAGCCACCGCCAAGTTCAATGCCATTAAGCACTACGTCATAGGCACGAGCTTTTATGCTCTCTGGTGGCAAATTTTCCCATCCTTCTTGGGGACTTGTAAATGGGTGGTGAGTAGCATCAAAACTTTTTGTCTCTTCGTTATACTCAAATAATGGAAAATCTACAACCCATGAGAAATGGAATTGGTCTTTAGGTATCAGAGCCAAAGACTGTGCCAACTCTAGACGAAGTCTTCCTAATGAGGTCCACGCATGCTTGTATGGCCCTGCAATAATAAATAATGTACTGTTGGTTGAAATTTCAGGGAAAATAGATTTACAGTCTTGCATAAAACTATCAGGCAAAAATTTGCCAATAGGTGATTCCAGCTTACCATCTTGACTAAAACGCACCCAGATCAACCCTTTAGCGCCGAGCTTTGGTGCTCGTTCGGTCCACGCATCAAGCTCTGAACGTGAGAATGCTCGCTCTGAAACACAGAGGGCACCAATTTTACCTCCTGCATCAGTAATAGCATGCAGAAATTTTATCTCTGAATGTTCAAACAATGAGGTACAATCTTGAATTTTAAGCCCAAAACGAAGATCCGGTTTATCTGATCCATAGGCACCAAAAGCTTGTTCGTAAGTCATACGGGCAAAGGGAGTGTGCAAATCAACATCGAACATCTTTTTCCAGACATGACGCAATAATTGTTCAATAAGATGCTGAATATCACCTTCTTTGACAAATGACATCTCAATATCAAGTTGTGTAAATTCTGGTTGTCGGTCAGCACGAAGATCTTCATCTCTAAAGCATCGAGCTATTTGAAAATATCGCTCCATACCTGCTGCCATCAATAACTGCTTATAAAGTTGAGGTGACTGTGGCAATGCATAAAAATGGGTCTTATGTATGCGTGAAGGTACAATAAATTCCCGTGCTCCCTCAGGAGTATTTTTAGTGAGTATCGGGGTTTCTATTTCATAAAAACCTTCCGATTGCATAAATTCACGGATCAAATATGTTACTTTATTGCGTATAGCAAAGCGGTTTTGATGAACAGGATTGCGTAAATCAAGATAGCGATATTTATATCGCAATTCTTCATCAACATTCGCAAGCTCATCGAGATTAAACGGTAATGTTTTTGAACGATTTAAAATAACCAGTTCCCACACTTGAAGTTCATAATTACCAGTCGACATGTCTGGGTTTATCATGCCCGGCGCACGATTAACCACGGTCCCTTTAACAGAAATAACATATTCTGATCGCAATGAGCCAGCAAGTTCATGAGCTTTGTGAGAAAATTCAGGATTAAAAACAAGTTGCATAAGACCTGAGCGATCACGTAAATCAATAAAAATTAATCCGCCATGATCGCGACGTCGGTTTACCCAACCGGAAAGACTAATTTCTTTGCCTAAAAACATTTGATCTACCAACCCACAAAAAACAGTACGTTCAAAATGTTGCATCGCAATACTCCTAGGACAAAGACAGACCAATCTTAAATAAAAAGCTTAAATAGTTTACTACAAGAAGTCTTTATTGGCCAAATGTTAACAAAACACCTATGAAAATAAAATAACCATCTTCAGGAAATATATTTATTAATTACACGACAAAAGCTTTTACTTTTCTCTTGACACACTTAAGAAAAATTATTGAATATGACAATGCAAAAGCTAGAACATATAAAAATTAAGACTTTATTAAAGAGGAGATAGAACATGAATCAAAATTTCTATTCTAGAAGACTTAACCTTTTTGCTATCGCTTTTTGTACATTTTCTCGAATATTATCTGTCTACACAATATTTTTTTTACTTTTTCCATTCATAACCTATTCAAACCTAGGAGCTATGAAAACATATGCATTTTGCCTGGATTTGTTTGCAAAGGACTATGAAAAAACAGAATATTATTCATATCTCGAACTCATTAAAAATCCATTACCTATCAAAGTAAATTATTTAGCGGTACCGTGGCTGGGTGCCTCTTCAACAAAAGCTATTAAAAGAATTGAACAAGAATTAAATGGGCTCCATTTAGATGGAGGATTTACCATATTATATGGCTTCAGTGAAATCAAAGCAAATCCAATCATTAATATATTAAAGAGGGTGGGCATCGATTGTATTTTTACTCCCAGAGCTTCATCCAAATGTGGCGTGGTAAACGGAATAAAAATTATATCATATCCTTATAATGCTCTTAATGGAGTTAATCCTAGCCCGATCAAGGATATTTTATATTCATACATTGGATTTTCCAGTCATCCTATTCGAAAGATATTATGCACAATGAATCATCCACCACAAACAATTGTCAAAGAAACACATGAGTGGATTTCTCAAGAAGGACGAAACGAATTCAAGAATGTTCTAGCCCGTTCAAGATTTTCGCTGTGTCCTCGAGGTTTTGCACCAAACTCAATTCGTTTTTGGGAATCATTGCAAGCAGGTGCCATCCCCATACTGATTTCTGATACTGCACTATTACCGGAAGGATTTGATTGGAATTCATGTTGTATTCGGGTATCAGAAAAGGACATTTCTCAAATTCAATATATTATAGGACAAATTTCGCCTGACAGGGAACGTGAAATGCGTCAAGCATGTCTTGTTGCTCATAGCATGTTTTCTGGTAAAAATCTTATAAGCCCGATTGACAGATTTTATTTGACTCAATCTAAAAAATGCATTAATAGCGCTATACCCGATCTCAAAACAAATATTTCATGTGCGCCTAACCAAGAAAACGATTTTACATCTGTACAATGGCAACTTCTACAAGAGTTGTCAGCAACTATGGTGGGTCTAGAATATACGTTCGATTAGATTTGCTCAGATTTAATTATTACTTTTTCTTTCTTATTCTTTAAAATACGTATTCAAAGCCTAAGTTATACGTAGCCGCTATATCATTGCTAATATTTGGAACGAATTCTTTATTAAATCCAGAACGATCTAACCTATCAAGAGCTTTGACTTGTGCAGGGCTAATAGGCTTGCCTTTAATATCATCAAAATGACCTCCCGGAATAAATACAGAGGCTACAAAGTACATTTTAAAGTTTTTCATTGCCCAATAATCCAAGAAAAAGTTTAATTCAGTACCAAGAAACTGTTCTGCACGTCCTTTAGCATCTTTCTTTGAAACAATATCAAAACATGGCGATGGCTCGTCTTGCCAATAAAACAATAAATTAGGATTGAACGCTAATTTGCGCTCATCTTGCCAAAACTTCTTTTTGTTAATAGCCATACCAACAAAACGAATATTTGTAAAACTTGAAACTGAAGATGCAAATCGTCCTTGACGTTTACTTACAGGCAAAGATAAAGGTCGTCTTAATTTACCTGCCCCCCCTAATAAAAAAGCACTTCTTACCCGTTTACCCCAATATATTTCTTGGATCCCTATAAACCCCGAATAAACGCCATCCTTGTTACCTGTATTTGGGTTTTCATCACCAGAGGCTATACCTACGGTTCCAGCAATTTGAAATGAATCATCTGGGGTTTTTAATGCAGCATCAGCGACAAACATCCAGCCATCAAACTTATTAACATAAGGATCTCTGTAACGATTCTTTGCATTATACATGAATACATTTTCTGTTACATTACTACCATAAAATGGCAATTCAACTTGACTAATGAGTTTGCCATTGTTAGCCTCAGATCGTGTCGTATTATTTATTTTGTTTTGGATTGTACCTATTATGTATGGCATCTTTTTTTCATTTTTTTTGGGATCATTTTCATGTTGTTTATAGACAACATGTGAATTGACTTCAATAAGGCTGCCATCAATATCATTCACCTGTATAGTGTTTCGATCCCAACCTTTAACATCTTGAAATCCTAAATTTACAGCCCAATCAAAGCCTCCTGCAAAACGTTCTCCCTCATATTCACTTGCCAGACCGATGGTTCCCAAAACTGTTTTAGCATCTCCAAAAGCTTCAACACGTTGTTCCGGTTCATTAAAATATAACCAATAAGGTTCAAAATTAAGTTTCCCACAATTCCTATCGGTCAATGGAGACCAAATAACGCGTCCTGCAACTAAAAACTTTATTTTACCAAAGCCACGCTCAGGAGAAAGTAGTCGCCCATACTCTTGACCATAGATATGTTCACCGGTATCTCCCAAGTTGCTGCTTTTGTTGCTCAAAAGGGCAGCATAGAGGTCATATGTTAATACTGGATCTATAATAAAGCCGGAAAATTTGCCGCCAAATGCATACTGGTCAATGATATCTTCTGTATAAAAACCAAGTAATTGATGACCAACCGAATAAGCAGAACCAAGTGAAATACCTCGACCAAGCTCAAATTTGAATGCACCTAGTGTAAAAGTTTGTCTTGTAGGCAACGCTAAATGAAGCACATCACCGATATCCAATTGCGTCCATAATTCTCGGAGCCAGATTACATGAAGAGGAATAGCATGCTCATGTGCTCCAAAAACAGTTTCTGAAAATTTCATAGGGGTACTAGTCGTACTTGCTATTTTAGGATTTCCCCACACACCTCTATTTCGAAAAGTACCATAGAACTCTATAGCTTTATGCCCATAGGTTTTTGCTCCATATATAATATCAAGACTCACATCAAAAATATGTCGCCAATAAAGAATACGGTCAAAATCGTTAAAATCGTTCAGTAAACTTATATTTTTTCCATAAAACATTTCTTCTTTTAATATCCCAGACAGCTCATAAGAACAATCTGCATCGTAGGCAAAACCACGTAATTTTGCCTTAATATCAGCATTATAAAAAAAGAGAGTAGTTAGGAACAATGATCCAAATACAATTTTTTTGAAATTTAATACGTTCATCGAAACTCCGGCAAGCAGCATATAAACATGAAAAAAGTTCCAACCCGGAACTTTTTACTCCTGATCGAGTTATCCATTGACAAAAACAAAGCAATTTAAAGCTTAATAATTTGGTGATTGTTGTCAATGAATAATAACTTTAAAAGACTTTTTTTATTTGACAGCCTCTTATGAGATTATTAATGTTAAACAATAATACTTATTATTATAAGGACTTTTTTTCGTGCATACATTATTATACGGCGCTCATATGTCCATTGCAGGTGGTATAGACAAGGCTATAACAGCTGGTGAATCTATTGGATGTACCACTATACAACTTTTTACTAAAAGCAATCGACAGTGGGCAAGTAAAAAACTTTCACCCGAAGACATTGCATTATTTAAAGATACCCTAGCTAAATCCTCCATTAAAGTTATTGTTTCCCATACAGCCTACTTGATCAATATTGGGTCCCCTGTAAAAGATATCGAATCAAAATCAATGCAATCATTAATACTAGAACTTGACCGTTGCAATGAACTTTCAATTCCCTACCTTGTTTTGCATCCCGGTTCGTACCTTAATACAGATCCACAATCTTGTTTAGATAGAATAACTGACAATCTAAATGCACTGTTCAAAAAACATCAGGGCACTACCATGATTCTTTTGGAATTAATGTCAGGCCAAGGTTCAACAGTATGTTCTACCTTTGAACAACTGGCATATATACTGAATAACATAGAAGATAAGAACCGGCTAGGATTCTGTTTTGATACATGCCATGCCTGGGCATCCGGTTATGATTTCAGTACACCAAAAACATATGAGCAGATGTGGACCCATCTCGATGATATCCTATCAATCGAAAACCTCAAAGTCATTCATATGAATGATTCTAAAAATAAACGAGGCTCTAAAGTCGATCGTCATGAAATGATAGGGAAAGGACTGATTGGGCTAACAGCATTCGAGCTGCTTATGAATGACGAACGTCTTTTTGATATCCCCAAGATTCTTGAGACACCAAAAACTTCTCTTTTGGATGATGCCTATAATATGTCAATATTAAAAGGCTTAATTAGGCCTTATGCACTAAAAAAACTTGGTATTAAAGATTAAACAAAAAAAATGGTATATAAAAAATAAAGTAATAGACAAGGCCTACAATAACCGCTAAGAAGGAATTGTAGTATAAAGCAAGGCCATATATCTATTACTTTATTAAGCAGTGTCTCCCAACCATACTATACAGGAGGAGAGATCTAAGAAACAAATATATCAATTAGTTAGTTATAGTTTGCTACCACATTCTAAAAAAACAACACCTTTGAGAAGAATTATTAAAAAACAACATAAAAAATACGTAAATAATAGTGTTTTTTAGGGTTCATTATAGATTTCTTTTAAAAATTATAAAAATGCAACAACTCAACTGTGCTTAGTCATTGACCGTAATGAAATTCGAAAATTGACGTTCATGATTTGAATCTACTTAAGATATAAGCTCTACGAAATTCATAATTCATGAACTAGCATATAAGAAAAGACAATCAAAATAAGCATTAAAGTACACACAATTTTTAAAATTTTTTGTTTAGACCAACCATTATGTTGCAGCAAAATTGAAAAATGGTGTGGGCTTGCTTTATAAAAAGGAATCTTCTTATATGTACGAATAATAATAAGCCATATTAGTTCGAGTAGTGGTATGGAAAGCAAAATAAATGGAGCAAGATATCCTAGTGGGGAAAATCTACCCATGCTCATTTTTAAAGATATGGCACCAAAAAATCCCCCCAGCCATAATGACCCTGCATCACCTAAATAAATAGATGCCTGAGGCCAGTTATATATCAAAAAGCCACTAACAGCTCCTGCAAAAGATGCGCAGAGATACACAACAGACCATTCGCCAAAAGACCAGGCGATGAGGATAAATCCACATGCACAACAGATTGCCACAGTTGAGGCAAGCCCATCCATAACATCAATCAAGTTAAATGCATTAATAATGGTCAATATCCACAAACCAGAGAGTATAATACTAATCCAGGGGTAGATACACCCATGGAGATAAAATCCACCGTATAATAAAAACAAAACTCCAAAAAATTGACCGATAAATTTTTGAAATGGTCTCATAATAAAAATATCATCAACCAGGCCTACAACTAACAAAACGATGCACCCAACAAAAAAGAATCCTAGTAGAAAGGGAGGTTCAAATGGACGTACAACTGACAGCGAGACTATCAAAAAACTGACAAAAACAGCACCGCCACCTAAATATGGGATCGTTGTTGTATGCTGTTTGATTTTTCCGTCTGGAATATCAAGAATATTAAATCGTTTGGCAATTTTTTTTGCACATGGAACAAGAATCAGAGAGAGAATAAAAGAACAAGCAGCCGCCGATAGACATACCAATATTCTTAAAATATGGGACCAAGCCATTACTCGCTCACCTGATTTATTTTGCAGGCACCTCAATAAAGCAATCTATGCGATCGTCAATTTCAAAATCTTCAAATCCTTCAACAAGAAATCCACATTCAAAGCCTGCATGTACTTCTTTTACAGATTTACGATCTCGCTGAAGACTTTTGATTAATCCTGACCCAATTTCTTTGTTGTGGCGATAGATAATGACACTTCCATCGCGTGTAAAGCGTCCATCCTTTACATAACATCCTGCAACAACCCCGACATTTTTGATTGCAAAGACTTGCCTTACTACAGCCTCACCAATCTTTGTCTTGACCATTACAACTTCTTCTTGGCCTTTGACACGTTCTTCTAGGTTTTCAAGCAATTTGTAGATGATATCAAATACTTCAATCGAAATACCGGTGTGACGAGCAAGTAAAGAGGCGTTTACTTCAGGTTTTACATGAAGAGTCACTATCGAAGATCCAGTGGAAGATGCAAGCGCAACATCACTTTCATTAACGGCGCCGACCCCAGTATGTATGATATTAAATTCTTTGCCTATTTTTTTGGATATTTTTTCAATAGCCCCCAAAAGAGCTTCTTTTGTAGAAATCGAGTCGGTCTTGATAATCAGATTAAGCGCACCTTCAGTAACTATTTTTTGAGCGCTAGTCCTACGATCTTCAAGTGTTTGTCTTGCTTTTCTGTACTCTTGGTAGGAAACGACCTTAAACAGACTACCTACTTCTGGCAACACAACAAATCCTGCAACTTGTACAGGTACTGCTGGTCCAACCTTTTCAATGCGCTGACCTTCAGAGTTAACTAAAGAACTTACTTTGCCTACAGAATTACCACAGACGAAATAATCGCCAATAGCAACTGTTCCTTGTTTACATAATATGGTAGCTATAGGACCCCGTCCTTTTTCAGGCTTCGATTCAAGTACATAGCCAATCCCTGCCCGCACCGAATCTGCTTTTAATTCCATTAATTCTGCTTGAAGACTGATCATTTCAAGAAGATGATCTACGCCAGCGCCTGTTTTTGCTGAAATTGGCAAACAAATGACATCTCCACCCCATTCTTCAGGTAAAATGCCATGTTGTGCCAATCCTCTACGGACCGCTTCAATACGGGTAGCATCAACTTTATCTACTTTATTAATTGCTACAATAATAGGAAGTTTAGCATCTTGCGCAAATTTTATGGCCTCAATAGTTTGAGGCATTATACCATCATCAGCGGCAACAATTAAAATAGCTATATCAGCAACACCTATACCACGACCCCGCATTTTTGAAAATGCTTCATGACCTGGAGTATCGAGAAAAATAATTTTTCCATGAGATGTTTTAACTTCATAAGCACCCAGGTGTTGTGTAATGCCTCCTTTTTCCTTGGCTGCAACTTTAGTTTTTCTAATAAAATCAAGCAATGTTGTTTTTCCATGATCAACATGACCTACAACAACCACAACGGGAGGTCGCGCCGAAAGAGTTCCCTCAGGGACAGTAATTCCTTGCAAAATGCTGTGCTGATCTAATTTTTTGATAGCTTTTAATTGATAATGTTCCACTAAGCGAAGAACAACATCTTCACTAATTACCTGATTCTTAGTTGCTACTATACCCATTCGTAGCAACGTTAATATGACGTCACTTGATTGTTTATGTGTTTTAATTGCAAAATCAGCAACGACCATCGGTTCAATTATGACACCTTCAATAAGATGCTTTTTTTCTGACTCAACTTCGGTTTTTTTTTCACCTTTGGCAGATGAAACTTGTAATGGTGCAACATGTGAAGTAACTGGGGCAGCCTCCTTTTTTCCCTCAGTAATTTTTTCAACAGAGGGTTTTTTGCTAAAAAATTCTTCTTTGATGATTGACTCTTTTTTTTGTTCAGATTGAGGTTTTTGAGCTTTATTTTCAGATTCAATTTCAGTTTTTTTATGGGAAACTTCTTGCTGTTTCAATAATTCTGAAGGAGAGTTTTTTGTTGTTTGTTTTTCCATAGGTGTGGTTTCTAGCGCTAATAATTTCTTTCTTAAAAACTCGAGTTCCTGCGTAGAAAGCATTGACATATGACTTGATACATCGAATCCTGCTTGTTTAAGTATGCCAAGTAATTCCTTTGCGGTTAAACCGCAGATACGTGAAAACTCATATACACGCATTGTTTCCATTGAACACTCATGTTTTTCATAGACCAATCAACGCAAGGATTATTCCTCATCGGACATCGATTCTTCATATCCTTCAAATTCTGCGCTGTTTTCGTTTTCTTGTGTTACTTTTGACTGTTGATTGGAACTTTCTGGTTGAACTAAATGAATATCTACACCAACAAGTTTGGAGGCTAATGCAATATTTTGGCCCATCTTGCCGATGGCGAGCGACCGCTGATCTTCATCCACCCAAACACGTGCATTCCTAGCATCGACCAATTCTACCCGATTAACTTGAGCAGGCTTTAAGGCATGCGTAATCAAATTTTCTAGCGAATCGCTCCACGCAATAACATCTATTTTTTCGCCATCGATTTCTTTCAAAATCGGCTTGATACGTACTCCACCAACTCCTACACAGGTGCCGACTGGATCAATATTTTTATCATGAGAAATGACGACTACTTTTGATTTATATCCAGGAATCCTCACAATTTTCTTAATCTCTACTAGTCGTTCGAAAACTTCAGGAATTTCTAACTCAAAAAGCTTCCCAAGAAAATCAGAGGAAATGCGGTCAAGAATAAGTTGATTTTCATTGCGAGGCTCAGGTAGAACTTCTTTTAGTAACGCACGAATAGGATACCCAACAATACATTTATCGCCAGGAATAGTCAGAGATTTTGGTAAAAAGGCCATATTTTCTCTGAGTTTCACAACTGTGCCAGCACGCTCACATTTGTGAATAACTCCATTGATGACAGTACCTTCTTTGTCTTTAAACGCATTAAAGATGGCATCGGATTCAATTTTTCTTATTCGATTTGCGATAGTCTGCTTAGCTCTGAGAATTTCGACACGACCAATAGAACCTTCAAATGGCAGAGAAATCATATCACCTAAAACAGCATTTTTTTCTATAAAGCGAGCTTTTCTTAGACTGATTTCGCAATCTTCGTTTTCTACGTTAACAACAACTTTTTTTTGAATTTTAACTGCAATATCATCGCTTTTTTTGTCATACTCAACCGTTAATACTGCCTCAGGATGCTTTTTCTGAAATGCTGCCAACACGCCTTCGCAGATAACAGAACGGAGAATATCGCGATCGAGTCCTCTTTCTTCTACGAGCTCATCAATGACATTTGAAAGTTTCACAGTATCCCTTGCTTACACATACTCTTAAATCCATGCCCAGGATTATAAGAGTTTTTGAAGAAAATTGTTTAAAAGCATCCATGTTTTGTATGTATTATCATGTAGGTTCATTTTAGTGCAAAATGACCAAATACGCAAGAGGAAATTTTTGAGCATAAATCCATCTCCTCCACCAATCTCTTAATAATATATATATATATTTAATATTATTGTTGTTGTAGCGGCCAAAAGTGGTGGATAACTTGGTGGATAAGTCGAAAAAATACGATATATATAATATTTTTTGAGAGGGAGGGGTGGTGGATAAGTGGTGGATAACTTGGTGGATAAGTGGTGGATAACTCTGTATTAATTGATTAGATCATATTATAAGTGGTGGATAACTCTGGTAGATACGGTTGAATAAGGTTTTCCATCTACCCTGTTAAAAGGGCATCGAAAAGTTATCCACCACTTATCCACCACTTATCCACCACTTATCCACCACCTTAGAGTGTGTCTAAGGTTTGAGCCATGCTCGCCACCAGGCTTAAATCTTCGGCAAATTGATTGAGTTCTTTAGGATTTCTCAAAATATATGCAGGATGATACGTAGGAATAAGGGGAGTTTGGGCATAAGATAATTTTTGTCCTCGTACCTGGGTAATTTTACAAGGCTTATCTAATAATCCTTGTAGTGCTGTTGAACCGAGTGTACAAATGATTCGTGGACGGATAATTTTCATCTGGTCTAAAAGAAGTATTTTTTTACAGGTATCCATTTCATTGGGGAGTGGTTGCCGATTATGAGGCGGTCTGCATTTTACTATATTTGTAATAAAAACATCTTTTCGTTCTATATTAACGGCTTCCAATACATGGTTTAATAATTGACCTGATCTTCCTACAAACGGTAATCCTTGAAGATCTTCGTCTCTCCCCGGTCCTTCCCCTATAAACATAATGCTCGCATTAGGGTTTCCTTGGCCAAAAACAACATGGGTTCTGCCAAGTGATCCTAAAGGACAAGCAGTACATTGACGGTAGGGCGTATATAATATTTCTAGAAGCATCTCTTTGTAGGCTTTTGGGTCCATAGCATCTCCATAAAAGCGGTTAATAAGCAACGTATCGATTTACTATACAATTAACCGAAAAAATTGCCTATATTTAAAGCTTTTTTTAGGTTACTAGAAATTGATTGGAATGGTTTGTTCTAGTAATTGGCCCCATGTATTATGGGATGCAAAAGAGGTGGTGGCATATGATGGATGAATACGCTGTTCGGGAAAATAGATCGAAATTCCTTTTGCTTGTGATAAATTTCTTCCCACGACGTTAGCAATTACAAGTTTTTCAATTATAGCTTTGCCTTCTTCTAATTTGACGTGCAACGTTTGTTTTAATCTGTTGCCTTCTTGTTCATTGGTAAAAATAAATGATTTTAAGTTTGTTTGTAAATTGCGATAAAAATGATGTAAATCTATATATTGTGGTGTGTCAAAATGCGTACATAAACGTCGGTTGCGACTCAACGAGATGACTCTTTTTACACTATTGTTTTTTGAAATTTTTAAACAGGCAACAAGAAGATTTGAAATGGTATTGATGTTGTTTTCAAGATCATAGACATTATCAAGGTCTATAGCTGACAAGGTGTAATCATTTGTGTGTGGCCCATAGGTTTTTTCATACATGTTGACTATATGTTTAGCAAACGTTATTGGATCAATGGTATCATGTAAAAATGGGGTTAAAATATTTTGATAGTTCCATCCGGTCCCCAGTTCTACTTCTTGAGATGCAACGAGAATATGTGCATAGTCTTTAACTAGGTTTGCAACTTCAAGCATAGACATGAGACATGCATCAAAACCAATAATATCAAATTTTTGTCCGTGCATGATTTCATCTTTAATTGTAGCTAAAGCGTAAGAAAGTTTTTGATTGGTTAAATAATGTCCTGTAGAATCATCCCAACATATTCCGCGCAGCATAGGAAGTCCTTGATTGTTGTCGAGTTTAAGAATAAGTTCAAGAAAATCAATTGATCTATCAAGATCAAGTTTGCGCGAGACTGGGTTATATACGAATAAATCTGTTGCTCGAATCATTCTTTTGCCTAGAGGATCAACTATCCCCGTGCCGTGATCCCAAAAATCAAGCATATAATGACGAGCTGGAAATTTTTCGACTACCCATTTAACGAACATAATAAGAGACTGGGGATCACCGCTATCCATTTTTTGAAGTCCCGTATTAAATTCAAGAACATTATCTTTTTCAACATAAAAATGAGAGCACAATTTTTTATTGTTCGATTTAATATCAAGATGTGCTACAATATTGACCGCATTGGTGGATCCAATGGTTGACATTTGGCGAATATTGCGAATAGCATACCGTTCAAGATCATTATCTGCTGCCATATAAAGAGCAAATGTAAAGTCTTTTAAAGGTTGAGTTTTAAATTTTTGTACTTTAGGTACTCGTGTGATAGGAATATTGGCAAGTGTATTTGTTTCATCAAAAAGGTCGTCGAAAAAATCATTAGAGACTTTCGATGAACCGAAATCACTTGCCCTGAATGTTGTTGCGGCAAAAAAAGATGGTATACCTATGAATATACAATAAACAAAAAAATGCCATAATGATTTTTTCATTAACATACCCTACTCCTTTTATTGGCTCTCTATTGCCAATAGATTACTTGTTGCAATCTACATGAGGCAATAGTTGATTAATTTCTATTCGTTTGAGTACGCATTTCATTGAACCAAGCTAATGCAAAGGTAACACCAAAACTCAACTGAAAATCGAGTGCAAAAAGTGCTATAGGGTTTTCAAGGAGTGTAATGAAAGTAATGACGGCCAATGAAGGAATATAGTAGGTTTTAAATCTTAATAGCTCGCAGACTTTTACCAATAACAAGGTAAAGAATGCGCGGTTGAAAGGGATGCTTGGCCAGGTACATATAAAATAGACGCTGCATAAAAGTATTATACAAAGTTTTCGTATTGACCATGGTATTGGCAACAAGTTTAGAATAAATATCCAGATTGAGACAAAAATTACTAAATGGAGACCTGCTCGTGCAATATAATGAAAAAGTCCCCATATTTTTAATTGATTTTTCAATACATCTTCTCGTTTTTTTGCCAAAGGGTTACCAAGAAAGATTGACGAAAAAGCCAGAAATGTTTTTGAATCCATGCATTGTTTAAAACCTTCAATAAGATTGTCTCTGTATTGAGAAATAGAGCGTGCCCATGAAAAAAATGGTCGATTAATCATGGTTATGGTACATTTTGTCACGCAAGCAGAAGATGCAATATTTTCTTTCAAAAGAAATTGCATAAATTCAATATTTTTTGGGGTTTTAAAATGAACATTGTGTATACAAATAGTATCTGCAACTGTGATGTTATGTAGAGATTGTGTGTACACACAAAGTGTTTCTTTACCACGGTACCGACAAGAAGGATTCAAGGTTGAAACCAACTCTTTTAATTTTAATCTAAGCGAATAGCGGAGATAGGGATTTGTTGTAGGATTAATATCAATTACTGTACCCATCACATCGAAATTTTTACCATTGGTATAGGTACAAAAGTTTCGTTGAGCGATGAGTGTTCTATTACAGGTAAAACATCCGAGAAAAAAAGCTGCAACATAAAACAGGATGAATTCAAGCTTAAATGCAAGACATTTTCTGCGCAATATGATTAAAGTAGTGGTGCCAATCGATGCAATAACTAATGACCAATACCAATATGGCTCGTGCACCTGCCACCAAATACCCAAAATTAAACATATCGTAAGACAAAAAGTTGGATAGATCTTAGGGAAGATAAAATAACAATGAAGATTCATATAATAGTCCAGTATCATTTATGTTTTTTATTATTCTCCAAGTATAATAATTTTATAAAATTTTCAAAAGTGCTATTAGTTGGATATCGGTGGTATGCTCAATAAACAGTTGCTTGAATAACAAGTATTTATGGTGTATTGTGGGTGGTAGATAAAATAAAAAAATACAAATAGGAAAGAGTGTTTGTTATGAAAGAAATTCAGCCCTCAAAAGGTTCGGCTTGTACTATTGTTGAAGCACAAAAAATTTGTTCAGTTTTAGAGCATGTAAAAAACGATGATACTCTCGTAATTTTTGATATCGATAATACACTGGTGCATACAGCACAGGATCTTGGTAGTGATGCATGGGCATATTGGATGGTCGAGCAAAAGTTAAGACAAGGGATGCAAGTGCAAGATGCTATTGAATATATATTTGATCTTTTTAACCATGTACATGAGCATATCGACGTGTTCCCTGTTGAAGATCAATCGGTGAGTGTGGTACATCAACTTAAAGAGCTTTCTATTCCTACCATATGTCTGACGAGTCGCCCTGGTTCTATGATTGATCGAACTCAAGAACAACTTAAGAAGGTAGGCTTTGTTCTGAATTGTCCTGTTGGTTTAAATAAAGCCGTGACGTTACATATGAATTCTCGCGTTGAAATGGCTAATGGCATTATTTGCGGTGGTATCAATGATAAAGGCGATGTGTTATCTTCAATTTTTGATAAGCTTGATTATCAGTCACCGAATACGGTTGTCTTTATAGATGATAAAAGTTCATGCGTAGAGTCGATAGGGAAAGCCTGTTCAAAAGGAGGAATAGGGTATACAGGGATTCGTTATGGTTATTTAGATCAAGTTGCGGCAGCATTTGATGCAAAAAGGGCTGACGAGCAGCTTTCGGCATTATTAAGTCAGCATGCTTTTATGCGATGATTGTTTGTGATATACTTTTAGACCAATTCTCGCATGCATCTGAAAATTTACGTTGATTGGGTAGTATGAGAATTTCAAAAAAAGGATTGTAGGTATGCAATGGGGGAAGCTTTTTAAAGCGTTAATTGTGGTTTCTATAATGGGGATTTCAAAGGCCGAAGATATGAATACAAGCTGTTGTAAAAATTCTGGTGAGCATCATGTGTATAAAAAAATTCTCAATAATGGGTTAACTGTTCTTGTCAAGCCTTCCCATGCTATTCCAAAAGTGGTCACCGAACTGTGGTATAAAGTTGGCTCTAAAAATGAAAAAACCGACCAAAAAGGTATTGCTCATTTAATAGAGCATATGGCTTTTAAAGGGACTTCGGGAGCAACGTCGCTCAATTTGTCAGAGTCAGATATCAATGTAATTGTTCATATGCTTTCGGGTAGTTGTAATGCGTTTACCTCATATGATTACACGGGATATCTTTTTAATTTTCCAACGCAACATTGGCCTATGTCATTAAAGATAGTGTCAGATTGTATGTGTAATTGTGCGTTTAAAGAAGATCATCTTGATTCAGAAATGAAGGCTGTTATTCAAGAACTGAAGATGTACAAAGATAATTATGTAAGTTATTTGGTTGATGAGATGTTGGCCGCAATATTTACCGGTCATCCCTATCATGACCCTGTGATCGGTTACAAACATAATCTTTGGTCTTTTCATGCGCAAAATTTACGTGAATTTTATATCAAGCATTATGTTCCTAATAATGCTACACTTGTGGTTGTGGGCGATGTTGAGCCAGATGAGGTCTTTAAACTTGCTCAACAACAATTTGGAGATATTCCTGCCGATTATTCATATACCCGCCAACAGTTTCATTTTACCCCTGATATAGTCTCTAAATCTGTTAAGCTTTATAGGGATATTCAACAGCCTATAGCAACTGCTCTATACCAGATCCCAGGCAGTAGTCAGAGTAAAGATAGTATTATAGATGTAATTGCGTGGATACTAGGCCATGGTAGAGGATCGCGTTTACAGCGTCGACTTGTTGATGAATTCCAATTAGTGACTTCACTTGCAGTTTATCATGTAGATCTTTTTGAGCAGGGGCTCTTTGGAGTTTTATTTGAACCCAAAAAAATCGAGGATGTTGCCACTATCAATGCAATTATACAACAAGAAATAGATGACATTGTGGTTCATGGATTAAAAAATGGGGAATTGGAAAGAGCGGTCAAAAATGCTAAAGTACGTTTGTATGAAACTTTTCAGGATTTACAACAGCAGGCGACTGATATAGGTAAATATTATTTAGCAACTGGAGACCCTGAGTTTATATTTAATTACCTACATGAACCTCTGTCGACTATTCATGATGCGGTGATCGAGCTTTGTAAAAAGTATCTCCGTACCTCTGTCAGACATGAAGGAATTGTTTTGCCTATTCCAGAGTCAGAAAAAGCTGAATGGAACTTATTACAAGAACAATCTGATAAACAAGATACAGAGATATTAGCAGCTCGAGAAAGATCTACTCTTATTGAACCGCCTGCATATGCAAAACATGTATCTGTTGAGCAGCTCAAGCCATTTACTTTCCCCAAAGCTAAAAAAGTACAGCTATCGAATGGTATTACTTTGTTACACAGCAATAATACGATGATCCCCAAGATCGATTTAGTTATAGATTTTAAGGCAAAATATTATTATGATCCTGAAGATCTTCAGGGATTATCTAATTTTATGAATCGGGTACTGTGTGAAGGTACTAAAAATTATACAGCTGACGAACTTGCTGATGCGCTTGAATCGCACGGAATTACATTTAAAGCTTTTCCCGGCGGGGCTGTCATGAGCGTGCTAAAAAACGATATTGAGTATGGACTTAATTTAATGCTCGAAATCTTTACTAATGCGACATTTACGCAAGAAGCGATCGAAAAAGTTCGCACACAGATTTTTGCCGATATTAAAAGTTTCTGGGATGAGCCAAGTTCATTTGCCGGGCAACTTATTAAAAAATTGCTTTATAAGGAACATCCTTATAGTAAAGATATACTCGGCACTGCTGAATCTGTTACCGCAATTACACGCTTGCAATTGTTGGATTGTTATCGCTCGTTCATAAGTCCCGATGGAATGCGTATTGCGATTGTGGGTGATTTGGACGGTATTCAGATAGAGCAAATCGTAAACAAGATTCTTGGCGATTGGCTCGGAGAATCAGTCCAAGATGTCCAATATCCAGCCCTTTTGCCTGTTAAAAAAGAGGAAATTGATTATCCGATCAATCGGGATCAGGTTGTGTTGTGTTTAGCCGGATTGTCCATTGCACGTACGGACAAAGATTATGATGCATTATTTTTATTTGATCAAATCTTTGGTAGTGGCGTACTCGGTTCTATGGCTTCACGTTTATTTCAGTTACGTGAACAATCAGGACTCTTTTATACAATCCAGGGCAGTGTAACCGTTCAATCGAATGAGCAACCTGGAATTGCCATGATAAAAACAATCGTTTCACTTGATCGGCTCAAAGAAGCCCAAGAATTAATACGGAAAACAATAGATACTGTAGCAGATTCTATACAATCATATGAACTTGAAGAAGCAAAGCGTGCTGTTCTTAATGCATTAATTAGTAATTTTGAAAATAATTATGGTACTGCTAAATCATTCATCTTTCTTGATAAATATAATTTCCCGGCAGATTATTTTGACAAACGTGGATCAATGCTTGAGCCTATCACCGTGCACCAAGTAAGGGATGCTGTGAAAAAGATATTGCGCAATGATAGCATGATTACGCTGCGTATCGGACGCGTTTAAATAGTGTCATGTATGCTTTTTAATAATCTGTTTTAGATGGTCAGCAGCTTTTTGTAATTGTTCCTGTTCATGAGTGTTAAGTGGTATTGGAACTATCTTTTCTATACCTTGTTCACCAAGTATAACAGGTAGACTTAAAGATACTCCAAATTCTTGAATATATGATGAAACAGGTAATGCACGTTTTTGATTAAAGATGATACATTCACAGATATCAGCAACACAGGCTGCTATACCAAAAAAGGTAGAGCCTTTACATTCGATAATTTCAAACACACGATCGGTAGTTTCTTTGATCATGTTGTCAAGGATGTGCTGAGTCATATTTGGGTACTGTGCGATTGGTATACTTGCGATTGAGGCGCATGACCAAGCAGCAAATTGTATTTGGCCATGAGAACCGAGTACAAAAGCTTCAATCGATTGTTGAGCAACACCCACATGCTTTGAAATAATTCCGCGTAACCTTTGTGTGTCTAATAATGTTCCAGAGCCAAAGACTTGATTTTTAGGCAAGCCTGAGGATTGTTGTGCACAATAAGCCAAGATATCGACTGGATTGGTGACCATAACAATGATTGCATTTTTGTTTATCGGTTGCATCGATTGTATGATTGAGGAAATTACTTTCCAATTAGTTGTTAATAACTCTTCTCGAGGTTGCCCTGCTTTTTGGCGAGCTCCTGCAGCTATTATGATGATATCAGCCTGACTTGCTTGTTGAAACGTTCCTTGTGAAAGACATGATGTACAAGAAAAAGGAATGGCATCAGATAAATCAAGAATTTCCCCTAAACATCTTTTTTGATCAAGGTCAACAAGTATGACTTCTGCTGCTATATTTTTCCACATGATTGCATATGCTGTTGTTGTACCCACGGCTCCGGCCCCGATAACGGCAATTTTGACATGTCTCATGAGAATTCCTTTCTTTCTCAGTATTATTACTTATATATAGTGATCATAGAGGCTATCCTGATGTTGCGTATATAGTTTTATATGATTGACTTATGGATGTTGGTCATATTTTTATTTGTATAAATTCCAGGGTACAGAGAAATGAAGTTTTTGGTTAAGCTAGTTAGTACAAATTTGATATGTGTTTTCTTGAGTTATTCATTGAATTATTCATTGAGTGATAATCAAAAGACGTTCTTAAAGCTGTCGGCTAACATTATTACTCAGAAAAGCGTTGATATGGTGGCTGAGATTCTGAACAATACCCTCGGTCTATTCTTGGGTTTAGAACACCTAGAGAAGTATATGAAAACATCGATCTGAACGTAATAAAAAGTGAGAGTAGGATGAAGTCGGCCACGACGGCCTCGGAGTCGTTTAGAATTGACTATGGGAAACAATTAAACGTTGCACTTCGATATTGACTTGGCAAAGTCAAGAATGAAATGCAACACTAAAAAATTTCAATAAGAAACAGCCCTCCATTGCCGGGCAGGCAAGCTTCATAAACTACTCATGACTGAAGAGCGTAAAACTTCAATGGGTGTCTT
>JAKASV010000020.1 GCA_021818945.1 bacterium | reverse complement strand
TCAAGACACCCATTGAAGTTTTACGCTCTTCAGTCATGAGTAGTTTATGAAGCTTGCCTGCCCGGCAATGGAGGGCTGTTTCTTATTGAAATTTTTTAGTGTTGCATTTCATTCTTGACTTTGCCTAAAATCCAAGTCATAGCCAAAAATATTAATTATTATTTGAATAATTATGTTTATTTGGACTGTGGATAGATGCATAATGCTGTTGAAAAAAAAATTTTTTTATCTATTCTGAGATATGATCTTTTAAGGGGCAAACGCATAAGTATTATGGAGGTTAATCATGAGAAGATATCAAATACTTTGGTTTTGTTTTACCGTTGCCTTAGGTGGAGATAATACCTCTACAAAATTGAGCGAAGGTAGGGCTGAACTTCTTGTCAAACATCTTGATCTCATGCGTGAATTAAAGACAACTATAGCTGACAAATATGGTCAAAAATCTGTTCAGCAGAAAAAAAGCAAACTTGATGCTCCAACAGATGCACACAATAAATTTTCTTACCTAAGATCGTTAATCGATTCTAATTGGTCCACATTTTTTGAAAAAAATAAAAAATTTGTGGAGTCGATTATAGCTCGTGAACGAGAAAATATTGATAATTATTATGTTTTTTATCATGCCCAGCGCAACGGACTGCGCGTATTTCAAGATTTTTTAAGAGAAATCTATGAATATTTTCAGATAACTCAGTCATTAAGATCTTTTCATTTTTTACGGTTTTGGAAAGATATGCCTGAGACAACTGATGCTAATACATTTATTGATGAAAACAACAAAAAAGGTTATTGGAATGATTCAGGTGGAGGAATGTATAAATTTTTATTGTCGGTAAATCTTTCTCTTTTTGGGAGTTGTACAGCGGTGTCTTGCTGTGAATGTACATTCGACTTTTTCGTTAATTCAAAAAATATTATTAGTGTGAATAGTAAGGATATTTTAAATGAAATATTTGATATGTTTAAATTTGATAAAAAATATATAGATTCTCTGGCGTCTCTTGAGAATCTTATTCAAACTAAAGAGGGAAATTTATATCAATTTTTTATTCCAAAAAAAGTGGTAGATCATTGTGCATACCTTTCCCATGCTTTTGGGATACCGTACAATAGTGCCGTGCCGGGTTGTGGATTTGATCAAACAAAATGTCGACATGCAAATATTTCTAAGGTGTTAGATGCTTATAGGCAGGGATCAGCTTTGGTTGATGCTTACAAAAAAGATTCAGCACATACAAATGAAAGTGAATCTTCAGTCGCACTGTTGGTTGATCAAATGCAGGGACGGCTTATATTTTCACGTGACATGCTATTAAATCCTGCTTCGGGTATAAAAATATATAGATATACGACGGCCAGTGACCAGGTAGTGGCCTGCTATACAAAGCAACTCAAAAATATCACGCATCAAATTTTTGTCGATTGGTTGCAGAGTTCTCATGCAGGCAAAGGTATAGAGGGTTCAAAACTTTTAAGTTTGTATCAAAATCTATAGTAAGATCATCATCAATAATATGTGGCTCGTATTTGTTATGCTAAATGTTTTTTGAGTAATTCATTAATAAGTTTTGGATTGCCTTTTCCCTTTGTTTTTGCCATTGCTTGGCCCACAAAGAATCCAAAGAGTTTTTCAGTACCTGCTTTGTAGCGTTCAACCTCTTGAGGGTTTTGGGCTAAAATATCTTTAATAATTTTTTCTAGTTCATCGAGAGAGTCTACTTGTTCCAGTCCTTTAGCTTTTACTAGTTCTGCAGGTTGACCACCTTCTTGAGCTACCATCAAAAACAGTTCTTTGGCTGCAGGGCCATTGATGGTGCCTTTTTCAAGCATATCAACTATTGCAGCAAGTTTTATAGGGGTGACTTTGCATTGTAAAAGACTTGTTTTTTGCTCTTTAATATAACCAAGAAGATCTCGCAATATCCAATTGATAATCTGTTTACTTGAACTGTACTTGGTAGCCTCTTCGAAAAAGTTTGCCAGTTCACGATCTTCAATTAATATAGAGGCCTCGTATTGAGAAATCCCTTTTTCTTTGATGAGTCTATTAAATTTTTCCTGAGGGAGTTCAGGAAGCTGTCTTTTAATCGATGATATCCATGCATCATCGATATCAAGAAGCGGTAAATCAGGATCAAGAAAATAACGGTAATCGGCAGCCTCTTCTTTGCTGCGCATGACATAGCTCTTTTTTTCTTTGCTGTCCCACAAGCGTGTTTCTAATGTGAGATGTCCACCACTCACAAGTACGGAAATTTGTCTATCAAACTCATAGTCAATTGCATCAGCTATGTATTTAAATGAGTTAATATTTTTAAGCTCAATTTTTGTGCCCAGAGTAGGACAATCTTTTTTTCGTACCGAGATGTTTGTGTCGGCTCTAAAAGCTCCCTCTTCCATATTTCCTGTACTAATGCCTAGATAGGTAACAATAGCATGAAGTGCTTTTAGATATTCTCGAGCTTCATACGAATTTGAAATATCAGGATGGCTTACTACTTCAAGCAGCGGTGTGCCGGTACGATTAAAATCAATCAAGCTTTCATTTGTGATACCAGTATGAATGCTTTTGCCGGCATCTTCTTCCATATGGATTCTGATAAGACGAATTTTTTTAATACTGCCATCTTCAAGTTTGATTGGAATATATCCATTGGAGCATATAGGTTCATCGCTTTGGGTTATTTGATAATTTTTAGGCAGATCAGGATAGAAATAATGTTTACGGGCAAAAGAATTATGTTTATTGATAGAGCAATTGGTAGCAAGTCCGGCCATAATTGCACAATCGACAACTTTTTTATTGAGCACAGGCAAAGAACCAGGTTGACCTGTGCAGATGTGACAAATGTTTTGGTTAGCCTCTTGACCTGGGATATTGGCACAGGAACAAAATATCTTGCTTTTGGTTGTCAATTGCACATGAACTTCTATACCAATATTGGCTACGTACTCTGGAAAATGGGCTTTCTGGTCTGCCATATCTGTTCCTTTGCAAGTGCAAGAATGAAGAATTACGCTATTAGACTATTTTCTTTATCGAGCAGAAAATGTTTGCACTTAGCGTATCATTTTTTTTCGATTTTGTATTGATCTAAAGACATGGCATCTTTTCTGATAACAGTAATTTTGCAATTAAAGGTTTTTTCGAGCTCTAAAATAGCATTATATTCCAAGGTAGTAATGTGTTCAAAGACAGCGGGAGAAACTACAAGATGTACTTCAGGTCCAAAAGCTTTGCCGCTTAAGGTGGTCCGTAGTTTGCGTAATATGGTGTATGCTTCGGTCGGTACCGATTTGATAAAGCCAGATCCCATGCAGGTAGGACAGGTATCGGTTAATGTTTGCACCAGTGTTTTGCCTGACCTTTTGCGAGTCATTTGCACAAGTCCGAATTCAGAGATTTTCAGAACAACAGATTGAAATTTGTCATATTCTTTTAAACGTTGGTCAAAGAAATTAAAGAGGCGGTGCCTGTTTTCTACTTCTGCCATATCAATAAAATCTATAACAATGAGGCCACCAATGTTACGCAGACGTAACTGTCTGACACATTCTTCAGCTGCCTCTAAATTTGTTTTTAAAATGGTATCTTCCATTGAGCCTTTTCCTGTAAAGCTTCCTGTATTGACATCGATGACAGTCATAGCTTCGGTTGACTCAATAATTAAAGAACCACCAGACTTGAGTGATACCTTTTTATATAATGCTTTTTCTATCTGATCTTGGATATTAAAATATTCAAAAATATTTATTGGCTCAGCAAAATAATTTACTTTGTGTGTGAACTCAGGAGCGACAGATTTAACGAATTTATATATATCATTTTGGTTTTCTTTGTTATCGGTGATGATAGCTTCGACATCTTCATCAAGATGGTCACGAACTATTTGTAGCGATAACTCAAGATCCTCATAAATTTTTTCAATCGGTTTTGCTTCAGTAAAGTGTTTTTGAATAGTGTTCCAGGTGTAAATTAAATAGTGAATATCTTTATTCAGTTCTTTTGCAGATGTGTTTTCTGCAGTTGTACGAATAATTGCGCCCATACCTTCAGGTAGTTGCTCTTTTATTATATCTTTTAGTCGAGCTCGTTCTTTACGGTCTTCAATTTTTTTTGATACGCCAATACGTGGAATATTCGGTAATAGTACTATGAACCTTCCAGGCAGTGTAAAGCACGTTGTGAGTTTTGCGCCTTTTTCATACACAGGTTCTTTGCTCACTTGGACTAGTACAGGATCACCTGTCTTGAATATCTTGGCCACATCTAGAGCTTTGCGTAGGGAGAATGGTTGTTCTTTTTGTCCCTCCGGTTCATCAACAGAATTAGTTTCACTGAATTTTTTAATTGCAAGTTCTCGGTCAATCTCAGAAATATGGAGAAAGCCTGCCTTTTCTTGTCCGATATCAACAAAGACTGTTTGTATGCCGGGTAAAATTGTTGCAACGGTTCCCTTGAAAAAAGACCGCTCAAGTGTTTTTTCAGCGTGTGCAGAAAAATAAATATTTTCGAGTGTACCATTCTTTGTTATGGCGATTCTCGTTTGCCAAGGGTCTTTATTGATCAGAATTTTTTTCATATTTAAGCCTATAATCCAAACTTTTGATGTTGTTTTTGTGCGCATAATTCTGCTTCTCATTAACTAATATAAATGATCTTGTTGAATATGAGTAGATCTTTGCAAAAAGGTATGGTAAAATCGCCTGTGTTCCGCAATTGTTTATTGTATAAGTGTTAGTTGTTTTTTTAACCATGTGAGGGTTTTATGAATAATCCTATGAAAAAGGGTTGTGCATTGTTACTTGTTATGTTGTTGAGTGTTGCAGGTTGTGGTAAAAAGAAGAAATGTGCTGAAAATTGTGTTTCAACTACAGATAAAGAAACAACAGTTTCAATGCCTGTAAGTCAAGAACCAAAAGAACTTCAAAGTGTCTTTGATGATGACATTGCTGAGTTTGCTTTAGTTGATGAAACGCAGGCCGATGCTAACGCACCTAAAGCTGAGTCAGTCGCAAAGGACCAAGAGAAAGCCGTTGATGAAGATATGAATAATGAATTCTCATGGATTGATGATGAAAATCAACATGAACAGGATCTCAAGACTGTCTATTTTGATTTTGACAAATATGCTATTAAGCAAGATCAAGAAGCAGTAGTCGATCATAATGTCGATATTCTGAAAAAGACTCTTGTTGAAGCTGGCAACTCAGGTAAAAAAGTAACCGTTGTTGTTGAAGGACATGCTTGTCATTCGGCCGGTTCAGCATCATACAATTTAGCCTTATCGGAAAAACGTGCCAAAGTTTTGAAAGATAGGTTGGTTCAAGCCGGCATTCCAAATGATAAGATTAAGATTGTTGGTCGTGGCCAAGAATGTCCGGTTATCGGTAAAGATGGCAAGGCAGTAACAGGTACACGTGAACAACAATGGCCTAATCGACGAGATGACATCAACATCCTCAATGCCTAAATATTGTTCATAAAGCAAGATAGTAGTCAGGGGTTGCATTATATGCAGCCCCTTCTTATTGGAGTCTTGATTTTTTGCTATAGACAATCATGAGATTGCTATACTGATAAGTTGGTCGTAACATACGGGTAATGCGAGCTTTGATTTTATCCGGGGTGTCTTTAAGCTTTAACAGACTTATGTTATGCCGCATATCTCGTGCGATAGTAGGGTTCTCTAAGAACTGTGTAATATAGGGCGACAGTTCTTTATAATTTTTTATAACCGTTCCCAATCCATGATTATGGGTAAATCTATGGTTAAACCGTTCCCAGATGAGTGGTGATGAAGTTGCATCTAATATCATGGGCAAATGCATATGGATAGCTTCGCAAAAACTAGCTGTCCCTGCTTTGGAAATCAATAAATCAGAAACTGCCATGTAATCTGAAATGCGATTAGTTTCTTCGATAATATCCATGCTTATCCATGGTGGTAACTGTAAGTTGGCCAGCCGTGCCTTTATAGTTTGAAGCTTTCCAATGCAGACAAGAAGATGAGCCGGTATGGATAAGTTTTGTAAATGTTGGACACATGTTACTAATGTATTGGCGCCTTGAGAACCCATCATAATCATGATAACAGGTTTTTTTTGATCGATACCCATCGCAGCCCGTAAAGCAGCAGGATTTTTTTCCTCAAAGAATTCAGCTCTTAAAGGAAATCCATTATGGGTTATGTAATGATCATCTATTCCGGTAGCGTAGGCATTACTTTTTATTGAATGAGTATCAAAAATTAGACTCAAATGAAATTTTTTATAATGGGGAAACCTAATGTTATACGTATATGCCCTGATATCAAGGTCAGTCGGTATCAATAAAAATGGAATATCAACTTCTTGTGCTGCTTGTAAAATTATTTTATTAAATATAGGAATAACGGAGATAACCATATCAGCATTGCTCTCCCTCAGATAGTGTACTATCCGTTTGCGCATGAATGGTTCCAAGAGTCTAAAATATATGCATCCTAATCTATAAATTAAATTCAATAACCACCATTGATTGTAGGGTATAATAGCATTGTAGGTGGCTTCGCCGCCGCATTTTCCTAATGTGGCAAAAAGAATGGGATCAAAAGATTTAAGGATATCCGCAATTAGGCAGATTTGAGTTGTTTCGAAGTCATCTTTTAGGTATGAGGCCAGGGCATTACTTGCCGACATGTTCCCGCCTCCTCCTGCGCTCGTAAATATTATTATTTTCTGCATACCATTTTCCCCGGTACTTAATATTCTAATTTCACAATAATACAATTTTAATCAATAACGCAATAGTTTAGCAGTATATGACAATTTTTATTATTTGCCAACACAAAATTGCTTAAAGATAAGATCCATGTTGCTTTCACTGATCGTTTTTCCCATCAATTCAGATGTAAAAATGAGCGTGTCTTTAATCTGTGTAGACACGAGTTCATACTGAATTGGTTCGACGAGCATAGATTTAATAAAGCTCAATTTTTGATCAAGCGTATGTAAAAGATGGGCTTGCCGCTCATTGAGCAAAAAAGGAGCGTTGATTAGATCAAATAATGCTGCAATTTTATCCGCTATAGCTTTTTCAATGATATCAATGTTCTGTTTTGTTTTACATGAACAATCAATACAAGTTTGTCCAAATGTTATAGTATTGTCTAATGCCGCATCAACTTTGTTGCGAATCAGGATAATTTTTGGATTGTGATTTGCTATGCATTCTTGGTAGAAAGTTTTTTCATGATCTTCAAGTAACCGAGAACCGTCAAGTACAAGTATGACAATATCAGCCCTCGAGACTTCTTTTAAGGATCTCTCGATTCCTTGATTTTCAATAAGATCGTCTGTTTGACGTATGCCGGCAGTATCGATGAGTGTCCAGTAATTGCCATCTTTGTATAATCCTGCTTCGATTGTATCTCGTGTTGTTCCTGGAATATTGGTAACTATTGCACGATCTTTTGCAAGAAGAGCATTAAATAATGATGATTTACCTGCATTAACTGATCCGCAAATAGCTATGCGAATACCAGTTCTTATCTGCAGTTGTTGATCATGAGATGAGCAAATAGTTTTAATTTTTGTGTCAGCGGAATCAATGATTTGATAAATCTGTGAACCAAAGCTGATTTCATCGTCAAGAAATTCAAAGCTAGCCTCAGTCAATGCCAGTGCTTGTAAAAGTGAGTTTTCAAGACCTGCAATCCACGCTGACAGACTTCCTTCTAGTTGTGCCATAGATTTTTTCAGGGCGACAGTCGTGTTTGCATGAATAAGCTCATTTATTGCTTCTGCCTGTACTAAATCAATTTTGTTGTTCATTACAGCACGACGAGTAAATTCACCATTTTGAGCAATGCGAGCTCCAGCGATAATAGCTGACTTGATAATATCAGCTACAATAAAAGGGTTATTGTGGCAGGAAATTTCTACTGTATCTTCTCCGGTGAATGTCCGAGGAGCATGCATAAGTAAAAAAAGTACCTGATCAATATGTTCGCAAGAAGAATTAATCACATAACCAAAATGAATAGTATGAGTCGGAAGCTCGCGCAATGCTTTTCCGCTAGCAAGCTTACTTATGTTCGTTGCTATTTCTATTGCTTGTGGGCCTGAAATACGCAATAATGCCAGAGCTCCGCTGCCTTTAGGAGTGCATTGCGCGATTATAGTCTGTTCATCAGAATTAAAAACTGTCATACAGCTCTCGTAATGATGATCTTGTAGCCGCGTAGCCCGCGTTTAAATTTGTGTCTGAGAGCCTGTAATAATAGGTGGGACCAGTTTTTAAAAAGTAACTGTTCTTTTCGCTTATCATGTACAACGGACGAGGCAAAACGGATAGTAAGATAATAATGTTTGGTTTCTACAGTGTATGGAGTATTTTGATTTATGGTTTTCAGCATGGTATTTACCCATTCTTTGCTTCCCTCAATGAGGTCAGGGGTCCATTTTGGTTGTTTGGGTTCTTGTGCAGGGCTTGAACTTGCTTGTTGCTGTTGACGAATCACTTGATCCTGTTTTTTTTCTTGCTGAGGTTTTTGTTCCGGTTTTACTCTTTCAGGAGAACTTTTTTGAAGGGGTCTTACCTGTTGTCGTCTGATATCTTTGCCCTTACCTGGTTGTTGTATGGGAGGTTCTTTATAAAAAAGACCGATTTTTGCGGGTTTTTTTATAAACCCGAGAAAATTTTTTTCAGCTTCTTCAAAGATGCGAACCGTAAATTCTTGCGGCTTGCCTGCGCGAACCCATCCGTTTTCTATTGCTTTAGCGATTGAAGATGCTTCTTCAACGATTGATTTCATTCTTAAAACCTTTGTATTGATTGTCTAATGCCTAGTTAAAATAAGTGGTTTGGGGGTATGGCTTTGCCTTTTTGTATCTGGCTATTCTCCGGCAATTTGTCTAAACAAATACTCTAGAATCGGGGCACCTATTATGGTATCAGAAAATCACAAGATATGCAACTTGATAAAAAAAAAGAACAAAAATGGAGCGGGAAACGGGATTTGAACCCGCGACCTTTGCCTTGGCAAGGCAACGCTCTACCAACTGAGCTATTCCCGCGTACGAAAGGTAATGTATCATGAGATTTAGATTTATGCAAATTTTTAGTTAAAGTGTTAAAGTGCGTTAAAGTGGCTTTTTTTAGTCAGCTAACCTGGCATAAATCAGAAAATAGTCAAAATTTTTTTGACATATGGCAAGTCAAGGCTAAACTTGGCGGGGTATATAGGTAACATAAAAATCAAAAAGGAGCGAGTATAATTATGATTAATTATATTTCCGGCACCATAAAAGAACTCAAAGATCAGTCGGTTGTGGTGGATATAGGTTCTTTGGGCATTTTTTTGTCAGTGCCCACGAGCATAAAATTCCATCAAGGACAGAAAGTTTGTCTTGCTACCTATATGCATTGGAACCAGGAACAGGGACCCAGCTTGTTTGGTTTTGAGCACGAATTTGAGCGTACTGTTTTTATGCTTGTCATTGGGTGTTCAGGAATAGGTCCAAAGATTGCTCTTGCTATTTTGGCGCATCTAGGTGCCCAGGGTTTTTTGGAGGTGGTAAGCAGTGGTGATGAGCGAGCTTTGAGCAAAGTTAATGGTATTGGGCCCAAAAAAGCTGAGCAGATTATTGTGCATCTTAAGCATAAAGTAAGTCAGCTTATCAGTTCTGGTGCTTGTTGTTATGATGATAGTAAGGCTAAGGCATGGCAAGAAGTTAGTCAGGCCTTAGAGTCGCTCAATTACACGCGTACAGAAATTTCTCAGGCTATGCAGTATTTGACAGCTCATCATGCAGGTGCCGATTTACCCTTTGATCAAATGTTGCGGCAAGCTTTAAGTTTTTTATCAAAAAGAGTGTAACTTCAAATATTTATGGAAAAGCTGGCCATGCAAGTTGACTCACTGACCTGGTTATAGTCCCTTATGATTACATATGTATAAAAATTTATGAGCGTAATATGGTGTTTGCCGATCGCTTTGTTAATAAATCGTTACTTTAGAATTTTATATTACTGCTATACAATTTAAATTATCAAGAGTTTGACAAAAAAATTCAAAATAAATGCTGAATCAAGGGTATCTTTTTTTACAATTTTGTGAACGCATAAGAAGTCAATGCTGTATGCATATCAACAATAGTGATAATGCGCTCTTTTATACAATCAATTGTTCTCAACTCTCGTAATGTAACTGCTTTTTCTACAGACCAAGGCCCAATGGTCAGGCGGCGGAGCTCATGCGTTGTAGCATACGTCCCGCATAATCGTGCAATATCGTTCATAAGGCTTCGAATGTAGGTTCCATGCGATACTCGAGCTTCTATAGTAAAAAATGGCAATGTTAATTCCAATAGATTACAAGAATAGATCTGTACATCCCTACTTTTTTCATCTGCTATGTTACTCAGGGCTTGCTCAGTCAATAGTTGAGCGCGTGCCAGTTTAGATAAACTTTTTCCCTGATATTTGAGAGCTGAATACACCGGGGGTGTTTGCTTGTATACTGAACCTAGAGAACTGATTGCTTTTTCTATAGCTTCTCTTGTTATAGTAGGAGTTTCATCAATCAGAACGCGGCCTGTCATATCAAGCGTATCGGTTAATTGGCCAAGCTTTGCTTGTGCCTGATATGTTTTATCAAGAACCATGATAGTTGATAAATGTTTGGTAGCAGCACGTCCAACACCAATAACAAGAAGCCCTGTTGCAAATGCATCTAGTGTCCCTGCATGCCCGACTCGCGATGTACGACCAACTATGCTACGAATCTCTTGTACACAATCACTTGAGGTCATACCGTTGGGTTTATCAACGAGTAAAAAGCCGCATATTTCGGGCTGTTCTAGGTTACTCATTTGACCACAATTTTGTAAATTTTATGCTTGCCGACTTTAATAATAGTGCCATCTGTAAGTGTTATTTTTGCACTAAAATCTGTTACATCTTCTCCGCCTATAGAAACTGCCTTTGCTTCAATGAGACGTTTAATTTCTGATGAACTTGAGATGCCGGCAATGGTCTTGATTAGGTCGACAATCCATATAGGATTAACTGTTTGAGCTGGCAAAACTATCTCCTGAGCTTTGGAATAGTCGTGTTTCTGAAAAAGTGCTTCAAATGTTTCTTGAGCCTTATCAGCCTCTGCTTTTGACCAGAACTTTGCAATAATGTCATGGGCTAATTTCTTTTTAAGTTCCATAGGATGTGTTGATCCTGCTGCAACACGTGATTCTAATTGACTGAGTTCTGCTTCATTGACATGCAACAATAATTTAAAATAGCGCCACATCAGTTTGTCAGAAATCGACATAATCTTGCCATATGCCTGATCTGCAGGTTCAGCAAGACCAATGGCATTGCCTAATGATTTTGACATTTTATTAATGCCATCAAGACCTTCGAGTAATGGCATTGTTATAACTACTTGTGTATCTGTACCAAATTGTTCCTGTAGGTACCTGCCCATGAGCAAATTAAAAGTTTGATCAGTTCCGCCAATTTCAATATCAGCTTTGAGTACGACTGAATCGTAGGCCTGAAATATTGGGTACAGAAGTTCATGAAATGAAATTGGTTGTTGATTATCTATACGTTTTGCAAAATCTTCACGCTCAATCAGTCGTGCTACCGTTACTTTTGCGCAAAGTTTAACAAAATCTTTCATTGATATGGGGTCAAGCCATTCAGAGTTGTAACGAATGCTTATATTGTCAGCATCAAGAATGCGGCCTACTTGTTCAAGGTAGGTATGCATATTATGTGCAATTTCTTCTTCAGAAAGTGGTGGTCGAGTTTTTGACTTGCCGGTTGGATCGCCGATGCGTGAGGTAAAATCTCCAATTAAAAAAATTACCTCAAAACCTAAATCTTGTAATTCACGTAATTTTGAAAGTACTACAGCATGACCAAGATGGAGGTCTGGTGCTGTAGGATCGACACCAAATTTTACCTTAAGGCGCTTTCCTGTTGCTATTTTTTTCTGTAATTCATTTTCTGGAATAATTTGAACGGTACCCTGTTTGATCTGATCTATCATTGCTTGAATATTTTTCATGATATTATGACCTGCATAAAAGTCTTGCTATCATCTTGGCCAATGAAGTTATGCCATTTGCCAGTAGTAGCTGAATTTGATTACCATACAAAAGAAAAATAATGATTGGTATTATGAGCACCGCATAAGAGGTGTAGTGCCATGCTTGATCGTAGCGCTCTAAAACGAATAACATGCCAAGTAATACAAGATTAATGACAAGTTCAATGGCGGCTAAAAAGATACATACATAGATAACAAGATCTAAAATTGAAATTATTGATGTTGTGGATGCCACAGTTGAGCCTATATGCCCGAATGCTTGCGCAGGAGTTATTACTAACGCTAAGGCAACGAGTCCGATGACGGCAAAAAACAGATAAGCAATAACACCTGAAAGCATTGCACATGATAACTTGAGCCATCGAAAGCGACCATGAATATGTGCAGGGTTGATAGGTATTTGCCGTCCCCATCCAATTCCCAAAAACAAAAGCAAAATAAGTCCAAAAATATCGATATGAACGCCGGGGCTTAAACTTAAAAAGCCTTGTCGTTCGGCAGTATCATCGCCCATCCATTTAGCAACAAGGGCTCGAAAATAACCAACCATGGTTACTAAGATCATATAAGTTAAGATCAGAGAAATGAGATATGTCGCATAGACTGCAAATTTATAGTAGAGCATTTAACAACCGTTTTTTGTATAAAAGCCATAAAATTTCTACTGTAAGTGTAAAAAAAATGGGTGAATCGGTCAAATGGTAGAAAATTTGCGAAGGAAAATTTTGCACGCTAAGCTGGCATAGCATAAGACTATAGTAGAGTATCTGATTAAGCATATATAAGGAGTTATGATGAGCAAAAAAATAAAAAATTTTATTCAGCCGTCTTCAAGCCAAAATACAACCGTTATAGAGAGTAGCCTTGAACCATTGCCATGGTATTGTTATGTCATTCCACCAACTATTCTCGCTGGCATCACCTTTCTATTTTATTTTCCGTCCCGTCATTATGACTTTCAATTTGATGATATAGCTAATATTACTAAATATTACGATATTCGACATACGCGATTCTGGGATCTGTTTTTTACTGGGCCACGCTGGATTTGCCGTTGGTTAAATAGTCTACATTATAGTGCTGGTAAATTTGATCCTTATTATTATCGCATGGGTAACATTATCCAACATATACTCATTGGAATGATTATTTTTTTCTTTTTACTGCTTGCCTTGCGACATTTGAAAAAAAAGTCTTTTTTTAAAGATAATGCATTCCAGATAGCCACGTTAACTGCTGTCCTCTTTCTATTGCATCCAGTGCAAACCCAGACAGTTTCATACGTAATTCAGGGCAAACTTGAAGGCGTTGCTACATTTTTTATCTTGAGCATGGCAATCTGTTTTTGGGTTGCTTTTACTGTTAAGTCGCCAAGTGTAGCTGTTTTTTTACAGATAATTTATTTTGCTCTTGCCGCAATAGCTTGTGGATCTAAAGAAATAGCGATAATGTCGCCATTATTGATTGTACTTATTGATTGGTTTTTTGTAGCCCAAGGCTGCTGGAAGCAGATGGTAAGGAGATGGACTTTTCATCTTTCCTCGTTCTTGACGGTGTTTGGTTTGTACTTTTATTTTCTCAAACCAGAATATTTTACTGCGATACTGAGTTTTGCGCATCGCGTGCCTAATAATTTGGGTAACGTTATCACAGAAACTCCATTGCAACAGATTACTCCGTGGTCTTATTGTATTTCTGAGTTCAAAGTAATTTTACATTATCTTTGGATATTTATTTGGCCATTTAATATGAGCGTTGAATATGATTGGGTGCTATCTAAAGGTTTATTGGCTCCGGACAGTTTTTTCCCATTGCTAGCTCTTAGTATTATTGGTTATCTAGTATATCGTCTACTTGCAAAAAACAAAGTAAATCTTATTGCATTTGGTCTGCTGTGGTTTATGATTTGTATTGCACCACGATCGAGCATTATTCCATCAGCAGAATTAATTGTTGATTACAAGACCTATGCTGCATCTTTTGGTTGGTTATTTGTGTTGTCTTGTGGATTTGTTTGGCTTGCGATCTATGGGCTAGCCTTGATACCCAGAGTAAGACATGCATATAGGCCAATTATTCAAGGAACAATGGCTGTAATTTTCTTGATAGGTCTTGGTTTTGCGACGATGGATCGTAATACTGTTTGGCGATCTGGACTAGATTTTTGGGGCAATATGTTAAAAAATGCTCCAGGCAAAGCACGTATTTACAATAATTATGGGGTAGAGTTATCGCAGAAATTGCAAAAATACCAGGAATCAGTTTTTTATTTTAAACAGGCTATTGCTATGGACAAGTATTACCCTGATCCACACAATAATCTTGCGGTAGTATATGCTTACCTCAATAAACTTGATGATGCTATAAGAGAGATGAAAGAAGGGTTAAGAATTAATCCCAATTATGCCGAAGGATACAATAATTTAGCAGCTTTTTATCTAAACAAAAAAGAATATGAATCTGCAGAAAAATGCCTCAATATGGCTCTCAAAATACGTCCATGTTATGGGAAGGCTTTTTTCAATCGAGCGCGGATATATTTAGAACAGGGGAAAAATGATCAAGCTTTAGCAGATTTAAAAAACGCATGTACTAGAGCAGATCTTGATAATAATTTTGGTTTTTCTGTGTATGGTAAATTTGCGTTGGATCATCGATATTTTGATGATGCAATTTTTGCCTTTAGCAAACTTATAGAACTGGAACCAAAAAATATTGAAGGGTATTTCAATCTTGGTAATGCATATCATATGTCGGGCAAATATGAAATTGCTATCAAATGCTATGAGCAATCTTTGGCTTTGGCTCCTGGAGATATGCGATGCATGGTTAATATAGCTGAGACGTATGTTAAGCTTAATGATCTGAATAATGCACTCTTATATTTTGAAAAAATTGATTTGAAGAAGGCTCCACAGGTTGCCATACGCATTGCAGATTGCTACGAAAAACTCGGCAATATTGAAAAATCAAAAAAGACGCTTGAGAATCTCATTATTATGCGCATACCACAAACATTGAAGGATAATGCACAAATAGCTTTAGCAAACTTAGGGAAAAAGAGCACATGCATATAGCTATGTCGGTATCAGCGAATGTATTATTTGCCAGAGATTTTAACTCCTTCTATAGAGCATTCCATCTATAGAGCATTCCATCCCTGGAGTAAAAGGCCAAGTTCTGTTCTCAGTCTTTTATCGTGAATTGTGCTATCTTTTGTAATTGGTTCATAGGTTATTGGATCTAGAGGAATAATTGGTTCTATCTGTTGAAGTTTTAGATATCGTTGTGCAAATGCACGAATACTTTGATGATTATGAGCAATCAAAGCCTGTAGTGTTTTTGTTCCCCATCCTAAATGATAATTTGCTGCAATCCGTTGAATGAGTTCGAGTCTCTCAGATGCCGGGGAACCTTCTTGTATATTACGTTCTAAATTTTTTACGGTTCGTCCATTATTTAGCTGCTTGAGCATTTTGCGGGCAGCTGAAGCCATCCAAAGACCACATTTCTGCCATCTTTGCCCAATAAAATTTTTTATGGCAATGATTGGTTTTTTATTAATAAAAGGGCCTGTGATCATGTTTGCAAATCGCTTGATACCATTTCCACAGGTGCTTAGTGTTTGAGTTACATAGTTGCCTATTTGGCGTGCTGGTACGATTCTCTTCAGTGCATTCCAGATAAAACCACGAAAGGTTGTGCTCGTCAATGGAGCAGCAGATTGAGGTTCTTCTAAAGCCTTTTCAACAGGCTTTACTGCTTTATTTCCAAATAAAGGATCCAGACTGGGGTTTACGGTAAGCAAAATCTTTTGTTCAATGAACCGAACAATCCAAGGAGGCAGGTTAAAGAGAAGCCATGGATGTTCCAGAGGTGTTGATTTATCTGCTAAAGCCCTCATAAGTTCATGATATCGTTCACCAGGTAGTTCCATACGTTTTTGTGGAGGTAACCGGATTCCGGTAGCGTCTCGTTGACGTTTTTTGTCATAATCAATTTTTTCTCTTCTGGGTCCGGCAATAAGTTCAAGCTTATATATGGCAGGTCTTATAAGATAAGAAAAGCGTCCAGTATTGAATCGTGTACGTGCTGCAATGTCATAGAGCAGGTAGTTTTCATAGTGTGGATCTTTGTCCATCTTGATCAGACAATTTGTATAACGATCATCAAGTGTTTGAGGGTCATCTGATCGCATATCGCCTGCTGATTGTTTATCACTTGTATGTGATTCGGCACCATCTAACATGTCTGGAAACTCGGGAAATACTTTCCCCAAAGGAAGTCGTTTTAATAAAAATCTTGCAAAACTTCCCATTTTAGAACCCTTTGTTTGTTCAAGAATTGTTTTTATGGCTAGTATGCGCAATGTTGAAGAGGCCATAGATTTAGCCAAGGATTGTTCGATCTCATCTTGATGAAGTAAATGAAACTCTTCTTCATTAGGGTCTCTTTTTTGATCTTGTTTTTTCTTTTCAACTTTTTTTTGGTCAGTTGTATCCAATATTTTACATAACATTCTAATATTGCGAATCATTTCATCTTCAGTTGCAGCAGCCGAGCGTAAATGTTTTAACGTGTTATCTAGTCGAGTAAGTGCATCTTGGAATAACGTCTGAACGTCTCCCAGTTTTTGTGGTACACTTTCAGGCGAAAAATATGTCGGATCTAGTGTTTCGTTAACTTGTTCTAGTACTTGTACAGTTCCGTGAGCCAAACCTGCTGCGATTGATGCGGCTGCCTTTTTACATTTTTGAGCAAAAGTTAAAGGTTTAGCGGCAGCTATTGAACAAGGCTTCTGTTTTTGTTTTATCTGCGCTTCTTGTTTTATCTGCGCTTCTTGTTTTATAAGCATTTCTTTTGTAGAAGCAAGTTTTGTAAGTATTTCTTTCGAAGTATCTATTTCTTCAGCTATAGAATGGAATTCGGTGAGTGCCTTATTGATTTCCAGTTTTGTTTCTTCATGTCTCTGTTTGGTGGCAAGTAAAAAAGCATTAATTTCACGTACTAGATTATGGTCAGCATTATCAAGAGGTGTTTGTCCTTCTTGCTCATGCAAAAATTTTCTAAAATAGCCTGAAAGGGCATCGATAGTACTAATAATGGCAGTTGCGTGTGCTACATGGCTGTCAATAAGAGGTTTTGTGTCTTCTATAAGTTTAGCTACATGATGGTCCAAATCAGATAAATTTTGAATTGTTTTTTGCATAACAGGAATATCGATACTGTTTATGAGCCTTTCTACGGCTATTTTAGGATCATAATCTTTGTAGTACTTGTGAAGATGTTTATCACATTCTTTCCATTGTGTGGTTCCGAATTTTTTAAATTGATTGTGTACCAAGGTATCTAAAGATCCGGCAGCTTTCGGATCTGTTGCACGAGACATGGCATCAATAATTTCGTCAGTTCGTATACTGATCAACCTACTTAACTTGTCGTATGTTATTTTTGATTTAGTATCTAAACTGGTTGCATCAATTTCAGATGATCCTATGATTTCTAATGTTGCAAGAAATTGACAGATTTCGCGAATATTTTTCTCAAAGTTTTTGTCACGAGCAGATGCTATATAGCTTATAAGACATCGAATTTTATTATTGTTATATTGTTGTGTAAGTTCATATACTAAATTTTGTGCCTCTAGCAATGTTTTGTGAATTCTTTCTATTGTAGGTTCTGTAACGGTACCGGCTTCTTTTTCTTGTTTGGGTGCATCAAAAAATAAAATCTTTCCTTGCTTTCTCATTATGTCATTAAGTTTAATACCTATCGGAATCCAAGGATGTTTTTCGGGATTATATTGATTAATAAGGATTTTTAGAGATTTTTGCGCTTCATTGAGTTCACGATGCAACGTTTTTAGAGTATTTGTAGGATCAATTGAAGTGTCTGGATCTGCTTCAGGTTGTGACTGCTGTGGCACAGATTCAGACGGCTGTAATGCAGGATTGGGATGAGCTGTCTTTGCTTGATCCTCAGCTTGATCCTCGAATTGCTCTTGATCCTGCATAGCGATCGTGGTCATACAAGCCAGACCAAGAGTACTTAAGGCAAAGAATAATTTTATTGGATTCATAGGTCTCCTACACACCAAATTCTAAAATCATGGATATAAATGCCTTGAATGAATAAGGCAAAGCTATTAAAATATTTCTACTAGAATGCTATCAGAATAAGTTTTTTTTTGCAAATGGGTTGCCTATTGAGATCTATGTATCTTTAATTCATAAGTTTTTTGAATATTTGCTTGCTTAATGGGCTTTCTTCTGTGTGATCTACTCTAGTGCGAGGGCATCTTATAGTTGATCCAATGTGAAATTTGAACAAGGTATGAATATGCAAAGGATTAACAGGGATAAGTTCTGGAACCCTTTGTTTTATATATTTACAATCTGAATCATTTTTTTTATTGGAGCAATGGATTGAAGATACCAAATATGACTGTGAATCGGTGTCAGTTGAGGTGATCCCACTGCCAATTGCCATTATTTACCACAGGATCATAATCGACTGGTTTTTGCGCAAAATGCTGTTTTCCTAAACGCCAATCTAAGCGAAAAGGCTACTGGTAAAATTATTATTAATCTAAAAATTCATTGCTTACAAAATTTTGCTTAGTTATCTTAAAAAGGGCATATGAAGAGATACAAACCATTTTGGAAAAAAGGAGATTCTATGAATACATTCTACTTTCGTGCTCTATGTGTGGTATTTTTTGCGCAAGCAAGTATAGAGGCAATGGAGGACGGCAAAATACAGGAGTTAAATCGTTATTATACTTCACATTATGATATTGGACATGCAATGGAATGGAGTATTGAGCAGAGTGATGGATTAACTTGTTTAGCATATAGCCCTTCGACTTTACACCCTTTTTTTGTCTCAGGTTCTGAGGATCATTCAGTATGTTTATGGTTTGAGAATAGAACGTGCCATTGTTGGCTAGCTGGAGAGCAACCTGTGAGTGCTCTTGCTGTCAGTCCTGATTGTACAGAAATAGCGGTTGGAACCTTGATACATGGCCCTGATGATTCAGCATTAGTTACTTTGTATGAAGCTCAAAGTGGGCTTGAAAAACTTAGGGTAAAGCTTTGCGTAGAAAATTATCATGGGGGAGTAACAGATCTTTCATATGGACCTGACGGATCAACTGGTATTGCAGTTATGCATGATGGTAGTTCCTATATTTGGGGACATCAGACCTCTAGACCTATTGATAGATTCGCAGTAAAAAATAAATCGATAAGTAGTGCTCGAATAATGGCTAAAAATTTACTGCGATTTGTCACGTGCAATGGGAAAGTATTTACCATGCCTATGCAAGCTTCCCATCTGCTATCTAAACAAGATCTTTTGGAAAGTATCGTGACGCCGCATGTAGTAGTTGGTAGACCGTTATTATCGTGTGATGGTAATGAATGTATAGTCTCATTTATCGAACATATAGCTCGTGAGTCAACGCGGGCTCGCGTTGGCATTTTTGATTTTTTGGATGGCAGCTATATGAAGATTGATGATGCTCAAGGTGTGGCTCAAGCTTCTTTTTCCCATGATCGCTCAACCTGTATATCAATTTTTAGGCGTTTATTGACAGTCGTTCGTAAAGTTGCTGACCCCGATAAGCAACAGATTAATGGGGCTTTGGTTGATCAATGGAGACCTTCCAATAGCATTACAGCGACTGCCCTGTCACCTGATGGGTCACATTTGGCTACATGTATGAATCCACATATGATTGCTTTATGGCGATTAAGATGTGTTAAGAGGAATGATGCGAGTGATATACATGAAGAAAAAAAGCCTCAGCAACAATGAGTCTGATGCATGAAACAATGTCCAGGATTTTCTCTTGTCGAACTTGCTATAGCTATGCTCTTGTTTTTGACTGTGGCCAGTCTTGTGCTTGTTCATGGCTCCTATATGTACCGTGCCGTAGTAAAACAAGAAATTGAAAAGATGGCGATTATTTGCCGGTACTTACAACATGCAGCCATGATGAGTAATAAACCTAAAATGCTCATCTTTGATCGGAAAAGAAATATTTATACTTATGATAATTATCATGAGAAGCTTTCAAGTCAAGTTGAATTTGGAGTAATTTCCGGGATTCTGGGGCCACCCTCTAATCCTATTCGTCAAATTCAATCGCCAATAACGTTTGAAAACGAAAGAATAATTTTTCATCCTGATGGTATTATTCAACCAGGTACTGTATATTTAGTGAGTAAAGATAAACGGATAATGTATGCCTTGAGTAGCCCCGTTTCCCAAGTTTCGTTTATGCGCATCTACCGCTATGATGGCCGCTGGCAATGTTTATCCTAAAGTAGTGCTTAGTCTAATATGAAATGCAACACGTTTCAGGTAGAATATAAAAAATGAAACAAATCTACCAATGAAAGGTGTTGCAAATTATGAGAAAGTTTACTCAAATAGTATACAATGAACGGGATAA
>JAKASV010000001.1 GCA_021818945.1 bacterium | reverse complement strand
GGCGTCAAAACCGAAACGATTCAAGGACTTAATGAATTGCGAAAAAAAATTATCAATTTGTTAAGTATCAATGTTCAGCAAGTATATCAGAATTTTTTACCTGGGGGTTGATCAATGTGGGATATAATACATTTTACGGAAGATAACCTGCCGCCAGCACATGCCTTTTAGTCTTTGACTATGTATAACACAGAGCTATTTTTCATGAATAACCCACTTAATCGATATAATATTGGTCAACGCGACAGATTAATAAGCAATAACGATGGATCAATGGACATCTATATTCAACATGATTCTCACGGCAAAGATAAAGAAACAAACTGGTTGCCAGCACCAACTGATACATTCGATTTAGTTATGAGATTATACTGGCCAAAGCAAGCCGTATTAGATGGCAACTGGACTCCTCCGACAGTTATTCCGTGTTTAATAATCATTTGAAATTCTGATCCAACCTGTTTATACTGTACATACTATGAAAAAAGAACCTGTATTTGACCCGCAGGCGCCTACGTGCACCGTACTCCTGCTTGGTGTCCACGCCCCGTATAATCGTACCCGGAATATCGAAGGCTATTTTCAAGAATTTGTTAATCTTGCTAAATCGAATCAATTATGCACAGATTTAACACTCTTTATGCGTATCCGCGACATTGATACAGCCTACTTTATCACCAAAGGCAAACTCGAGGAAGTTAAGAAAGTTTGTGATGAACATGATGTTCATCACGTCGTCGTTTCTGAACCCCTTTCTGTTCAACAGGAACGAAATTTGAGCGACTACCTGCATTGCAAGGTATTTGACCGTACCCAGCTTATTCTAGAAATTTTTGAAAAAGCGGCACATTCGGCAGAAGGTAAAACCCAGGTTCAAATAGCCATGCTTCAGCACAAAAAATCGCGTGTTTCTGGCCGCGGTGTACATATGTCACAGCAGGCTGGTATTCTTGGGTTGCGCAGCGGCGCTGGTGAAACTGCCAAAGAGCGGGAACTCCGCCATCTTGAAAATTTGATCTTAAAGCTCAGAAAAGAACTCGTGCAAATCGAACAAGTACGCACAACACAACGAAAGCGCAGGCTCGAATCAAGTCTGCCACTTATCTGTTTGATTGGATACACCAATGCCGGCAAATCGAGCATACTCAATGCACTCACTAAAAGTGATGTATTGGCAGAAGATAGACTTTTTGCGACACTTGATACCACCACTCGGGAACTCTATATTGATAATCAAAAAAAAGGACTTATTTCTGACACTGTTGGCTTCATTCAGAACCTCCCTCATAATTTAATTGATGCTTTCAAGTCAACGTTGGCAGAATTGCAATACGCAGATTTACTTATCGAAGTTATCGATGCCTCAGATCCAAATTGGGAAAGCCATATGAGCATAGTTCGAGAGATTCTCGATGACTTGGGCCTCCAAAACAAAGAAATCTTGTATGCCTTTAATAAGATAGACATGGTTGGCAACGATCCAGAAGTTTTGAAAACATTTTCAGAATATCAACCCCATGCTTTAACGTCTACCATATCTAAGAATGGACTCGATCAGCTCAAAGAATATATCAAAACATGGAAAAAACAAAACAATTGAATCTTAAATTTGACATACTGCCCAGGCGTTTAAAATGTTTTCGACTGAATTTGTCCCATTGGCAATTTTCTCAAGAGTTGCCAAAGAGTAGGCAAGAAAGACATTGAATATGTGAAAAGTCTGTTTGCCTGCACTACACATTTGGCAATCAGTTAACCCAAGATATTGTTTTTGCGAACGAAAAGATTTGTCGATTGGCCAGCGTCTGTTATAAGCTTTTACTTGTTCTTTTGCTGATAAATTCATATTGCCAGCAACTAGCTCGCAGAAAGTTGCTTTTTTGCAAAGTTTATGAGAAAATACTTATGTACATAGTTTTTATTAGTTTCTAAAAAATTCAATACTTTTCTCTTGGAGATACCACATAAGATACAGCGCTTAGATCATCGGTCAATGAGCTAATGGTCATATTTAAAAGTTGCGCAACAATTAAACATGCGTCAGCTTTTATGTTTTTTTAAAAAGTTTAATTTTGATAGTTTGATAGAATAGTTATATATCATTTTTATGGGTAAGGAGGATTTATGTTACCAAGGCCTTTAAGGGCTATTTGGGGAGATTTGACTGCGCAAGAAGTAAAGAAGTTTGGCATACTAGCATCAATTTTCTTTCTTGTTATAGGCGTCTACTGGTTATTAAAGACCATGAAGGATCCTATTTTCGATTTACACGTAGGATTCCATTATCAACCATGGGCAAAAATCACATCGCTCATTTTTGTGGGTCTTGCAGTAATATTTTATAGCAAACTTGTTGACTGGTTCAAAAAACAGACGGTCTTTTATATTGTTTGCAGTTTTTATGGAGCCGGTTTTATAGCTTTAGGTTATATGCTATCAAATCCCCAACAAATCTCTGCGCATCAATGGTCATTCATTCCTGGTAATGTTTTAGGGTGGGCATCATACATCTTCATTGAAAGCTTTGGCTCAATCATGCCTGCACTTTTTTGGGCCTTTGTTGCAAGCAATACAACAACCGATTCAGCAAAGCGTGGCTACGCTATGATTGCGACCTGCACGCAAGTAGGAACCATCATAGGGCCACTATTGATAACTACGTACGGAGCTCGTTTTGGACTCCCGGTATTTTTTGGCGTTTCTGGTCTTTTAGTTTTTGCGGTTCCCATGATCATAAGTTTTTACTCACGTGTTGTACCGGAAGAACAAACCCAACATCCATCACCATCTTCAGAAAAAAATGGCGGCACAGGATTTATTGAAGGCCTGCGTTTATTAATGACTCGATCATATTTAATGGGAGTATTTGCCATTGCAACTTTGTACGAATTTATTGGTACTATTTTAGATTTTCAAAAAGGGATGCTCATAAGTTCAAACTACCCTTCAAAGGTCGACGGCGGCGCAGCATTTGCCTGGTTTAAAGGCCTTGAAGGATCTGCTATAGGTGTTGTATCACTTTTATTCGCCATGTTTGGCACAAGCTTTTTCATGCGTAAATTTGGTCTAAAATTTAGTCTCATAAGCTTTCCTGCTATCATAGGCGTGACGGTTACAACTGTGTTTACCATGTATTATCTTGGCGCAAATCCTTATCAATTGATGTGGGTATTTTTTGGTGCAGTAGTTCTTATAAAGGGGTTAAATTATGCATTAAATAATCCTTCAAAAGAAGTGCTCTACATACCAACAAGTAAAGACGTCAAGTTCAAGACAAAAGGATGGATAGACGCATTTGGTGCACGATTACTTAAAACTTTTGGTGCGGGTGTTAACAACTCATTGAGCACATCACTTCCAACATTACTCACTCTGGGAACTTTTCTTTCGCTTGGAGTGGTAGGCATCTGGATATTTGCGGCAAGCTATGTCAGCGGAGCATTTGACACCTTGCAAAAAGAAAACAAAATCGTAAAATAACAAGTACATATATCAATCCAAAACGAGACTCTCGAACATTCGGGGGTCTTTTTTTTGAAATTTTTTTTTACTTTCAAAAGCTTTTTTAGTATAAAGATCTCAGCATTAAACTTTACCAAAAGGAGTTCTTATGAAGACATTAATCAGCAGACGTCATATTATCATCGGTTCGCTATCCACCTTGTTACCAAACATCTGTCTATTACATTGCTGCGAACTCAAAGTCATAGGAAAACCACTCAATGCGCCATCTACTCAAGCAGTATATGATTCAATGGTAAAAGATAACACAAAAAAAATTAATCCCACCCTAAAAAAAAGCTCAGAGTCGCACGATGAAGAATTCATACAAAAAGCGCAATCCTGTATACGACAAGGCAACATTGATGGGGCGACCACTTTCTATTACAAAGCACTAGCAATTAATCCTACAAACTTCAAAGCACATCTTTATCTTGGCAATCTACTATTTAATAAAGGAGAAATTGATAAGGCACTTGAAAGCTATAAAAAAGCAGCCGAAATTAATGCTGGGAGCGCTGTTACTCAGCACAATATAGGGTTATGTTATAAAAAGAAAGATGAAATTAATGATGCGATAGCACATTTTCAAGAAGCTATCCGTCTCAGGCCAGATTATACAAGAGCTTACTTACACTTAGGCCTGTTGCTTGAAAAACTTGGCAAAAAAGATCAAGCTTTAGAGATCTTTAACAAATCTCTTGCAATCAATCCAAAAGACGCTCTCATTTTAAGGCAATTGGGCTGTTTGTATCGTGATCAAAACAAATTTGATAAAGCCATTGAAGCCTTTTATAGCGCAGTTGAGTTAGAACCAAAATCTACAACCTATATAATGGAACTTGCAAATACTCACACGATGGCTGACAATAATGAGCAAGCGCTCGAATTATACCAACGCGCGCTTGAAATTGACCCCAGCTTGAACAGCGCTCTCAACAATATTGGCTACGTTTTAAAACGTCAGGGGCATGTACAACAAGCCATAGAAGTTTTCAACAAAGTATGTGAGCGAGCACCTAATGATGCACAGGCACATTTCAGCTTAGGTCTTTGTCATCTGATACTCGGTCAATTTGACCTGGGATTGCCCGAATATGAATGGCGCTGGCAAGCATATAATGAATCAAAACCTTCTATTGGCGATAAACCTTACTTCGATGGTACATCTTACGAAGATAAAACAATCGTAATTCAATGTGAACAGGGACTTGGCGATACCTTTCAATTTATTCGTTATGCAAAACTATTACACGAAAAAAAGGCACACATTATTATAGTAGCTCAAAAGCCTCTCAAAACATTATTACAAACATGCTGTAATTATATTGATAAAGTGATTTTGCCCGGCGAGTCAATACCACCATATGATTATCAGATTCCTCTCATGAGTTTGCCTTATGTACTCAATACTCGTGTAAACACAATCTATAATGATATTCCCTATATTAAGGCAGATCAGGTTCTTGCTACCTATTGGAAAACCAAGCTCAATACTAAAACATTTAATGTCGGCCTTTGTTGGCAAGGCAATGCTCAATATCGCACACAATTATTGCAGTTAGCTGTATCGGCAAAATCTACTTCCCTACAGAATTTTTTGCCTTTGACGAATGTCCAAGGATGTAGTTTCTACAGTCTCCAAAAAGTTAATGGCACAGATCAACTTAAGCAATTCACCGCATCTATCATAGATTTTGGCAAAGAGATTGACGAAGAACATGGCAGTTTTATGGATACTGCAGCTATCATTACCAATCTTGATCTGGTTATCACCATAGACACATCGATCGCACATCTTGCCTCTGCACTGGGCAAACCAACATGGATATTGCTGCCAAACCCTGCAGATTGGCGCTGGATGTTAGACCGCACAGACAGCCCATGGTATCCAAATGTTCGGCTATTCAGGCAAAAAACTCCAGGCGACTGGCAAAGCAGTATGAAAGAGGTAATTCAGGCACTCAAAGACTATATCCCGCAAAACAGACAATCCCAAAACATGATCTCTCAAAAACAGAAATTAATTGAATCTACCTTACCTAAAACCACTTTGCCCGTAGTTCAAGAAACTACTAGAGAAAGTCGTCAGCCACATAAAAAATCTGATGAAAAGCAGGAATCACAATCGATTGAAGAATTCATTGATAAACTTACGATAGAAGCTATACAAGCAGATACAAGTATTAACATTCAAGAATTATCACTATTGATGAACAATCAAGTACAAGATCAAAAGAAATATGATCATCTTGTAAAAAATATTCCCCAATTGAAGGATTTAACGGTATGTCTTCTCTATTGTAATAAGCTTTTGTATAATCTTGAAAAGAAAATACATCAACAATCAATATTTAGTCCTGAATATGATGATCTTGAGGCACAACGTCAATGGATTTGTACTTTCAAAAATAACTTAAAACGAGAAATTAAAAAATTAGAACAAGCAAAGCAGATAAAACATTAAGGAAAATAGGTTGAAAGTTTGTCAATTTTCTATCATTATCGCCTTCACCGGTTCGCTTATTTTGCACAATCAACATACTATTGCTGATCAGTCTGAACTATTGGCAACATATCAGGCAGACGTTGCACGTGATCCAAAAAGCTTTATGGCCCATTTCAATCTTGCAGGTGCACTATTTAATCAACATGATTTAGATGGCGCCAGCTACCATTATCAACGCAGTATCACTCTTGAACCAAAGATTGCAAGTTCCCACTTTAACTGGGGCATAGTTCTGGCGGCCCAGGGCAAATACGATGATGCTTACAAGGAATTTTTAGAGACTCTTACCTATAATCCGAATCATACAAAAGCTCGCTTAAAAATCATCGAATATTTACAAAATAAGCAACAGTATGACCAAGCAATCGTACAATGCAACGTTCTCATTCAAAATAGTGCCACTAATCGAGAATTTGAGCAAAAATTAGCCAACCTGTATCATGCACAGGGCAATCTCGATGATGCGATCCTTCATTTCCGCAAAGCACTGCTTGTTGAGCCTACACATAGTCAATTACTTTTGGAATACGCAAACACCCTTAATCTGCACTATAGTCAGGAAGTAGCGTATGAAATCTACCAAGCAATACAAGAATCTGGTGTTGACAGCTTAAGTGTTATGTATAACATTGCTTATACACTCAAAAAGCTCGACAAATTAGATGAAGCAATCAAAACATGTAAACAGGTGATAGCAAGATCGAAGGATTATGCCCAAGCACATTTTGCATTAGGCACAACATACCTGACCCTAGGAAATTTTACTGAAGGCTGGAAAGAATATGAATGGCGGTGGAAACAGGGAACCATGCATGAACGCATCTTTAGTCAACCTCTCTGGGACGGCTCAAATTTGATAGGAAAAACTTTATATCTTCATGCAGAACAAGGGCTTGGTGATACGTTCCAATTTATTAGATATGCCAAAGTTGCAAAAGACAAAGGCGCATACGTTATAGCAGCTGTCCAACCCTGCTTAGTAAAAATAATTGCACTGTGCCCTTATATAGACAAGGTCATTGAACTAGGACCCATACCTAAAACATTTGACGCCCAAGCTGCACTTATGACAGTACCGCATATTCTCAATACCCAAGAAAATACCATACCATCTATGCATCCGTATCTTTTTGCAAAACAAGAGCTTATTGAATTTTGGAAAGAAAAATTGAGAGCAGATAAGAAGTTTAAAATAGGTATTTGTTGGCAAGGCAATCCGAATTACAGTACTCATTTTTTACGTATGGCTGTCACATCCAAATCTATGCGCCCAGCACTATTTGCTCCTCTAGGCACTATACCTGAAGTAAGTATATATAGCTTACAAAAAGAGCATGATACAAACATGGATGAAACAGTTCCTGAAGGTTTCATTATTCACCATTTTGACGACAGTTTTGACCGAGACCATGGCAGATTTATGGATACAGCAGCTCTGATGAAAAATCTTGATCTGGTTATTACTGTTGATACTTCGATTGCACATCTTGCTGGCGGGCTCGGCGTCCCTGTCTGGGTCATACTGCCAAAACCTGCAGATTGGCGCTGGTTGCTCGGTCGAACGGATAGTCCATGGTATCCAACCATGCGTCTTTATAGACAAAAAGTAGCAGGCACTTGGACGCATGTTATAGACGAAATCCATGATGCGCTTGCCCCTTTTGTAAAAGAGTACCATGCAAAGAAACAAAAAGATTAACTGCACATGTGCCTTCATGGTTATTATAGTGGCCAGTTGCGGATTGAACTTTTGCATAGAGCCTATTAATAAAAGTGAGTACGCGCACGAAATTTTCGATCGAGCCTGTACACTATTTCAGGAAAACAAGTTAGAGGAAGCAATAATCAATTTCAAAAAAGTTCAGCATAGTGCTCCTTCTATCACACAAGCTTACTATAATTGCGGAATGGCCTATCTACTTTTAAAGAATCCCGCTTGCGCAATCAAAGAATTTGAAGCAGCAATTGCACATAACCCTGCTTATACCAAGGCCTATGTACAAACAGGTCTAGTACATATTCAACAAAACAATACAGAACTTGCAATACAATTTTTTGAAAAAGCCATCGAAAAAGAGCCAGCCTGTGTCAGAGCTCATATTGAACTTGCTCGTATCTTGTGCGACAAAGAAGATCTTGTGAAAGCAGAAGCACATTTACTTCAAGCCTTAAAAAATGGCATACCTGACGATATCGAAACTTCTTTTACCATGTCAAACCTTTTTATAATAGTTGGAAATGCCCCAGAAAGTTTAAAAATTCTTGAATATCTTCATAGCAAACAACCTGATAATGCCTCCATTATGCATAATCTCTCTTTTGTTCATAAAACTGTAGGAAATTTTGATCGAGCAATCGATCTGCTAAAAACAATAATTAAGCTATACCCCGACCGTGATGAGTCTCATTTTGCTCTTGGACATACCTTACTTGCCATGGGCAATTTTAAAGAAGGCTGGGCTCAACATGATAGATTTTTATTAAAAACTGATCGCTATAGCAAACAACTTAAAGACTGGATTAATGATGGTACCCTAGAAGGAAAACATATTTTACTTCAGCAAGAGGGTGGACTTGGTGACACAATTCAGTGGATACGCTGTGCGCAACATATTAAAAAGCTAGGCGCAACTGTCACCGCATGCATATCACAATCGCTTGTTCCATTATTATCACGTTTACCATTTATTGACCATATAATTGTTCAGGGCCAAACATTGGCACAGATACCTCATGTAGATGCTCATGCAACTATAATGAGTCTCCCTGCAATCTTATGTCTACCCGAATCTGCAATGTCGGATACTGTTCCCTATATAACTGCTGATCCAACGCTAATTCAGTACTGGGGTACAAAACTTGCTCAAAACAATTATCTCAAGGTTGGACTCTGTTGGCAGTCAGATACTACAAATGACATGCGACGACAACCATTCGCACGACGTAATATCTCCTTTGAAAAACTTTCATTACTATGTTCAATTCCGAATATTAATTTTTATAATTTGCAAATTAACAATGGATCTACGCCCAAGCCTTGTAAAAATATTATCATATTTGACAAAGATTTCGATCACTCCCATGGACCTTTTATGGACACGACGGCAGTCTTACACCATATGGACTTAGTTATTACAGTTGATACTGCGATTGCACATTTAGCAGGCGCAATGGCCATACCTGTATGGCTCATGCTCCCTTATCAAACTGATTGGCGTTGGATTGCAAATCGGACAGATTCACCCTGGTATCCGACCATGCGTATTTTCAAACAGCCGGCTCCTTTTTATTGGGACAGCGTCGTATTAGCAGTGTATAAAGAATTACAAGCAATGCAAAACGCCAGAAATCCTATTAGAAAATGATAGAAAAATTTTTGCCTACCATTTGAGAAAATATCGGCTAACACTATACTAAACATATCATTTAAAATGTGAGACTCCCATTGAGGAATAAAGAATGGTTACAGCTAAAAATCTTACGCTCATCATCTTAAGCATATCTATGTTTTCATCTACTACCTGCCCCATAGGTTATGTAGATCGCTGGATAGTAAGACCTTGTACCTCTATTGCAAGTCAAGTTTATGTACTATGCAAACGACGACCAAAGACACTGATCGCAATGACAGCATCTTTAACAGGAATTTTCTTATCGAGACAATACTTAAAAACAAAAAATGAGAGACTCTTGCACGCATATCTTAATAATCATGAGATTCGCATGAGCTTTCTAGCCTTATTGGGCGCAACTATTCCCATTGAAAAGCAAGGCCCCTTAGTACAATCTTTTATAGAAAATATGCACAACAACAAATACAAAGATGCACAGGAACTTATCGATTTAGGCTTACAACTCCCTGCTGATCAAGCGACACAGTATACTCATGAATTTCTTGAAGCATTTAAAAAAAATAATCGTGAAGCAATAATTTTGTGGGCACAAGCAGGCATATCTCTTGCCAAGCAAAATCCTCTTGACTCAGATATTTTATTTGAAGAATTATTACAAGCTCAAAAAATTTCAACCTCTGACCAAAAGAACCCTCATCTTTCAAGTAACATTGACGACCAACAATCGAATCATCTAGATAATGCGCTTTTTTTGATATGTCTTGGTGGAAAAATTAATACTCATGAACAACACGTAACCTTATTGTTTCATACAGCTACCATAGAGGGCAAAACCAGAATCGTTTATTACATGATAAAAGCCGGTACTAATGTTAATGCTGTTGATTCCAATGGCAATACAGCAGTCCATTTAGCAGCATGTAATGGATTCACCGGTATTATACGAGTTTTACTTGATAATAAAGCTGATATCAATCTACAAAACAAACGATTGCAAACACCTCTATTAGTTGCCATCAGAGCAAATATTCCAGAAACAGTCTGGATGCTATTGCGCAATGGTGCAGATGTTAACCTCGCCGCTGCTGATAAAATAACCCCTCTCATGTATGCGGCAATGAAAGGTATGACAAAGTATGTGCGTAGACTACTAGCTTGCCCAAACATTGACGTACACTGTCAAGACGCTCAAGGGCGAACAGCGCTTGAACTTGCATCAAACAATGAAATTAAGAACATGTTGATTGAATATATAAAAACATCTGCATCTGATAGTAACCAATCCCATGGGGGATCAACTTCGTTGTTTGGGGCGTTATTAAAGAAGAATATGGGATTTGTAAAAGATCTTTGTCAGTTAGGGATATAGAGAGATATTCGTGATCATCTAGGCTGCACAGCTTTAATTCGTGCAATTCAATTAAAAAACGAGCCGGCAGCACTCTTATTTATAGAAAATGGAGCTGACGTCAATATACATGATTCTATTGGCATGACACCTTTGATGTATGCTGTTCAAATGGGGCTTGAACAGATAGCTCTAAGGCTTATTGAACATCACGCTGATATCAATGCGCAAAATAATGGTGGCTGGACCTCTTTGATGTGGGCAACTGTAGCAGATAATCATTCAATCATACAGACTTTACTAAAAAGTGGAGCCAAAAAAGATACCAAGACTGACGATGGATTGACAGCTGTACAAATCGGCAACAGGGATAAACTTGGTGAGTCGACCGTAACACTGGTACATCAAGCATCTGCCTGATGACCAAACTCGTATAATGTATTTATCGGAGGTTATATCATGAAAAAGCGTCAGCTTATTGCTCTCGTGTGTGCATTGGCAACGTGCTTGCCAATCATGTCTATATCAATCGTTAATACAATCTTGAAACCTGCAGCATGGCTATTGCGAAAAACAGGACAACTTACCTATAGCCACCCCAAAAAAGCTTGTGTATTAACACTCATTGCAGCAGCTTATGTATGGGAAAATAAAAAGGACGAGATCCTTATGTTTGCTGCACAACAAGGATGGCATCCTCTCTACCGATGGACATCTTTTTTTGGCGCACACATTAACCCTCAAAGCACTCATGCCCGATTGGCACTTGAGGCCTCTATACTCCACAGCGATGAACATTTAGTCCAAGACCTTCTTGAACATGGAGTAGATGCAAATGCAGTGTACAGACAGGGAACCACTGCTCTCATGCTTGCAATAGAACACAGTACAAACAAAATCGTTGATCTCATTCTTGATCATGGTGCTGATAGTAACGCCCGTAATAATGTGGGCCAAACAGCATTAATGATTGCAGCCAACAAAAATCTACTAGATATTTCTCAGAATCTTATTGATCATGGAGCCGATCGCACAATAGAAGATAATGAACATCGAACTGCATTACACTATGCACAAGAGGCAAGCCAACGTATACCAAAAGAGCGATCGCATACTATAAATCAACAACTGCAAGAGTTAGTTCGCCCTCACAGCATCAAAGATAAATTACGTCAAGCAATAAAACAACATAACCAACAGATAGTAGAGCAGCTGATTCATAAGCTTGATTCGAAGATAAGTTTGCCCTATGAAGATGAAAATTGTACGCCGTTAATGGATGCAGCTCAATACGGTACCTTTGAAATATTTTACAGAATTTTTCAAGAATACGACGATTATACCTATAAGAACAAAAAAGGGCAAAATGTGTTGCTGCTGCCTATTTATGATGAGCACATATTTGAAACCCTTCTTTCGCTGCCATTTCTTGATAGCCGTGACAATGACGGGGTAACAGTTCTTATGAATGCCATACGATTACATAGCAATAATAAAACTATCATTGAAAAAATCCTTTCCAAGAATGTCGATGTAAATGCGCAAGATAAAGATGGGAAAACAGCGCTCATGATGGCTGCGCAAAGCAATAATGACCAACTTGTAGAACTACTTATCAAAAGTGGTGCCAGAAAAGATGTACAAGATGCAGAACATCATACTGCCTATTATTTTGCTCATCAAGCAGGAAAAACTATTCCGTATTGGAATTGGTCAGGCGCACGCGAAGGAAATAGGCATATTCAGCAGATGCTGCTCATGTAAGATTGCAGCTCGCCCAACACACAAATCTTTTTTGAGCTTTACGTTTTTTCTTATTTGGGTTATTACTTGATCAGTTCTTTGAATTTTCAAGAAAAGGATCAGTAATGAACCCCAAAATAGGCCTACTAGGTTTAGCAGTTTTTAATATGTCTGTAATAGGATTGATAGTTATCTATGTAGCTCATAAAAAAGGTTCACCCCAACAGGTCTTAAATCCGATAGCTAATGCATTGAGAACATGTTTGACCTCATGTGACCCAGCAGCATTGATGCACTTTCAGCAACTTTTTCAAACTGACGACAAAGGATATTCTCAGGGCATGAGTAACAATGCGATCAGCGTATATAAAAGAGCTCTCAGTGCAGTTCCACAGATATCCAATATACTATCACGTTTAGGCCATGCATATGCAAAAAAAGGGCAGCATGATGATGCCATTGCCGCATATAAAACATCAGTTACAATCAATCCCAGTAATCCTGTTGCGTTCGTTTAGTATAACACTCATGGCTAAAAAATCGCTTTCATACAGGCTACGATCAAAGCGCTGTCATTTGACTAACAGCAAGCTGCGTTTAATCGAAAAGATTGTAACACTGAAACACAAAGCTCCAATAATCTCATGTTTTAAATACGTTCATTAACATCTGTATTACCAAAGCAATTTTTTACACCGATTATAGAGAGAGGACAACCAGCCTACTGCCCGAGGCTTTCGATTTTTTGATGCCGAAATGATGCGCTCTCCAATCTTTTCCCCTTCAAGATAACAAATAAACTTTTGACATGCGCCGGCAGACAAGTGACCGGGATTAGCGTCAGAATCAGCCAACGTATAACGACGTTGATTATTTTCGAGCGTATCAAGCACGAGCGTCGTCCAATGACCATCTGAACCGATCTGATCGCCATCATGATGCATGTTGCCTAATACAAATGCATAGATAGGATGGGGTAATGACTTGCCTTCCTTAATAGCTTGTCGAAGCTCAGTTACATCTGAAATAAAGTCTAATTCGTCTGTGGCCATAGAGTCACACACAAAAACAGGTATATCTTTAAGGTGTGTTTCATGCTGTTTTGCGTAAGGAATCAAAAGTTCAACTTCACCTTGCCCAAGCCACTCGCCATCAAAGCTTATCGTATTAAATTTCCCGCGAACATCATTGTTATACTTTGCTTGTGCTTTTTGCAACATATCTAGAGAACAATCGAAAATTTGTGTCTCATCAATAGCGATATGCGCAAGAATAGTTTCACGATTATGAATAAGTACCTCTAGGTCATGAGCTGTGAGATTTTCGCCATATCTTGTAGGATCATAACCCACAATGGGCCGTGCTTGTACCCACGCAACAAATGCATTGGCACTCATTTCTATATGTTTTTCATGAGTATATAATTTTCCCACAATTTCTTGTACATACTCTCTCGCAAAAGACACAAAGAGTCCTCGTATATTGCTTTTATAATTGCATTCCCCTTTAACATCTACAGCCGCGTCTTTAATGGGCATCAAAGAGGCAAAATAATAACACAGTACCTGCTGTTCCCGATGCTGCATAATAAGTGAACGCCACCTACCTGCAGTATACTTGCTGCTCCCAGGACCGAATAATTGCTGTACAATATCAGAGCTGGTCAGCCAATCACGCCTATCAATACCTAAAAGCATCGATGTAATTGCACATGCATTTTTTAATGCTTGATACCCACAACTGGCTACACCTCCACCATTCCATCCAAATTGATTAAGTACTTGAGCTTGCTGTACACAGATGTGCGTTACTCCTAAGGAACTAGGAACAAGAATACCACGCCCTGGAAGATAGCATTGCGAACCTAACTGAATATTATCAAGTGTAGTATAGCCTTTATCAGTGTTAGTTTTTTTTGAAGCTTTTCTTTCTCGCTTTTTGCCAGAGCAATACGAACTTAATTTATAGCCAACAATGCCCGCTGCCAGCACAGCAGCTAACGTTGCCACGGGCACAAAATACCGTGACCCTAGAATGAGACTTGCTTTTACTCGAAGCTTAGAACGAATTCTTTGCAGGTTCAATCCCGAAATGTTCAAGCCTTGAACATCAGGTGTCCTGTTCAACATTCCCACAAATATATATAGTATCAGGAATATCTTCGTCATTTTATTCATAGTGCATATTCCATATAGAAATTAGTTACTAAGATATTTATACTAAAAGAGATCTATTGAAGTTTAGCTGAACTGCATGAATAATCAAACGGTTGTCCTGGTTTATCCATGGCGAGCGCATGAAAAATGTTTTACATTAGGTCAAGCTGCATAATCATAGTTATTGTGCCTTATGACTAGGTTATGAGGCAACAGCTAAGACACCATTTTTTAAAACGCATAAAAAGCTCTGGCATACTGCATTAATTCTCGTTTCAATGGACAATCGGTAAAAACTAGACAGCGTTCGAGTTCACCCAGGTTGATATCTCCATCTGCAATTGCCTGCTTCAATTTTAACGATAGTACACAAAGCGATTGCTTGAGAGACTTTTCTTCAGGATTCTCCTTCAATAGACGCAATAGACCCTTGAGCACCATAAATGAGATCCAAGAGGTAAAAAAAGAGCAGGCACCCACCATACTACTCACGCCAAGCAATCCGGCGAGAGTATCTTTTATTCCAAAAAAACTCTGCAAAATAAAAAGCGTCGTTATAAAACTCGAAACACCTAAACAAGAAGCATAAAAAGCCGGCTTTGCTACGCGATCTTTAAACCATTCTTCTTGTAATTGTTTATTATGGTACGTATATGCAAATAAATCGCGAGACAGGTCTTGCGATGAATGCAGCGAAAGAAAATAGCTTATCCCAATTAATGCGAACACTTTTTTAACCATGAAGCACCTAACATTAAGAACAAGTTTTTTTGATTAGTCACACTCGTGAACGACTAGTTTTTAACTTAGATCTTTGAGGCAGATAAAAACAAGAAAATTTTACATTTTCTTATTTGTTTAGTATTACCATGAACAATAGGATGAAGCAGCAAAAAGGATGTCAAGCGTAAAGGAGTTTTCAATGAAAGCAGTACTGTGTATAAATCTTATTTTAATAGTAAATGCATGCACTAGTAGCTTACTCGCCCAAGATCAACCGATTATTTATATTAAGACCTCTATAGCCGATGTCATAGATAAAATTGTTATCTTGCGTATCAAACAAGAAAGGATCAATGATCCGGAAAAGCTCCATAATATTACTATAGAACTTGAGAGGCTATCTACGGCTTTTGAAACGATTGTTGAACCTTCTCAGGATCTTGATGAACTTTCCTGTAGACTTTTAGAGGTCAACAAAAACCTGTGGGACCTTGAAGATGCCGTGCGGCTTAAAGAAAGACAAAAATGTTTTGACCATGAGTTTGTCACGATGGTCAATGCGATTCTTACTAATAATGATGAGCGGGCATGTATTAAACGCAGCCTCAATCTTTTAAGTGGATCGCAAATTATTGAAGAAAAATCATATGCCCATATTAAGGAATCCCGTACCATTGCACGCAAACCGTCAATAGACGAATCAATAAATCTGATAATCCCCTTGTCTTTAGGCGAGTTAGTAGATCGCATTACCATTCTGCTCATAAAAAAAGATCGCATCACCGAACCAGAAAAACTCATACATGTGATAGATGAGTATGAGATATTATATGATACTATTGAAAAAGCTTTAACTTCCTCTAGAGAATTTGATTCTCTGGTTAATGAACTACGTGATGCAAATGAAGCCATGTGGGATATCCAAGATGCATTACGAGCAAAAAAGCTGGCTGGACAATTTGATGAAGAGTTTATCGCTTTAGGAAGATCGGTTTACTATACAAATGATAAACGATGCACCATTAAACGTACCATAAATACTATGTTTGGCTCAGAGCTTATTGAAGAAAAAAATTATACAGCTTACTAATACTAATTCTGATAAACAAATCATAAAACCTGTGCTTAGTCTAATCACAAAAAATGTAAAAATGGCTAATACGGTATTCGGATGGCGTGACCAAATCTTGCTACTTTATCTACCATGTTTAAGGAAAGTATTGTCATGTTTTTGGATTAACTCATGAAACCCATTTACACAAATTTATTGACAGACCCCCGTATTGCCTAACGGCACGTATGGTGGTGTGGTAAGACGGAAGCTAGGCGTTTCCTCTTACCCGATTAGAATAAATATGCCATTTACAACTTCAATCAATTCGCGGAATGAACAAAGGGTTTTGAATTCTTGAAGGTTTGCCCATTTATAAGCATCATGTTCCTTGGATAAAGTAACGTCTCCGCTTACATAATCACACAAATAATATAACAAAATCATCGGTTCGGTTCCTCGTATCGTTTGAAAGACTGCTAAAGGCCGTTCATTAATTAAAACATTCAATCCCGACTCTTCTTTAACTTCTCGATGCAAAGTATCATTGGGATGTTCTTTAAATTCGACTTTCCCCGCGACAGACTCCCATTTTCCTGGATTAGTAGACTTAGTTAAAGCTCTGCGCATAAGTAAGATAGTATCAACTTTGCGAACAATTCCAACAACTCCAACAACGAATTTAGGCGTATCATTCATAAAATTGTCCTTTTATATGGTTATATCCAACGAAGTTTATTGAGAATGCTTAAAACGCACGCTGCCAATTTGTTAGAGATCGAATGGCGTTTTCTATCCATTTAATCACATTTTGTACATGATTTACTATCTTTTTCGCATCACATTAAGCTTACCCATTAAATCTCAAATAGTAGGCATAGGCAAATGTGCGATATCATTCAGTATGTCTTGAGCATTCCCATTAAGAACGAGTATGTGCATTGGGGTATCTCTGTCATGATTTAGTACATTTAAATAATGTCCGATCGCATGAATGGGCAAACTCAAGAGATAAGTAAAAGTCGTCATACTTGCATGATTACCAATACGCATAGCAGCAATATGAAAAACATTATTTCCATTTCTATCTTGCATACCAACACTTGCACCACGCAATAGAGCATTTTTGATCCCTACTGTATCATCCAGATTAATGCTACGGATCAAATTTTCCTGTGCAATTTTTCTTATGGCTCTACCCATAGGCGAGTTTTTAGGTGCACAATCAATTAAACGAAGATTATTGCGGCATCTACTTGGTATGGTAATATCTGCTCCATGCCTTAAGAAATATTCAGCCGCTTCTTCAGTCATACCACCCTGTAAGCAACTGGAATAAAGTTCATGCAAAGGAGTTTCACCCGCATTATCAAGGCTATTTATATCATAATGGTATTGGATAAGAAGATTCATCACTGCACAGCCTTGATCAAATCTACTGCGATTACCAGCAAGGAAAGGGCTTTCCTGATAGTTGGTTAATAAATGGCCTACAGTAATATGTGATCCTGGAACATTAATGCCTGCACCTGCTTGCAATAATAATCGACACCACTCAGGTGCAATTCTTATGACTGCCAATTCAAGGGCTGTCACCTGATCTCCGGTCTCACGTTCATCAATATTACCAATTCCATCGCGCACTAATTCGGCTACTCGCGCAACGGTTGCTGAATTTTCAGATTCCCACCTTAAAATATGCATAAGCTCGTGCCTATTTTTTGCAACTTTTTCATCTAGATCTGCAGAAGCAATAAGCAATCCTGAACTTATTAATACCATTGAAGCCAAAAGACTTTTACCATAATACATATGTTATTCCTTAATTATATTTTAATAATACGACCAATCTAATATATAACTTATATACTTTTTTCATAATTGTCAAATAAAAATTAATAGAGGTATTTTTTGTTTTATCAATAAAAATTTATTGATTATCAATAAAAATTTGTTGACTTTCAACAAATTTTTTGCCAGACTAGTTTGTACTTGCAGGTAGATATGTTAAAAGATGTAGAAAATATATAACATGAAGGAATATTATGAAATTCGATCACTTACTATTGATCATTGCTGTCACCTCCGCTGGTTTTGTTCGTGGAGAAAGTTTATTACACGAATTTGCACGTGTACACCCAACGCCATCCTTGGAAACATTTATGAGCTTTCTCCACCAACATCAGCAAAACCCAGAACTGTGTAGATCGTTTACGTGTACAGTACATATTGAACGCACACCTGAAACTTCGTTAAATGACTGGCAGACAATGATAGATCATACCTCGAGCTTGGTACAAGCACTCCAAACAAGTAAAAATAATGCACAAGATTCATCTTTCCTAGATCTGATTGGTTCACCCATAAAAGAATGGTATGAACTGGCCGGAGACAAGACAGGACTTCATATGAAAATTAATATAGAGTTTCCTTTGAGGATAAATGATGGACAAAATCTGCACAGCCTCAATGATATTACTAAAATATCTATACGTATACGCGTGTCCCATGAAAAATATTATGATACAACTGCTTGGAGGTCCATACGCGAGCAACTTATCAGTTTAATCGATAATTTCGAGCACAATAGTTCTGAAAATTTCAAGCCCATACGCACAGATTCACTATTTATGGATATTATTAACACACCGCATGTCACAAGGAGCATTCAGATCAAATTAAAGGATAACAATAAAGACTTTATCTCTTTTGAATTTAAAAAATAGAAGGTTGTTTCATCCGCAACTCCTTTCTAGACACAACGGTAGGGCCACTAAAGTGGCCCCGCTTTTTTATCAATATATTTTGCATAGTAAGCTGCTATACTAATTGGTACAACAAAGACGTATATAGGAGAATAAGAAATATGAGTACCCTTAAATCATATGCCAGGTTCCTCGAACTCTTTTGCCTTTTTGTCGCACTACCTTTGACTATCATCGGATTTGTGTATAAATGGTTCGGCGGATCAATGCCCATTTATTATGATATTGCAGATTGTTCGAAAAAGGTTACCTTGTACACAGGATTAAGTATTCCTTATGGTTCCGGACAATCAGAAGCAACTATGGCACTTATTTCTCGCATAGCGTCCTCTTGCATTGATGGAATATCGATAGCCCTTCTTGTATGGGCCTGTATCTGCTTTATCAAAGTTTTACGCTATTACCAAAAAGGCGAACTCTTTACCGCAAACACTATTGCCTTATTTAATAACATGAGCAAAATAATTTTTGCATGGGCCCTGTACGAACCATTCAAGTTTACGCTACTGAGCATAGTAACCACATTGTCCAATCAACAAGGGCAACGAGTTATTGCATTAGGATTTACGTCTAATGATGTGATCCATATTTTTATCGTCGGCTTCTTTTTGATCATCACCTCACTCATGCATGAGGCTTATGAACTTAAAAATGAACATGATTTAACCATTTAAAGGTCAGTGCATGAAAATAATAGTAAAGTTGGATGAGGTCATGGTTAAGCGCAAAATACGGCTCAATGAACTTGCTGCACGCGTCGGCATTACTGAGGCAAACTTATCGATCCTCAAAACCGGCAAAGCTAAAGCTATCCGCTTTTCAACTCTTGAAGCTTTGTGTGAAGCTTTACAATGTCAACCAGGCGATCTACTAGAATACCAACATGAGTAGTAACGATCTCTATAATGCAATGGTCAGAAAAAAATATAGATATTTTTAATTACTTGTTCTTTCTAAAGCAAGTTGCGCCTTAGTCATCGGACTTAATCGACCAAAAAAAGCAGTCCATTCATCATTATCTGATCTCAATCGCCAATACTGGGCATAGGTACAACTATCAACACAATAGACTTTTACTCCAAAATCAAGAATAGCTTCAAGAGCAGATGGAAAAGTAAACTTTGCCAAAGGTCTCAACGCAGCATACGAAATCCATTCGTCTAGACCTAGGCTTATTTGAGTTTGACAAAAAAATGTGGCTGAAGAGACAACATAAATGGCACCGCCGTGATCATCTCTTATGCATCGTTTAGTATCTTCGGTCAGATAAAAAACATCTCCCGAAGGCAACCTACCGCAGGCAAATTTTCCCTGATGCTTAAGCATAAATAATGCTGCAAGTGCAATATGTTGAGATGCAAACACTATAGGCTGGGCGTGACACCGTGTCCCTAATGGTTTCGGATTAATTACTTCTAGATTCATAGTCGGGGAACCATGAAATAATGTATGAGGATTGAGCCAAGTCTGACAAGGTTTTAACGTATCAGGTACTGTTCTTGAACTACCAAAACCCAATGCAGCTGCAACTTTTGAAAATTTAGTTTCAATGCTGCAATTAGTCGATGGCACCATAAGATACATAGACACAGTTAAAATTGCTAATCTTTTCATGAATTCCCTTTTTTTAAAATTATATCAAAAACATTTTAAGACATGCTAACATGAACATGATAACTTGCAAAGATCTAGCAAAACTCTATTTTCTGAATAACAAAAAACATTTTAAAATAGATTTAATCTTAAGGTTGAATCAAATCGCCAAAAGGGAGTACACTACTCTATGAGCATAAATACCGAAAAGGAGGCTACGATGAATATCAAATCGTTATCTTTATTTTTAATAATCATGTGTAATACTCTACATGCTTGTACTTTTGATGATTCTGTCTTGATTAAAAAAACGTGCTTTGCCTGCACCGATTTAGATGTAGGACTCAGTACTTTCACACAGGAAGCAACTGCTCAAGCTATCACACATAACAAAAAAAATTTTATTGAAGGTCAATTGGCATTAATGAACATAGATCAAGACCTGTGGGTATATGTGATCATCTGGCACCATGTACCAGATGATCAGAAAATCTATGTTCATATGATGCATAACCATCAAAGATTATTAGTGCCTATTACTTCACTCCGCATGCTCAAACCATTTTATCAGTGGATAAAACAACCAAAGCCCCCACGAGACGCTATGCAACTTGTGCTTAAAAAATTTTTGAGACATCACGTTAAATCATACACAAACCCCTATATTCAACTGCAGATTATTCCCTTAGATAGCATCATTCATGTGATTGGAGACTTACATGGCAGCATTGAATCATTGACAACAGCAATCGAAAAACTTCACAGAGACTACATTATAAATGACTATGGACAATTAGTCCCTAATCATTATCTTGTATTGTTAGGCGACTATGCTGATCGCGGACATTGCAGCGCTCAGGTCTGGCAACTTCTTATGACTCTTAAAGAGAATAAAAATGTCATCCTGCTTGCCGGCAACCATGAAACGTTAGACATGGCAGAAGACTTTTTATCAGAATGGCGCACCTATTTTACCTTTGATATGAAATTATTAGATCAAATAAGACTTCTTGACAAACTGTTTCTCTCGTTGCCGCAGGCACTTCTTTTAGCAGTTCCTAGTGTCCCACATACTTCATATATTCCAAAATTTAAGTTTCTCCTTTTTTGTCATGGTGGCATAGATCCTACAGTTCCATTCGAACGAGCAATATTAAAAACGATTGCCACATATAAAAAAACTGGTAAATCAGAATTGCTCGACCATCAATTTAGTAGTCGTGCTATTTGCCCAGGACTTTTGTGGAGTGATTTTTTTGCCAATATTTTTTCTGAACAAGAACCACAATCCTACGATTCACCCCGCGGCTTTGGCATACAAACCTATAATAGTTCAGCTGCTCGGGAATTCATGGAAAAACTACAAAGCAATCACCCTGAACATCGTTATTCGCTTGATGCTATATTGCGCGGACACCAGCATATTTCCGGTGGTATCACCAGGCTCCGTAGTACGCAAAAATATGGTACAGATTGGAAGCCATTACTTACAGATTTTCCCTATACCATTACGAAGCCCACAGTCTTCACGTGTACTTCTTCGCCAGAAGGGCTGGGGATAGGAACCCTTTGCTGTGAAGATGCGATGGCAACGATCGAATATCGTGATCAAAGCTGGCAGATAACACCATTTATTCGTGTCCGGCAGCCAGTTCAACCTTAATGATTGCCTCTGAATGTTCTTTTGAGGTCTATGGCACTCAAAAAATTCCTCTTGCAATAATCAAAAATATTATCGAAATTGGTAATAAAGATTCCAAAATAAAGTAAGGCGGCCCTTATATAGCCGCCTTACAGATAAAAATTAATGTGTGCAACAACCATTCTTGCAGGTACCATTGTTTTTGCAAACAGTTTTTTTTGCAGCAATAACTGCTTTACCACAATGGCCACGTCGGCATCCGCCTTTGCCACAGTGTGCAAAAACAGGTATCATACATGATACTGCCAACAAAGCAAACATATACTTAATGAACTTCATGAGAGTTCCTCCACTAATGAGTGCAACGACAACAATACAACATTTTTTATTGCACAACGAGACAAAACTATTCTTAAAAAAATATATGCTCAATTTTTCTGTAGTCAAATGCTCTACAAAAAATATTTCACACCAGCCTTAAATTCCAGGCAACTCAATAATGCGATTACCACAAGAGTTTATAAATGATTTTAGGTCACCGGGAGTCAACAGCGTAGTAGCATCATTTACCAAAGGATGTATGCCAATATATTGATGCCCAAAAATCCTCGGATCAAGTATTACGGTAACAGTATGCTGTTGATCATTGATCAATCCAAACGGGGTTACAGCCCCAGGTATGACGCCTAATGATGCCATAAGTTGCTCAGGGCTTGCAAATCGAAGCCCAGGAGCTGATAAGATTTTGGCAAGTTCTTTGATGATAATATCTGTATCAAAAAGAGCAACCAGAAGATACAAATGATTTTTTTTATCTTTTAAGAATAAGTTTTTGCATGGGCCATGCGGTGGCAACTGTGCAAGTATCTCATCAGCTTCTTTTACGGTAAATACAGGAGCATGGGAGATTGTAGTATATCGTATGCCAAGCTCATCTAATCTTTTATATAATGATTCTGGTGTATGCATTGGTATAATCTCATAATAATTAATTTTTTTAGTGTTGTTCAATCACTACCATGTAACAGTATAGAGTACATCTTCCGTGTGGCCTCATTTGTTTTGCATGATAATAATTGCTCCAGTCCAAACCATTGAACAGATTCAACTTCATGCTCATTTACTAGGCACTCATCACATTCAGCCTGCATATGATATATAAAATCATAATGCATATGCTCAGCTTTATCCTTATAGGCCGGAATAAACTCATGTAACACAAATCTGGGAGCAGGAATCTGTATTTCAGATCCGGAATGCAAGTCAAGATGAGTAGAAGCATTCATGATGAGAGCTGGAACTCCAGTTTCTTCAAATACTTCACGAATGGCTGCATTGTGAGGAAGCTCTCCTTCTTCAACATGCCCGCCTGCCGGCAACCATAACTGCAACTTTTTATGCAACACAAGAAGTACTTTATTGCCTGCACGATTGACGACTAATCCTGTAGCTGTATAATGTGATTCCATGTAAAAACCTCTTTTATGTTATAGATATATTTAAAAAAAGTATGGTTGATTGGCCGAATTTTGCAAATCAAAGGAAAAACAGTGTCAGATGTTAATGCTCATGAAAAACTCGACAAGCAGATGACCTTAGATCAAATACAAAACTATATGCTCAACATGTCACAGATACGAGGTTTTACGCATGATACATCGGCAGAAACCATGCTTATCCTATTAGAAGAGGTGGGCGAGCTTGCAAAAGCCTTGCGTAAACATAGCGGCATGAAAGTTGACCATACACGATTATCCTCCTATGGTAATCTTAAACATGAAATGGCTGACGTATGTATATGCCTCATGATGCTGGCCAATAAATGCCACATTAATCTTTTTGAGGCATTAGATGAAAAAGAGCAGATCAATAGTCAACGAACCTGGCATTCAGAACAAAGCAAAAAGTACGTTGGGTGATCGAGTGGCTCTCGTGTAAACTCCCTTAATCTTATCTTCACTCGTATACTAATCCAGTAGTCACGTATGGCTATGGGCATGTTCTGCCTTATCAATAATTCTGTATTTTTGGCGGATTTTTCATACCATTTTGATTTTGTCATTTATTCTGTTAGAGTTATATAAAATAAATATTTTTTATATCTTTCAAAAATAAATAATTTGTTAGAATTAATAACAAAAGGGTAGCTTTTATGAATAAGATTTTATCGTCAACAATACTGTGTCTCTGTTTGTGTGGAGCTATCTATGAGCATGGCGCTCAGGCAGGGTATAATCCATTACCGTTACTCCGCTCAGCTGCACAACAATTTCATCCTCTTACATTCATACGCGATGCTGCATATAGGGTACAACCAATGTCGTGCCTTCGCGATATAGCATTCTGGATGAAAAAAAAGGGCATATCTTCGATTAAAGGAATAACCAAACAAGTTATTGCCCAGGGCATCTTGACAGGTATTCTAGCCTTATATGCCCGTAGGGTTGCTGCTGCATCAGGAAGAGCTACAGAATCAGCCGCATTGCAAAAAAAAGATCCAGCCCCATGCACCTCCGATGAAGGTCTCATTGCACCAGACACAGTTCCTGCAAAAATAAAAGATGAAATCATCGAGCTCATCAATAAGCCTGATAGTCTCGAAAAAGTTGGTGCTCATCTGTGGCGTGGCATCTTGCTCACAGGTCCGGTAGGCACAGGAAAAACCCAACTTGGCTATTATATAGCAAAAGCGACAAATGCACGCGTTCTGTATGAAGGGGCTACAGGCTTTATCGATGCAGCGCAAGGATCTGGCAGCAGATCTGTGCACGAACTCTTTGGGCGAGCTCAACATAAAACTTTCACTGAACATTGCAAAATTGGTTTTAATAGGATGTTATCTTTCTTGCACCTACGCCGTCCTGAACCACGCAAACCTACCATTGTTATTGTAGATGAAATCGATGCAATTGGCCGTCCTCGCGGCGGCGCTATTTCGGGCCTTGATCGTGCCCGAGCGGGAGAACGAGAGCGCGCTCTTGAACAGCTTCTTACGGAACTTGATGGTGCACATCAACAACAAACAGTTCCCGATGTATTTTTGGTAGCTACCTCGAACATACCTGCACATGAACTTGATGAAGCACTTGTTCGCCCTGGACGTTTAAAAGTTATCGAAGTTCATGCCCTGGATATGCAACAGCGCTTTGCAATTTTGAAATTTCACTGCGATAGACTTAAACAGATTAAAAAGCCTTCTGATGAAGTTCTAAGATCATTTGTTGAAAATGAAGCTAAAAATGCTTCCGGAGCAGAACTTGCTCACATAATTAATGATGCTTCATTACGTGCCTCAAGACAAGATGATCCTATGATTACCCGTGAAGCGCTTGTTCAAGCTTTGACACAATATCAGGAAGCAGAAAAAACGCGACGAGAAGCTCAACGAACAAGTTCACAGCAGCCTATTGGGACGGATACTCCAGCTTCAATGCCTGGTGCGCAGCAGGTACAGCAGCAAGCACCAGGCCATTCTTCACAGCCGATAGATTTAACGCAGTTTACGCCAATAGTCGTGTCTGCTTTGAAGCAAGCACAACAGCAACAAGCATCTAAGCTTGATGTAACACAATTAACTCCAGTGATCACGTCTGTTTTGCAGCTGGTACACGAGCAAACACCAGACCATTCTTCACAGTCTTTGACACAGTTCATGTCACTGCCTACGCCTATTTTGCAATCTGAACAGCTGCACCCAATTGAAGATAGCACTTCAGCGACGTCTGCTCCTGACGATTCACGCAAACAGAAACTAGCAACTCAACAATAAATTGATTTAAGGATTACGTATGAAACGTTTAATATTAGCGTGTTTCTTAATCATAACAACACCAACGATTTGCTTTCAGATCAACTTTACAAAGTACTTGAGATCACTGCCTGGTGTCGCAAAAAGGGTTCTCATTCTTCGTGCGGCAAAGCGAGTAACATGGGCTATAGACACAGTGTGGAATCGATTATTAATGGCTCGCGGACTCGATGGTGACTCAATGAATAATGACGCCCTGTCTGCAGGTTCTGCAAGTCAAAAGCAACTACCGGCATTCGTTACACAACCAGTGCCAATTGCAGAGGGGACTGTTCCACCGAAGATTCAAGATCGCATTGATCGATTAAAAAAGGGAGACTATTCCTGGCCAGCCTGCAAACCACTATTACTTGCTGGATTACCTGGAAGCGGCAAAACTCAACTGGGCAGATACCTGGCACAACAAACCGACTGTCCATTGGTATATGAATCAGCAGCAGGAATTTTTGCAGGAATAGAAAATTCAGGCACCGAGACAATATATGGATTATTTAATAGAGCACGTCGTCGCCCCTTACTTTCTTCATTCACACTCAAGTGCAAGCAACTAATAGCTTGGGTTTGCCGCAGACCACAACCGGTTAGAAAACCAGCAATTATTGTCCTTGATGAATTCGATGCTCTCGCACAAAAGGTCGATGCTAAAGAAGTGCTAGCCGGAGATCGACCACTGGAAGAAGAACGTGATAAAGCCTTTAATAGACTTCTATGGGAAGTTGCACGTAACCCATACAAAGAGAGAAATCCTCATAAGCTTGCATCATGGTTAAATGTACTCCCTGAAACTCACGTTTTGAGACTACTTTTTCAGTTTATACCGGAAGTGGTCAAGCTTATGCCCCACTATTCATGTCCACCTGCAGGAATTCTTGAAAAAACAATTGCAGCCCCACTCAAGAGTGTTGACACTCTGAGTGATCTTTTTATGCAACTTGTTATTAAAGCTCTAGAATATAAAAAAGGCAAGTTAACCGAGGAAAAACTTCGCGAGATACATGAAGCTGCTCTCATTGTTGCCAAGCTTTTTGCAACAAATTTTCCAGCTGATTCAATAATACCTCTCTTGCATATTGTTGGCTCAGGAAAATTGCTTGAAGAGACACTTAAGCAAGCAGAACTTAGTGAGAAAGAATATGCGAAAAGCGATTTAGAACGGCTTAAAAGGTCCCTCAACCTGGATACACTAAGATTCAAAGAAACTCTACAACAACTTCAAGAAATTAATAAACAATTAAAAACGACAAAATCAGCAAAAGAAAAAAACACACTGGAAACACGCGAGTACGAAATAGAAATGAAAACTAAACGTCAGCTGCAAGACTCTATTCAAACTTTTAGTGCCGTTAAAAAACATGAAAAAACAGAAGAAACAATTGACAAGATATTTCAGAAGGCAACTAGCTCCAGCCGTTGGTCAGATTGGGTATATAAAAAATACTTCAGTTTTATGTGGTGGAAATACGCCAAAGATGAAACTGATGCACTGGTAATTGCTACTTCAAATAAACGTTCGGACGAACTTGACCCACGTGTCCATGAATTTTTTGAGGTTGTCGACATGCAACCATTGACTGCAGAGCAACGCGAACATGTATTACAATTTCATGCCGAAGGCAAAAGACTTGCTTCTGACGTTAATTTTACTGAGATCGCAAAAAAGACTGAAGGATTTACGGGTGACGAGCTTGCAGCCATCGTCAATGATGCTGCCTTAAAAGCAGCCTTACACAAACAGCAAGAAGTAAGCCTGTGTGATATCAATGCCGCGTATGACGACCAGATAGCACAAAAAGAACAGGCTAAAAAAAGAATTATGAGTTAAGAAGTGCAATAAATTTCAAGCTTGAAATAACATATAAAAACTTCTTGACTTATAGAAAAATGTATGATATCGTAAAAGTGTCAATAATTTAATCGCCCATACTAATTCGCTTTGCCGGCGCATCCACAATAAATTTTTCGCACCGCCGCAAGCAATAGATTAAAACCCCGCAGACAAGTTTGTTGCGGCCTGGATGATGTGTTTGAGCTGAGAGTGCGACTTGGCTCCAGATTTTTTACTTTGTAGCCAAAGGATACTTTCAATGAATTCACAATCCACAACGGATTTTTACTCTTTTTCTTTTCATCCGCTTATTGATAGCGGTATTCAAGCAGTAGGGTATCAGACCCCTACCCCCATTCAAGCTCAAGCGATACCCCTTGTTCTTGAAGGACATGACATTATGGGCCTAGCCCAAACCGGCACAGGCAAAACGGCAGCTTTTGTTCTGCCTATTTTACAGAGACTGATGGCGGAACATCGCCGATGTACACGTGCATTGATCTTGGTTCCTACCCGAGAACTTGCAGAGCAGATTTATACGGTCATTAAAAAGCTCTCGCAAAAAACCAAATTACGTAGCATGACAGTCTATGGAGGTGTAGCTTCCGGACCACAAATACGCAAACTCCGTGACGGAGCGGAAATCGTGGTAGCATGCCCTGGGCGATTACTTGATCATATTCGTTATGGGTCTATAGATTTAAGTAAGTTAGAGGTACTGGTATTAGACGAAGCCGATCAAATGTTTGACATGGGCTTTTTACCAAACCTTAAAGAGATTTTAAGATCGGTTCCGCAAAAACGTCAGACACTGATGTTTTCTGCCACCATGCCAGCAGAGATTAGTGGTCTTGCCCATGAAATATTGCATCAACCCAAAACTATCCAGATAGCAAACACGGCTCCAGTCAATACAGTTTCTCATTCAGTTTATTTGACTGAACGTGAGAAAAAGACGCCATTATTGATGGCGCTACTCGAAAAAGCAGCCGGTAACTCAGTACTTATCTTTACCCGAACTAAACATCTGGCCATGAGACTTGCCGAACAACTCAAAAACTCTGGATATAAAGCAACATCGCTACAAGGCAACCTGTCTCAAGCTAAACGACAATTTGCGCTTGACGGATTTAGGCGTGGCCATTTTCAAATATTAGTAGCGACCGATATTGCCGCCCGCGGCATAGATGTATCGGACATTGCCTATGTTATCAACTATGATATTCCTGATACTCCGGAAGCCTATACCCATCGTATAGGAAGAACAGGCCGTGCAGAAAAAACCGGTGAAGCTTTTACATTGATTACTAATGCTGATCTTTATTTATTGAGAATCATCGAACGCAAGATTGGCAAAAAAATTGAAAAAAGGAGTATTGAAGGCCTTTCTCTCGATATGTCTGCTGTAGCAGCACATGAACATAGAGAAGGTAGCTATGATAGGCGCAGACATGGGTCTGGTCATTTTGGCGCTGGAAACCGAAATGATGGCGGAAGTTCCCGCTTTGGTAATAGAAGTAGGGGAAGAAGAAATGGCTCATCACGGTCGTCTTCTTCAACACATTCCTCCGGAGCTCATGCTACTGGGATACATTCTACTGGAACAACTTCGTCTGTACGATCGAATGGTAGGAAAGAGGTAACACAGTAGTGCATGTATGTGCACATAAAGTTTCGATGTATTAAGAATTGATTTTTATTTTCTTGAAGCGATTATGCGAGCCCTGTGCAGACAGCACGGGGCTTTTGCTTGCCCAATCATCATACATTATTTTTTAATGCCTGTGCGGCAAGCACCAAGGGCAGTTGTTTGCCCAACCGCCCTCTGGACCCAAGGGCACCAACGTTCCGTTGGATCATTCTCCCGCGCGTATTCATGGCACTGACTTGATGGATGCGCCATCGACGCAGGCCATGTGACGCGCTACAGGAATTACATGAGAATTAGTCGCTCTATTGTACATGTTGTATTATTGGAAGCCCTGCCATGATGTAGGAGTAGCATATCCACTTGCATCTGTCGTATCACGGAGCCATATTGGCGTTTCAACATACGGAAAACCCTTGGTTCCCCGTTGCCAATCTTGAGGTCCCGGCGCTGTTGGCCAACGTGTCAGTCCTTCCCTCGCTGCATAATGTTCATGAGCCAAATTTTTTTCGGTATAACGATTCCCAGCCCGTTCAGTTACCGTACAACCGGAACATCGTGATTTATGAACGCGTTTACACAAGCGGGAATGATGAGTTCGATCCTTCCACAAATGGCCTCGTCGCAAGTTAAAAGTACCCCTTTGATAGGTATCATACGAGGTTTCGAACATTCGGCGCCCATCCCGATCAAAATAATAGCCGCAGGAATCACACCGTTGATCGACCAGCGGTTCGCGATCACAATCTTTATTAACTGCACAACCGCGACCATAGCTATACATAGGTTGAACACAAACGAACATGAAAATGAGATTCAACGACCTTTTCATACTGCCCCCTTTATACACAAAAATACTGATCATCACTTCGATTGTATATACATACTTGTATATATCTAATTAAATAATAATTTGTTTAATTTTAATTTGTCAATAAAAATTTTATTATGACGCCTTCGCCATCATTTTGCAAGCAATACTCTTAAATACTGGCTTAACCCTTGATTGACACTAAGTGTCTATTTGATTTTTTGATCTTGAGGACTCTGATTTGCTACAGAATGGACAATCATTATGAGATCTTGCTCGCTTTGTACTCCCAAATGTGAATTACTGGCTCGCCACCGCTGTTAACATGAAGAATTGCACATCTGTTTTGTGCAGTACTGCAATCGCTCAGCAATCTCTTTATCGATAAATGACCGAGCAAATTGCACAAACTGATACACATCAGCAAAATTTGAAACTATTCCCAGAGAAACACGTACAGCTCCCATAGTTTTTCCTGGCAAAGCTGCTACATATTCTTCGAATGATATAGGATGACCGCAATGCAAAAGTTTTTCAACATCTAATTTTGCAATGTCATTAATAGTCTCTATGCAACCAGGATTACAAAAACAACCTGTGCGTATCGAAATGTTTTCTTGAGCTGCATAGTGTTCGATTATGCCTGGATCAATAACTAACCCATCAGGCCCTAAAAAGTTCATCGTCAAAATACCGCCACGCATGCGAACGTTAGATGGGCCATATAAACGAATCAGGGGTGTACCGTTTGTATGACGCAAAGCCAACAACTGCTTGATAAGCCAATCGGTTAAAATCATCACCCGTTCATGGATCTTTTTTACCCCTATCATTTGGACATGTCGCAACCCAATCGGTACCCCTGCCAAGCTCAAAAAATTAGCTGTTCCATCTTCATATGCAGAATATCCTTCATGAAAATAGTACCCATCTCCTTGAACAGACACAACTTCTACCGTCCCTCCTGCAAACCATGGACGTTTTAATTTTGCCATAGCTTTATGTTTTAGGATAAGACACCCAACTCCAGTTGGATAGCCAAATATTTTATAAAACGATATATCAACGTAATCAGGGTGCCATTGCGAAAGATCAAGCTCATTTGTTGAAACAAAGGCAGCTGCATCTAAAAGAACATCCCAACCTTTTTCTTGTGCACGAGCTATGAACTCAAGTGGATGCTGAACACCTGAAAAATTTGATTGTGCTGGATAGGCGAATAAATTGGCGATGCCAGTTCGAGCATTATTTAAATACTCATCTAACATACTAGGATCTAAGCGCAGATTTGATTTCTTGACTGGAATATACTGTATATGAGCACCTTTAGAACGTGCGAACTCTCGAATTCCATTTACCGAATTATGATTATCAACAAATAGTAGAAATTTACTGTCTGAGGTAAATGGATACGATTCCCCTAGCAGTTTTAAAGCTCCAGTCGCATTGTGAGTAAAAATTACCGTATATTCATCGGTTGATGCTTTAAAATAATCAAGAACTGCATTGCGTGCTTGCGCAACTTGATGGCTCGTAATACTGGATGTTGGATTATCAGAATGTGGATTGCCATAGATGGCATGCAAAAGTAACGTCATATGTTTATGAATCTGCGAGTCACTATACAGGCTCGAACCTGTATAATCAAGATACACCTGATTTTGTTCATCTAACCGCTTGTATTCTTTGGCCCGTAAGGCATCGATTTCTGATGTGGTAAAAAAAGCAGAATATCGATCCTTAAAATCATGATAGGCTTTTTGCATATCTGTGTTTTGAAAGCTGTGATGATGATCTGCGGCTTGGCGATAGAGTGCCGGTGGTTCAATTATAGGAGCAACCATAGTACATCATTCCTAGAAACTTAAATTTTCATAATAACATACTGATTTTATTGTACACATACACTCTCCTAGAATAAAAGAGATCAGTCATATGAGACAAAAAAACAAGTATGAACCACAACCGTAACAACCGTATTAATATTTTTCACAAACAGCTTATTTTCGGTATGATTTAATGGTTGCATGACGCTCAAATTATTTTAAAAACTGTCCGAACTATTGTAATTTATTAAAAACTGGTTTTCTATTTTTAAAATAGGCAACATAGTTAAATCCTACATGTTGCAAGATTGCCAATGCTTGATCAAAATTATCTGCCACACGTTCTTTAGTATGCGCATCAGAGCCGATGGTGATAATTTCTCCACCAAGCTGCTTGTACCGCACAATGATATCAATTTCAGGAATCGTGCTCCCAAGTTTATAAGCAAAACCAGACGTATTGATTTCTATCCCTTTGCCATCTTCGATCACTTTTTTCAGAATTCTATCAATAGCATCACTAAATTCTTTATATGGCATCGATCTATTTGCATATGGCCCATATCGTCTGACATACCCAATATGACCGACAATATCATAATCGTGAAATTGAGAAATTGCAGAATAGATTTCGTCAAGATACCGATTATAGACCTCTTGTTTTGTTTTTCCTTCAAAAAAACCGCTTTGACTGCAGAGCGAAAACCCTTCAACTGCATGCGTTGAACAAATAACACAATCAAATTGTCCGTTTTTTATTACCTCAGCTGCCTGGTTAATCACATGAGGCTGAATACCAATTTCGATACCATGCAATAGAGAGAGTTTGCGTTCATAGTGAATTGCCATATCGTGAATATTTTTTCTACGCGCAGACACATCAAACTCAAAAGTGTACCGGGGATTAGGATAATCAATGTCATAGTGATCTGTAAAAGCAATCCCCTTTAACCCTAGTTCAATTGCCCGTTCTATCTGAGATAATGCTGATATACGGCAATCATCTGAATAGTCACAGTGCACATGAGAGTCGACAAGGTTATTCATCTTCATAACTCTATTACCCATTTTATTAATATTGATCAGTTTTTTTCTTTTGTATAAAACGCTCAACAACTGCGTCCATAAAAAGTTTAAACAGAGGATGCACAGCTAAAGGTGAGGATTTAAATTCAGGATGAGCTTGCGTTCCTATCATGCATGGATGATCCTTGATTTCAGCAATCTCCACCAAATCTTTTTCAGGATACACACCAGAAAATACTACTCCTGCTTGTGCAAATACATCACGAAATACATTATTAAATTCATAACGATGACGGTGTCGCTCATGCACCAGTTCTTTGCCGTAGGCTTTATAGGCCAACGTTCCAGGTATAATTTTACATGGGTAGGTCCCCAAGCGCATAGTAGCACCTTTACGCTCAATAGCTTGTTGTTCTGTCAGTAATGAAACTACTGGGTGCTGGATATCTTTATTAAATTCAGTACTATTGGCATCTGACATACCCAAAACTGATCGAGCAAATTCGATAAGCATCACCTGAAGCCCAAGACACAACCCGAGATAAGGCACCTGATGCTCTCGCGCCCATCTGGCAGCAAGTATCTTGCCTTCTATGCCTCGCTTATCAAACCCACCAGGTACTACAATACCATCCACAGATGCTAATTCTTTCCAGACTTCACCCTCTGGATTATCTTTTTCTTTCTCTAACTGTTCTGCTTCAATAACAACAAGATTAACATTAACTTTGTTCCAATATCCGGCTGAGCGTATTGCCTCAATAACACTTATATATGGATCGTTACTACCAATATATTTTGCTATTAAAGCTATCGTTACGTCGGTTTTACTCTCTTCAATTAAACTGATTAATTGTCGCCAAGCAGAAAGATCAGACTTTCGTGGAATGCTTACCCCAAAATACTGTTGAATTTTTTCACAAAGACCTTGCTGCTCCAGATCCAAAAATAATCTGTAAATAGGCGTATAGGTGAGTACTTGAAAAATATACTCTTTTTCTACACCACACATGACCGATAGTTTTTCTATTGGTTTGGAGTCAACATACTGTTCTGCCCGCAAAGCTAAGCTATCAGGAATAAGCCCTAACCCCTTAAGTGCGTATACGCTATGTTGCGTAGGTTTCGTTTTTATTTCGTGCGCCCAACTCAAATAGGGCACATAACTTAAATGAAAGTGTAACAATTTATTTTTGCCAAGCTCAAGACGAATCTGACGTATAGCTTCTAGAAAGATATTCCCTTCCATATCGCCAACCGTACCTCCGATTTCGATAAGGACAAAATCGGATTGTTGTTCAAGTGCAAAATCAATCAATCTATTTTTAATAGCGTCAACAACATGCGGAAGTAGTTGGATACAGCGGCCCAAATATTTGCCTTCACGTTCACCTTGCAACACCTGCTCAAAAATTTGGCCTGATGATACTGAAGATTTTCTCGTCAACTGAACTTGCATCGTGCGTTCATAATGGCCTAAATCTAAATCTGTTTCAGCTCCATCAGCAGTCACAAAAACTTCGCCATGTTCAAGCGGGGACATAGTGCCAGGGTCAACATTCAAATAAGGGTCCCATTTAACGACAGAAATAGTGTATCCTGCATTTTTTAGAAGAACGCCTATCGATGAAACTAAAACTCCCTTGCCAATCGATGAACAAACACCACCGGTAACAGTGATAAATTTAGTATCATGCTCAATAACTTTTTTAATTTTTGCTTGTAGATTCATATGTATCTTCCACAATCGCTTTTTTTGAGGTCTGAATAAGTTTTATTATAGCTGATTTAACAAAACATATAAGAATAAAAAATATTCAGTATTTTTATCTATTAATAACCGCTGTGCCCAAACTTTAAGTTAGATAGAGAAATCTAGTCGATTTGATTGCAGGATATAACTATCGATTTGGTATAAATGGCATTGAATGTGGCTGCAATGACAGCTTTTTGTTTAGTGCGACCATTCGTCCTTCCATCGCCTCTTTATCCAGCAATCTTAACTACATACGAAGTAATTTTTATGCAGCATATAAACATATCTTTTTACGTGAAAATCACCTCACACATGGCATGATTGTAGCGATACCGTACAACTTTGATAATAAACCTAAGATATTTAAAAATATCATAACCGTGTAAACAGTTTGGGGCATAAATTTTTAGACACAGTCTAGATAGCGAATTAGTCGCGTCGAACCCACATAACCAAACACTATACTAAATACCGCTAACATCAATATACAAGTCCAAAATGGCAAATATCCCGATTGACCGAGAAATGCAACATGCATTGCTTCCATTGCATAGAGCAAGGGATTGCACAAGTTAAGATAGGCAAATATCGGAGACGCTTGATAAAAAGTCATCCACGAAAATTGAGACCCGCCAAAGAACCACATAGGGAACAAAAATCTTATCGATACATTATCGATAGAACTCATATTTTTGACCAATGAGGTCATGAGCAACGATAGTGTTGCACAAAAGATATTTGTCATTACAAAAATAGCCACAAAATTTCCTATATGTAACTGAGTCAGATCCAATCGTGCACCCAAGATAAGCTTACTTAACGGAAGCATCAATAAAGCCGGTATCATCGACCGCAGGGTATAAAATACAATTTGTTTGATAAAAAATAACCGCGACCAGATTGGCAATGTCAGATAATAATCAATTTCGCGAGACCCTTCAATATCAGACACAAATTGCGCAGATACACCCCATGAATCCCAAAATGAACATGAGACAAGTCCACCAAGTGCCATAAACACGCCAAAGCTTTCGCTCATGCCAATTTTTGGCCAGATATAGGTAGAAATCAAAAGCATACATGAGATCCAAGTAGATTTATTGATAATGTCGTCCAGAAAATTCTTTTTATAATATTTAAACAAATCAGTTTTAAGCATCTTAAAAAATACTGCGACAGTTGGTGAACACATTCGAGTTCCTTATGTTTTATGTTAAATGTTCTTTATTTTCTTTAATTAACTGAATAAATACATCTTCTAAGCGAGATTTCTGATAGGCAGTCATAAGGCCTCGGGGTGTATCGATAAGTTGAACGCGACCCCGCTCAAGAACACAAATTCTATCAGATAAAAATTCAGCTTCATCAATATAGTGCGTCGTCAATATGACCGCTACACCATCATTTTTAAGATTACGGATAAGTTCCCATAATTGGTACCGAACATGAGGATCAAGTCCAACGGTCGGCTCATCTAAAATGACCAATGTAGGATTGTGCATAAGCGCTCGGGCAATAAGAACACGCCGAGCATAACCTCCAGAAAGAATCTCCGGGCTACTATCTTTGTAACGTTCTAATCCGTATTTTTCTATACAATCTTGTACTTTATTCCGGATAATACTTTCAGGAACGCCCATATAGCGACCTGCAAAAACAAGATTTTGCTCAACCGTCAAATCATTATCAAGATTAATTTTCTGTGGACAATAGCCAATAGTTCGTCGATAAGCATTGAGATCATCGTAAATCGATTTGCCCGCAATTTGTATATCACCAGAGGTAACAGGATGCAGGGTTGCCAAGATTGATGATAGCGTCGTTTTACCCGCACCATTTACACCAAGAAGTCCTATAACCTCACCTTTGCGTATATCGAGTGAAACGCCATCCAATGCCTTGGTAACATGACGGCCATTACGATAATATTTTTTTACATCAACAATATGCGCAAGTATTGATTCCATATAAATCTCCGCAACATTTTTTTAGTTGATAGCATACTGCCCAAACAGGGACATGGTACCATCAAACATTTACATACATGAGAAAAACAACAATTGGCTCCTGAGATCATCAGGAATGGAAGATACCTATATTGACCTAGTTAATGGGCCAAAATGGTAAAAATTGATAACATTATTTTCACGGCACACTCCTTGTGCATAAAAAATGAGAACACTAAAAGAATTTTATCAGATTATTTGCCAAATTGCAAGAAATGTTTGCATCACTTGAGAGGAACAAAGATAGGCTGCCTATTTTTAAAGTAATTAACATGTTCAAAGCCTGAACGCTCGAGAGCAGCTAATCCCTGCTTGAATGATTTTCCGATGTGCGCGGCATCATGAGCATCAGATCCAAGTGTTATGATTTCGCCACCCAATTCTTTATAACGTTTTAGTATATCAACATCAGGCAGTGGTGTTCCAAGCCGATAGGTATAGCCAGATACATTAACCTCAATACCTTTACCCCGTTCAATAAGCAACTTTAATAAAGAATCGATAATTTCATCATAAATTTTAAGAGGCATCGATTTTATTTCATAGGGGCCATAGCGCCTGACATACCCAAGGTGTCCGATGACATCAAAATTCTCAAAGCTTCGTACCAGTTGATAGACTTCTTCAAGATACCTCCTATACGCCTGTTCCTTTGTTTTATTTTTATAAAAACCATCGGAATCATGCAGGGCAAATCCATCTACAACATGTAACGAGCAAATAACAAAATCGAAAGGATGCGAATCAATGATACGAGCAGATTGGTCCAAAACATGGGACTGAACTCCAAGCTCAATACCATTTACTATCTCAATATCGGGCCCATAATGCTCCCTAAGAGATTCAATATGTGAAGCACGTTTTTTGGGGTCAAACTCAAACAAAAACTGATTATCAGGAAAATCCAGATCATAGTGGTCGGTAAAAGCAAGCCCTTTAAGGCCAAGGGCTAAGGCAGCTTCGATACCATCTTCCAGCCGCATCGTACTATCGTCTGAATAGTTGGTATGGACATGGCTATCCACAAAGACATTTGATTTCATAACAAACCCCACATTTTACCATTTCTGATCTTAATTTTCAGCAAAATCTATATTAAGTATATAATAACAAAAATTTTTGTCTAGTACTTCTTGCCAACTGATAATTTTTTTAATAAATTTTGCCAAGCAATCCTCATTTTAAAATTCAGCATTACCAGGGAATCGTGGGAATGGAATAACGTCACGTATATTTTCCATGCCCGTCACCAGACGTACGAGCCGCTCAAAGCCTAACCCGAATCCTGCATGGGACACCGTTCCATACTTTCGCAACTCTAAATACCACCAATATGCGTCAGGATTAAGACCAAATTTTTTCATCTTTTCAATGAGCATGTCATAGCGTTCTTCTCTTTGGCTGCCCCCTATAATTTCACCAACTCCGGCAACCAGCACATCCATCGCTGCGACTGTTTTGCCATCCTCGTTGTTGCGCATATAGAATGCTTTGATCCTTTCCGGGTAGTTATACAGAATCGTAGGCTTTTTAAAATATTCTTCGACCAGATATCTTTCATGCTCTGATTGTAAATCGATACCCCAGGACACAGGATATTCGAACTTTTTGCTCGTTTTTTCAAGAATTGAAACTGCATCAGTATAGGTAACGCGCTCGAAAGGTTCTTTAACGATATGCTCCAATCGCTCTATTAATCCTTGGCTTATGTGCCGTTCAAAAAAAGCCATATCCTGCGGACATTCTTCAAGCGCAGATTTGATACAAAATTTAATATATGACTCAGCACATTCCATATCATCTTGTAAATTGGCAAAAGCAATTTCAGGTTCGATCATCCAAAATTCTGCCAAATGGCGTGCCGTGTTAGAGTTTTCTGCGCGAAATGTCGGACCAAAAGTATAAATGTCAGACAAGGCGCACGCATAGGCTTCTCCATTCAACTGGCCCGACACAGTCAAATAGGCAGGTTTGCCAAAAAAATCTTTGCTATAATCAACAGAGCCTTCCTTAGTTCGAGGTATATTCATGAAATCCAATGTACTCACTTGGAACATCTGACCAGCCCCTTCACAATCGGAAGCTGTAATAATAGGTGTCATAACATAGAGAAATCCGCGGGCCTGAAAGAATCTATGAGTTGCAAATGCCAGGGAGTTGCGCACGCGAGCGACGGCACCTATAGTATTAGTCCGCGGTCTCAAATGGGCAATAGTTCGCAAGAATTCGAGTGTATGATGTTTTTTTTGTAAAGGATACTCTTGTGCAGGGCATGCACCAATAAGTTCAATTTCTTTAGCCTTAAGCTCAAATGACTGTTCTTTTCCTGGACTTCGAACAATGGTACCTATAACTGCAATCGATGCTGATGTAGTCAGCTCAGCAAGCAAATCATTATATTGGGGCAAAGAATCATCAACTACAACCTGAATTCCATCAAAATTAGATCCGTCATTCAATACTATAAAGGCACATGATTTGGATTGTCGTACAGTTTTTATCCATCCTTTTAAGGTTACTTTTTTCCCAATATCAACTGAAGAAATCTGGCTTATTTTAGTACGCATAGATCCTCGCAAACGTTAATGAATCATCACATAAGTTACGGATTTACTATAATGCAAAAAAAAAACTCTGCAATATAGACAAGATCAAACAAGAGTATATCGACATCCGATCTAAAGATTGTGAAGATTTTTATCTTTTTTATCATTTTTTGCTATAGTAAAAACCTAAGTAATAGAGACATATTGAACCATAATGAATGAACAATGAATAAAAATATTCAGGATTTTACGGAATTTTTACACAATCAACTTAATGAGGAACAAAAGCAAGCAGTGCTATTGCCCTCAGGACCACTTCTAGTCGTTGCAGGAGCAGGATCGGGAAAAACGCGCGTAATCACCGCACGTATTGCCAATCTCATTCTCAATCAAGGGGCTATTCCTTCAGCAATCATCGCTCTTACATTCACTAATAAAGCAGCTCAAGAAATGCAACACCGCATTGCATATTTTTTGGGCAATGTTCCTGAAAAGCCTTTTATTGGTACATTTCACTCATACTGTTTACGCTTTTTAAAAAAATATCAAGAACATCTGACTACTCCATTTTTTTCTATTCTTGATGAAGATGACCAACAAAAAATCATAACCGGTATCATAAAAAGAAATGGACTTACTAAAAAAGTAACGGCAAAACAGCTTTCGTACCATATATCACTCATGAAGAATCAGTCAATTAATCCAGAAGAGACAACCGAGTTAAGGCATGACCATTTTATGTATGAAGTATTTAAAGCTTATGAGGCTGAAAAACGGGCGAGCAAATGTTTGGATTTTGATGACCTAATGCTTGAAGCTGTCAAGCTACTTAAAAAAAATAAAGGGCTGCTGGCATCTGTGCATGCCTCTATAGAACATGTACTGGTAGATGAGTATCAAGACACAAATATTGTTCAGAATGAACTATTGAAATTATTCACCCTCACAGACACTCAAGAACTGGCCATCAAATCAATATGTGTCGTTGGCGACGAGGATCAATCGATTTATTCTTGGCGCGGTGCAACCGTCACCAATATCCTAAACTTTAAAAAAGAATTTAAAGATACTACTATCATAAAAATTGAACAAAATTATCGTTCAGTACAACCTATCCTTGAAGCTGCCAATCAAATTATTATACATAATGAGCAACGAAACCCCAAAAATTTATGGTCAACGCGACAAGGCTCCGATCGTGTTCTTGTACTTGCATGCAGCTCTGAATATCAAGAAGCAGATGCAATCACCTCGTTGTTAAAAGCTATCACGCACGAGCAAAAACTTGAAACAGCTGCCGTGTTATATCGTGCACATTATCAGTCCCGTGCTATCGAAGAAGCACTCATAAAACGGTCAATCCCTTACCGCATCATTGGGGGTATCCAATTCTATGAACGGAAAGAAATAAAAGATTTGCTTGCCTATTTACGTCTTGTTGTCAATCCGTTTGACCGCACCTCGTTCTTTAGAGTCATTAATTGCCCACAACGCGGTCTTGGACAAGCGTTTGAAGAAATTTTTTATGATCGGTGGCATGCAGAGCCATTTATGAATTTTATTGATATAGCAGCCAGATTATGCACTGAAAGTATAGTACAAGGCAAAAAAGCAGAATCCCTCAGATCATTTTTAAACATCTTTGATCGGCTTAATCCTTCTGATAGACCAAGTATTATTCTTGAGGTTATTTTGAAAAAAACAGGCTACTTGAACTATTTGAAAGAAAATTTTGATGAGCAAGAAGCAGAAAGCAAAATAGACAACGTCAAAGAGTTCATGCAGGGCATACTCCATTTTGAGAGCCAGCAGATAACTACCGTAGGAACCTTTCTTGAAGAAGTTGCCTTACTTCAAGAAAAAATTGCTCAATCTAAAAAAGAAGAGACCCATTCTGTGGTTTTAATGACCTTGCATGCAGCAAAAGGGTTAGAGTTTGATCATGTCGCCATAGTTGGACTTAACGAAGATTTATTACCAAGTGCCCGATCGGCACATGACCCGGATGGAATGGAAGAGGAAAGACGGCTGCTGTATGTCGGTATAACACGAGCCCGTGAACGACTAGTACTCAGTTATGCCAGGAATCGTCATACTTATGGACAAATGACAGAATACATCCCTTCACGGTTTTTGCGCGAAATACCGTCATCACTATTCACGCGACATGATCTGGGTTATACTCATCAAGAACAATTAGATATGATTTTTAAGCAATGGATTGGTTCACATAAAGTTGAAAGACCACCAATCATGACATTTGGGCTCAAATCTAATACTCTAACACCAAATGCCACACCAGCAAAACCTGCTGAACATTCCTGTACATGGAAGAAAAATCAACCTGTAACACACCCTCAATTTGGCGTTGGCATCATACAAGAAATTGAACTGAAAAAAAATGGCAAAGTCTATGTTACCGCAAACTTTAAAACTGGAACTAAAAAGATTGAATCGTCATTCATAAAACCTGTATAAAACAAAAAAGGAAAACCATGAAACACACAATATTCATAATGGTATTGTCTACTACGTTAATCAACTGTATGGATGAACAACGAGGATCAGAGACCCCAGAATCGCTTGCAAAAAAAATAGAGGCTATCCTTGCACTTGCTACACCAACATGCATTGAATCCGTTATGCTGCACATTAAGACACTACTGCATGATGAAACATTTTCATTACCCTTCAGTCAACGTGTTCAAGAAGCTCTGACAAAGATTCTTTCTGAAAAAGTTGTTGAACGTCATTATGCCTATGACCCATCCGCAGACGGAGTAATAAAAGAGATTATCCACACAAGATACTATGACGGAACCTATTCTTTACTCCAGCATAATCAATATCATCCATTAGACTCTTTTACAAGCGAAATCTTATTTCCTAAACCTATCTCACCATGGTACAGCTTGCCATTTGAAGATCTCATCAAAAGATACATCTGCGCACAATCTGCAAATAGTAAGCCAGATAAATTTCCTCTCCATTAAACCAATTTAATTGCTTTTGCACAGATAAAAGTCTCATAGAAAGACAGGCTTCGTATCAACGTATAGCCCTGCTTTGATGAAAATTATATCTCTTTTTTAATCTAAATCGGGCATTCTAATTCAACGTACTCGTTAGCTATGTCCGCACCTCTTAAAAATATATTACAAAATTAAAGTTTTTTAATATTATTTTTTTTTAAAAAAAATAATATTAAATTTAAAATAAATATTGCAATAATAAAAATTTCTGGTATTATTATATAGTATTATTCTACCATTTTTTAAAACTCAATTGTTATACTTATTTTGAAAGGAAAAGTATTGTGAAAAGTACCTATATATATTATTTATTAGTGTCTTTTTTTATTGCACATCACACTTTACATGCCATGATTGATGAATCACCTGCCGCTAAGCCAAAAGTTCCTACACTGACGGACATAGTTTCACAAAACATAACCACAACAATATACAACACGATAAAACAGGGCATTGCACGTAATTACACAATCGATAGTATAGTAGCAGCTGTACGTACTATTACCTTGCCTCTAACTGAACAGGCAATTTACATGATTCGTAAAAATCTATTGTTAAAATTTGCAAACAAAGTCTATAAACGATCAATTGATGGGACTATACAGTATTATGATGGCAGACAATTATCATTTGCAGACACATTAAATCCCCTCCATCCTAACAGACTCATCGATAACGTATACCCATCGCTGTGGTCGAGTCTAAATCTTGAAAAGCTTGTAGAACAATATAGTCTGGTTCATAAAGCTAGAAAAAATCAATTACCCCATCCTTTTCAGCCTTTCGATGAACACCATGATGAAGATGATATATATACCGAACCGGGATTTAGACTTTAAATAGTTCTTGGCATACCTGATATATTGTATCCATATTTTTACAGATTAAGTCTTACCGGATAGATACTAAAGGGCGAGTTGAATTCTTGATCTCTACCATCTTGCGTCTTTGAACCAATTCGCACTTCTCCGGGTTCTGTTTTAAGCATTTGACGAAAACTCTCAGTTTCTTGACGCAGATACCCCGAAAGAAGATTGCTCATCAAAGTCTTGCACTTCAAGCCCACGGCTCTTATATTCTTGAATTTTTTGACCATAGGGTAACTTAGGTTGCGCATAGCGCTTTTTACTAAAAAGATGGAATCTTTGGATAGATAGCACAAGCAAATAACAACGTTATTGAAAAAAACAACAAGTATTGGCAGAAGATTTTTTTCATATTCTTGACCTTTTTCCCTACATGGCATAGTCAAGAGGCGAAACCGGTACAAAGTATGGGCCTCTCTTTTTGATGGCAAGAGAAGTGGCTAGAGCTTTGCCTTTAAACGCCAGTTGTTGGTCATTTTTCATCATAGCTTCGATATCAGAATTTTCATCAAACTTAATATCTACCCCAATTACACGCCCGTTTGGAAGCTTGACACCATCTCCCGGGGTAACAAAATATCCCTTTTTTGTACGAACTAAAAGATACTCTTTGCTTTGCATAGATGGATTGAGTTCCATATAGGGACCTTGCCAACGCTCAGGATGTTTTAAATTAATTGGCCCAACTTTTGACCCTGCAAACGATTTAACATTCAAAAAGTTAATTGAGTTTTTTTGACTTTCGACACTATAAATTTTGCAATCTTTTTCAATCTGCATGATGGCATGAGCAATTTTATTGACATCACGCTCTATTATTTCTCCCTCATAATCTCGGGTACTTACAAAAGTATTAAAAATCGCTATAACAATAAAAATACAGAACAAAGTTATAGCAAGTACAGGCATTAATGAACTTCTAACAAGCCCACTATTATGCGGAATCTGAAAGTCATGTCTCATATACCCTCCTCTAGGTTAATAAGTATCAGAGCCAATCTTAACAAACTCACGCAATAAACAAAAGAGTTTTATGTATGATAATCTAGATACATTGCAGCACGAACCTCCTTCATCGTATCTTCGGCAATCTTACATGTTTTTTCTGTACCTTCAAATAAAATTTTCATCACTGTACTTGGGTCTTTAGCATACTCAGATCGGCGAGCCCTGATTGGCTCTAAAAGATTGTTAAGCACTTCGATTAACCGTTTTTTTACGATCACATCACCCAAGCCACCCCGCTGATAATGTTCTTTCATCTGGCTTACCAGATTTTTATCAGAATCAAATGCGTCAAGGTAGGTAAATACCACATTACCTTTTATTTTGCCTGGATCAGTTGCATGTATATGATCAGGATCGGTATACATACTCATGACCTTTTTTACTACTAGATCCTCCGGATCAGACAAGAATAATGCATTGCCTAGCGATTTGCTCATTTTTGCTTTTCCATCAAGGCCTGGCAAGCGCGATACTGGCGACATCATTGCTTCTATTTCGGGTAACACTGAACAATTATAGATTCGGTTAAAGCTCCGAACTATCTCATTTGCTTGTTCTAGTATCGGCAGCTGATCCTCACCTGCAGGCACAAGAGTTCCTTTTACCACCGTTATATCAGCTGCTTGATGCACCGGATAAATCAGAAATCCTGCTGGAACATTCTCTCCATACCCTTTTTGTTTGATTTCTGTTTTAACTGTTGGATTTCTTTTGAGTCGACTTATTGTCACTAAATTAAGATATATGATAGCAAGCTCTGCTATTTGCGGAATCATCGATTGAATACATATAGTTGATTTTTTAGGATCGATACCTACCGCCAGGTAATCAAGAGCAACCTCTAGAATATTTGCACGAACCTTCAGAGGATTATCATAGTTATCTGTCAATGCTTGCATATCAGCAAGTAAAATAAATTGTTTATAAGTATCCTGTAAGATTACACGATTAGCCAATGATCCAATATAATGGCCTAAATGGAGTGGACCTGTAGGCCTGTCGCCAGTTAAGATTACTTTGTCTTGATTCATATTTTTCCTTTATATTTTCATATTATTGCCTGTAGATTGCTTACACTGTACCATTAAATCGAAGATTCCTGCAAAACTTAATATTACTCGATTCTTGACAAGAATCTACGAAAACATAATCATATATATATTCCTAAAGGACTTTATCAATATTAAGGAATAATGATGAAAAGAGATTTTTTACTCAATGGTTTGGTTTGTCTGGCTTGTATGTCGATAGTATCATATACAAAGGCAAGCGAAGACCCGAAACGGGAATGCATTTGTGAAAATGCAGCTTCTGTTGCACAATTAGTCTCTGATATACAAAAGCTTTTTTTGCCTTCTATTGATCGTCGCAATGCTGCAACTGAACTTGAAAAAATAAATAAATACTTACAAGAACATGTCTCTTTTCATTGTATAAATACTGTTAAGGAGGCTTTTGTACGCACCAGAACAGAATATTTGGCACAACTACCTTTTACAACAATCTCTGGAGGGGAGCTAGGGCTGCTTATCCAGATTCATTTCGATGGATCAACATTGTATTATAGACAACAGCCGGATGGCAGCACAAGTTTTGTGAAAGCTCTACCACCTACTGAGCCTTGGACAGGACTAGACTTTGAGCAATTAATTCGCCTTTACGGTCAGCGAAAATCGGAACAAGCATCTGTATTTAATCTCCAATGCAAAAGCCCCGGTAGCGAAAGCACTTGTAGCGATAGTTCAGGGTGCGGAAGTCCAAGTTTTGATACTCCCTCCAGAAAGCCTGAATGAATTCTGTACAAAAACGAAAACTTATTTTAGGGTAATAAGGGCATTTAAAAAGGAGTTTTTATGACCTTGTTACAAAATCCTTATAGTGCGTATATGTATATCTGGGGTTACAAAGATCTATTAGAACTGCTATTTTTCAGCTGGTTATTGTATCGAATTTCATTGTGGCTAAACAAAGATACTACGCGCACACTTGTCTGGTACTTGTATGGTTATTGTACCTTGATTATTGCATGTCACTGCATCCAGTTGCCATTACTTACCACATTGCTCATAAGCTATTCACCAGTAGCAGCTCTTATAGGTATTCTTATGCATCAAGACAGTTTAGCAAAATACTTAGCGGTACCTACAAAAATTTTACCAGCACATCTTGATACGCTTTGGCTCGATGAATTACTTCAAGCATTTTTAATTGCTATGCATAGTAATAAGCAGATTATCTGCATTATTGAAAATAAAGATAGTCTCGAAAGTCTTATTTCAACAGAATTTTCTCTGAACACTCCATTAAAAAAATCTATACTTTCTATGCTTATAGAAAGCTTACTATTTGACTCTCAAGCTATGATTTGGATTTCTAGTACCGGAACCTTAAAGGGAATCAATTGCACCTGGATAAGAGAACTGAATACTCAAGATAATTGGACGACCGCATTAACCGTATGCACAAAAATAGATGCGATCGCAATCAAATCTAGACCAGAAAAAAATAGTTTTGATCTTGTTTTACATGGTAATCACCTTGAAAATCTTACAAGCACAAATTGTCGAGTGACTTTATTACAGTACCTGACCAAATCCAATTTTTCTGAAAAGCTTGGCAGATCAACACATAGCAAGGGAAAACTCGATGAAAAAAATCATGCTTAAAATTATGTCAATTTTTTTCGGTGTCAGCCTATGGTACATCTTGAGTCAACAGCGCAGCGATTCTATCATGGTCGATGTGCCCATCTGTTTTTATAACACAACTCCACAGGTTGCTATCAACGCTCCTGAAACTATTCGCATCTCATTGTACGCAAAACGTTCTGATCTGATAGCTCTTGATTTTTCTCAACTGGCTATACATCTTGATGCAAAACAACTACAAAAGCCGTCAACTAATATGTATCTAGAGTCAAGGCATTTATTTTTACCTGCGACCATTAAATTGGTAGACTATAGCCCAGCACCAGTATTGATTCGTGTAACGTCAGAGGAAAAGCAAGCATAGGCAATGAGGAGTTAACAATGTCCAAGCAACTCTTTGGTACAGACGGTATTCGAGAATTGATAGGAAAATCGCCCCTAACCGTGCAAGCCTTGCCCAGATTAGGATATGCAATCGCACAATGGGCAACTGAAAAAAATCAAACCGATCCTTCCATTCTTTTGGCACACGATACTCGCTCATCTTCTCATTTTATAAAGTCATCACTTAAAAGTGGTCTACTACTCACACACTGTAAAATCTTTGATGCCCTCGCACTGCCCACTCCAGCTGCCTGTCTTCTGACGCGTATAAACAAATCATTTAATTGTGGTATCATCATTACTGCATCACATAACCCCGCTCAATATAATGGCCTCAAAATTGTCGATTCTCAAGGCAGTAAGATACGGCGCGCAGATCAAGACAGAATCATAGATCTTTTCGAAAAAGTAGATCTTGAATCGCTTGATCATTCACATTTAGGCAATGATTTTAGAGCACTTAATCCTGGTGAACCCTATATAGCTACTTTGTCTAAACATTTTAAAGACAAATTTTTACATGGCAAAACTATCGTTTTAGATTGTGCTCACGGTTCGACATCATCGCTTGCCCCACATGTTTTTCGCCTATTTGGCGCCAATGTTATTGCAATTAATGCCAAGCCTAATGGAAACAATATCAATGCTCAATGCGGATCACTATGGCCAAAAGAATTACAAGAGGCTGTAAAATTACATAAAGCTGATGCAGGGTTTGCTTTTGATGGGGATGGAGACAGAATAATTGCAGTTAACAGGCACGGCCACATTAAAAATGGGGACGATATCCTGGCGCTCCTTATTGATAATCCAAAATTTAAAATTGCACCTGCGGTCGTTGGAACCACCTTTAGTAATGAAGGACTAGCTGAGTATCTATCGTGCAAAGGCAAAAACCTCATTCGCGCAGATGTTGGAGACCAGAATGTCATGGAAGAACTTAAACTTCATAAATTACCTCTGGGAGGCGAACCTTCAGGACATATTATCATGCAAGATTATTTAGACAGTGCTGATGGTATATTTACGGCATTAAGTTTACTTGACACAATCATTAAGTCTTCAAATTGGGATATGACAAGTTTTATACACTATCCACAAGTTATCATTAATATCCCTATACAACAAAAAAAAGATATTAATCGCAGTCCAATTACTGAAATACTTACCAAAAATCATGCAGAATTTCCACACGGACGTTTTGTCATCCGTTATTCAGGTACAGAACCTGTACTACGTGTATTAGTGGAAGCCCCCGAAAAAAAAGATGCTGAGACTATGGTAACCAAACTTGCCAATCAATTGCGTATAGCTATTGACCATGCATAAGGAATTTTTAGAATGAAACAAACAATGTACTCGCTTGCTTCACGCATCAGCAAAATAATCTGGAAATTATTTATCAATGGGCTCATTACTGTACTGCCTTTATTATTAACTATAACAATATTTAATGTATTGTTTAAATTCATCAAAAGCTTATTGGAACCTGTTAGAAATCTCATCATGGGCAGTACTCAATTCATACCATCATGGCTGCAATGGATTCCTCATATTGAAGTTATACTTATTATTATATGCATATTATTGTTGGGGACATTCTTGAATCTTTTTGTTTTTAGAGCAATACTCGATAGGGTCGAAGAATGGTTCAATAAAATTCCACTTGTCAGTCCCATTTATTCTGGCATGAAGCAGCTTGTGGCGGCATTTAACCATAAAGATAAAAGCAGTTTTCAGCAGGTAGTCATAGTCCAACTGGCAGGACAATCTATTTATACCATAGGTTTTGTCACAGGTGAAATTGCTGGCCACTTGGCACCGCGACCTAATGTTCACTACGTGAGCGTCTATGTACCTACAACGCCAAATCCAACAGGCGGCTTTTATCTGATTGTAGCAAAAGATGATCTGGTTCCACTTGATATAACTCGTCAAGAGGCGATTACTCTCATTATGTCAATCGGTATGATACAACCACATAAAACTTCTCATACAAAGTTAGACTGATCTTCTGAAACATTTCAGCCTTCTTCTTACTTGGAAAGAGCCTCTGAATAGATAAATTTTTTTCTATTCTTGATTTAATTTGTAAACATTACTCATATTTATGATTAGGGATAGAAACTCATTATTATTTTTTAGGGGGATTTTATGAAGTACACACCATTAGAATGGTTTTTGATTATTGTTCTAGTTTATTGTCATACTGCACAAGCAATGGAAGTTATTAATAGGACCAATACTCCCAAAATAGTCGAAATTCTTGAATATAGACCAGTACCAGGAGGCTCGTTTGGGCAAGTCATTTTGCAAGCAGAGCTCCAGCCAGGAGAATTAAGATCATTTAATTGTACGCATCCAGAATTTGTCATTGAAGTTAAATGGGGTCACCGTTATGAAATTCCTGACGACAAATTTATGCTCAGAGAGGCTGACCCTAGTAGGGTTGCACAATGGCAACAGATAGCAAGTGCTGAATTAGCTGGATTTAGAGCAAGGCCTTACCCAGTAGTAATTCCTCCAAACACCTCTATTAAAAACAACTCTGATGGAACAACCAGCTATGTTTTTCCTTCAGGGCAACAGCTGCAATATGATCCTCTAAAAGATGGAAGCCTGCACAACTTTTTAATCAGAATGATTCCTTTTAGACTCATGAATAAAATAATTGTAGAGCACGTACCAAGTCCCATCGTCATATTCAGTAACCGAAGAGTTTTGCGCATTACCTTGCCAGCTGGACACGAAAAAACCGCAGCAACAACAGGACATAAAGACCAAATTATTATTGCCGAATCAGGCGAGAACACAATAACTCTCCATGTGCAATGCCTACATCGATAATAAAAAATATAGTGACCCCCAATGTCAAGACAACTTTTCACAAAAAATTTGAGAATTATTACTGGTCCCTAAAAAGGGAACAATAGACTCAACTTCTGGATCCATGTATTTTACATATCCAAACTCCTTATAAGCATCGTCTGGAACTTTGTATCCAAGGGCCTGGTGAGGGCGTTGTGTATTATAAAAATCAATATAATTTGCAATAGCATTCTTGGCCTCAGTTACCGTTCCGAATCTGTGTAAATATACGAGCTCATATTTTATAGATCTCCATAAACGTTCGATGTACACATTGTCAGCCCAACGGCCTTTGCCATCCATGCTAATCTTGATGTCATGTCGTATAAGCATGGTGCACCAACTTTCGCTGGTAAACTGGCACCCTTGGTCGTATTAACAATCTCGGGTTTTCTGCTAGTCAATGCCATAGCCAAGGCTTGTTCGCATGATGTCGTATCTAAAAATACCGAGATACTCCAGCCCAATTATCCTTCTGCTGTATACATCGATTAAGCAAACCAAATAAACAAACCCAGTTTTGATCTTGATGTACGTTATATCAACCTGCCACACCTGGTTGGGCTGATCTATAACGAGATCCTTTAACAGGTATGGATGTATCGCTTGTTTATGGTCTCGTATCGTTGTCTTCTTGCCGGGCCATACAGCCTTGAGCCCAATAAGCTGCATGATCCGTTGTACCTTCTTGCGATTAGCTTTATGTTCACGCTTTTTGCAATACTGCATGAATTTTACGGTATCCATAGAAAGGCCATTCGCTATAGATATCGTGAATCTCATTCATAAGTACAACATCATTCTCTGTTACAGGTTTCTTCTCATAGTACAAGCCACTGCGATTCATGCCCAGCAACTCACACTTGCGCTTGATCGATAACTGTTCCTTTTGGTTGATCAGAACGAGTTTTTTGTTCCTATCTAAAGATCGAGCGCCTTGGCTAAAAAATCATTTTCAACTTTCAGCTTCCCTATGGTTGCATGCAGCTGTTCTACAGTCGGCTCTGAATCTTTTTTCTTCTTCTTGTTCGCAAAGACTTCCGGTCCAGCATCTTCGAGTTGTTTCTTCCACGCGTAAATCTGACTTGAAGATAACCCAAACTCCTGGCTTAACTCGGCCGAAGTCTTAATACCTTTTATGGCTTCTAGTGCTACTTTAAACTTAAACTGTGATGAATGGCTCGCATATTTTTTTGACATAGTTTGTCCCCCTGAAAGTAGGTTGGGCTTTCTTATTTTTCTTCTTCAAGTTTACCCCTCTTTGTCTCCTAATTTGAACTGTCTAGTTCACAGGGGTCAGTATAGGGTCAGTATAGGGTAAGTATATTATCAAGCGAACAGACTGATATTTTTTCATCCAATACATAGTTATTACTCAAGGGAACTATTATATATAAATGATCGAGGTTAAGATCTTTGAGTGCTACAGACATTGATTTGGTGGTTTTTGGATTATCCGTATATTTGAATTCAAACCCTAGTTTTTTTCCTTTTTTGATCATAAACAAATCCAATTCAGCTTCAGCATACGTTGACCAAAAGAAGCATTCCGCAGATGACGCACGCGATAATCTCACCGTCTCTTCAAGAGCAAATCCTTCCCATGAAGCTCCAACCTTGGGATTGTTGTAGAGTTGGTCTTCGGTTTCGATACCCAATAATGTGTGTAAAATGCCGCTGTCGCGAAAATATATTTTTGGCGATTTCACTTGTCTTTTGCTCAAATTTTCAAACCATGGTTCAAGGGTGCGGATCATGAATGTACCGGTCAAAATATCTAAATATTTTTTTGTTGTATGGTGCGAAATTGCTAAAGATTTTCCCAGCTCACTTGCATTAAAAACTTGTCCGTGATAATGGGCCAACATAAGCCAAAATCGTCTCAGTTGCCCTGGTGGAATCTGAAATCCGAGATTAGGAATATCTTGTTCTAAAAAAGTAGTGATATAATTTTGGCGCCAGTTAATACTTTTTTCTAAACTATCTGCCAAATATGATCGTGGAAAACCTCCCTGCAACCATAATTTTTTGCTTTCATGTGTTTCTTCTATTGAAAAAGGCATGACGTCAATGTAACCAATTCTGCCAGCAAGTGATTCAGACGATTGGCGAATAAGGTCGCGTGATGCGCTGCCTAAAATCAAAAATGCATGTGTATTGCCTGGGTCATCAACTATAACGCGCAACACGGGGAACAGGTTTGGCATACGTTGTATTTCATCTATGACAATAAGGGTTTTTGAGGTTTGTTGTATTGCAAGTAGAGGATTTTCAAGACGTGAAACATCAGCAGGATTTTCCAAATCGAAAAATTTATAATCGCCTGCATAATGTTTTTCTGCGTACATTCGGGCTAAAGTTGTTTTTCCTGCTTGTCGTGGCCCAAGTAGTCCACAAATTGGATGAACATGGGCGGTGAATCGAATATCCTCAAGAAGTTGTTCTCTTTTCATGGCACTCCGTTTTCATTGAATTTTGGAATTCTCTATTCCAATTTTCAATGAAAACGAGTAAAAAGTCAATAATTTTTTCAAAAAGGGTAAACCACTAGTTTGACTAGTTGGACTCTCCAGGCTTGGCCTTAAGCTGTTAGTTAATTATACCTCAACTTTTTGAGTAGTTACTCAAAAGCTCACACTCAAAAAGAGCCCTTGTGGCTATAAACCGTGCCTATGCCGCACATCAAAATGGCGTAAGAAAAATTTTAAATACAGCAATTCCAAGAATGGGTAACCTTGAACTCCGTTCTTGATATCAGCATCAAGCGCATAAACATAGTTGAGAGCTCCTTTAAGCTCCTCAAGAGTTATTTGACGCCAGCCACCTTGAATAAAGGTAAACGGCAATCGAGTTGCAAATTTTTTTGCCTGTTCATGTTGCCCCATGGTAGATAGCCGTGAAAAATGATATGCCCGCCAAAAAATATCGCCCCAATAAGCTATCCAAAAAAGTTCGCCATACATAAAACCCATTGTTTGCCAAACACGAAAAAAGGATTCAGGCTTGCGCGCAAATAGATATTTACTCAAATCAAAAAGCGATGACTCAGGAACAATGATAGTATCAAGCAAACTATTGAGAAACTTTTCAAGTTCAGCACCCGAAGCCTCCATATAATATGTCAATAAGCATATTGAATCGAGCGAAATTTTGCGACGAGATTTAAATACAGCACGAACAACTAATGAACAAGAACGAGTATCATTGGGCACCAGCGCATTAAAAACGGGAGCTGAGGTCGTTATGTCAAACTGATCTGGAATCTCTATATGATTGACTGAATCAGATTTAACATGGGCCATATGTTTATCACTAAAGAAAATCAAACAATTTGGGCCTTGATATGATTGTAGATAACCCAACCAATATGAACGTTTTTTGGCGTCAAGTTCAGAAATATTTTTAAGCCAATAATAGGTTCGATTACCAAGAAATGACGTAGAAAATTGAGCTATTGCACTGTCAATAGAACTATCGGCAAGATCAATAACTTGGATATGTCCAAGTCCAGATTTTTTACATCTTTCAATAAAGGTAGAAAAAAAGAGAACCGGATATTCGCTTCCAGTACAATATACACAAGACCGAGATTGCCACCATGCGGGTGATCCTGACGTATCAAGAAAAGAAAGAAAATCCATAGAATATTAGACTTTGTCGAGTCGATTTTTTAAACAAAATAACGGTACACGTTCTGTTTGTGACACTGATTTATGTGGTCGCAGTTCATTAGGTTGTTCTTGTTTTACACAAGGAGCCTGCGGTAACGATCCAAAAAGGGTCTTGACACCATTAATAGCCAAGTAACGCATGGCCTCAAAATTATCCCATGAAATCGCATGCGTGTGTTCAACAGAACCTTGAATTTCAATAATATCACCGGATGAGGTAAGCATAAAGTTAAAATCAACTTCTGCTTTATTATCTTCAGCGCAATCAAGGTCAACCATCGCTATACCATCAACCATACCAACCGAAATCGCCGCCACATCACCTATAATACAGGGTCTAGTGATGATAGTATCGGCAATCCAACGTTGTTCTGCTAATCGTAAAGCAAGATAAGCACCCGAGATAGCTGCAGTACGTGTTCCACCATCAGCCTGTAGAACATCACAATCAATGGTAATAGTACGTTCACCTAAAACATCCAGATTCATTACAGCTCGTAATGCACGGCCAATAAGACGTGAAATTTCTGTGCCGCGGCCACTACGTTTTTGGGTTATCGCCTCACGCTGGGTACGCTGAACAGTTGACGTCGGCAGCATTGCATATTCTGCCGTCAACCATCCGGTTCTTAAACCTTTTAGAAACGGAGGAACACCTACATTTAAACTAACAGCACACAAAACCTTTGTATCACCTATTTCAAAAAGCACTGTTCCAGATGCATATCCAAATGCATCATACGTTACACGAATCGGACGGATCTGATCAACCGACCGACCATGAGCCCGGCCTTGATTGCCAATTTTTTTTGATGGGACATTCATGATACTTAACAATTACTCGATAAGTCTTAAACGAATTTTACCTGTAACTGAATCATACTCGACAACTTCAACAGTTACCATATCATCAAGTTTGTAATGTGTATTAAAGTTTCTTTGGTACTGCTTTGGCACATTAGAAACATGAACTAATCCATCTTGACCAGGAACCAATTCAACAAATATACCAAAATCAGCAAACCGACGGATCTTGCCTTGATACCGCGTTCCTTTATCAATTTTGCCTGCCAAAGTATTGATCCAATTAGCAGCCATATCAATATCAGCCCCGGGAGCACCATAAATTTTTACAAGACCATCAGGTTCGATACTAATTTCAGTTTTTGTCTTTTCACTTATTTCACGAATAGTTTTCCCGCCAGTACCAATAATTGCACCAATTTTATCCGTATCAATCTTAATGGTGGAAACTTTAGGAACCAAGTCAGATAAAGTTGGATTAGGAACACTCATCACCTTGCGCATTTCTCCCAAGATATGCATTCTTCCTGCACGTGCCTGGTCAAGAGCCGTATCAAAGATTGCTCGGGTAAGTCCGCCTTTATATTTGATATCCATCTGAATTGCTGTAATTCCATCTTGCGTACCGGCAACCTTAAAGTCCATCAATCCAAAAGCATCTTCAAAACCGCTAATATCAGATAATACTTTAAAATTACCCTTCTGATCCATGAGCAATCCCATAGCAATCCCACTGACCATATCCTTGATAGGAACACCACCTTGCATCAACGCCATAGTTGCACCGCATGTAGTAGCCATCGATGTCGAACCATCAGACTCTAAAATATCTGAAACTACGCGAATGGTATAAGGAAAAGTTTCTTTTGAAGGCAATACATTTCTAATAGCCGAAGCAGCTAAATATCCATGTCCTATTTCTCGACGGCCGGGGCCACGCATTGGACGAGCTTCACCAGTAGAAAATGGTAGAAAGTTATAGTGGAGCATAAAGTTCCCAGAAAATTCACCGTCCTGCATCAACTCTTCAATACGCTGTTCATCCTGTCCACTACCTAAGGTAGCACTCACCAAAGCTTGGGTTCTCCCACGAGTAAATAATGCAGAGCCATGAGTAAATGGTAACAACCCTACACTTACCGAAATGGGACGAACCGTCACAAAATCGCGGCCATCAATACGCTTATTAAGCTCAAAAATCATGTTAACAATGTTTTCGCGCAGTTGCGTATCGAACACATAATCAATAATGTTCTGGGAAATACCCGCTTGCGTGATTTCTTGTTCAAATTGTTTTAACAAGCTCTCGCGCACCTGGGCAATACGCTCATTACGTTCAACTTTATCTGAAATAAAAAAACTTTTAAGTGAATCACTGGTCAATAAAGAATCGACACGTTGTTTCCACAACGCCCAATCAAAATCAAAATCTTTTTCAGGATCAGTTTTAGGTTTTCCAACTTCCTTTTGAATCTGGTGTTGCCATGCCACAATCTTTTTTATGTATTCATGTGCCATAAACATTACATCAACAAATTCACGCTCTGACATACCAGTCGCAGAACCTTCAACCATGCAAATACCATCTATTGTTCCCGCAATAATTAATTTCGCATCAGCTCTTAAGCTATCTGCATATATAGGATTAACGATCCATTTGCCATCAATGCGACTTACTTCAACAGCCCCAATAGGCTCCAAAAAAGGAATGTCAGAAATAGTAAGAGCCAAGGATGCTGCTATCAAAGCTATTGTTCCTGGGACGTGCTCTTTATCAACTGAATATACCGTATTGACGATTTGCACCTGTTGAAAAAAGTTGGATGGGAACAATGGACGAATAGATCGATCAATAAGTCGACCAGTGAGGACTTCTTTGTCGGTTGGCTTACCCTCACGCTTATAATAGCCACCCGGTATTTTACCCGCAGCTGAAAATTGCTCGCGATATTCAACCGTTAATGGTAAAAAGCCAGGAAATTCTTTTGTTGGTTCAGAAACTGCAGTTGCCAACACAACAGTTCCGCCATGCTTAAACCATACAGCACCGTTTGCTTGGTCAGCAACAAAACCTATTTCTACTTCATAATCAAAATCCGGAGCTTGGAACTTTCTTACCATACGATTGATCACCTTCTATCATAATCGTTAAAATACATTTACTTTTTTAGCCCCAAGCGCTTAATAACTTCTTGATATTTTGCAGAATCATGTTTTTCTAGATACTGCAAAAAACGCCTGCGGCGCGAAACTTTTATAAGCAATCCACGCTTGGATGAAAAATCTTTTTGATTGACTTTAAAATGTTCAGTCAATGCACGAATATCTTCAGTTAGCAAAGCTATCTGCACTTCGACTGAGCCAGTATCACCTTGACTTTTTGCAAATTCACGAACTAAAGTTTCTTTTTTTTCTTTACTTACTGCCATATAAGTCCCCGTAATAATCTCACCTAACGTTAGGCATACCTACATTCAACTTGACTTGGTAGGCGCGAGCGGGCTTGAACCGCTGACCCCTGCTACGTCAAAGCAGTGCTCTACCACTGAGCTACGCGCCTATCCATTTATTTACTAGTATATCAAATTTAACCAATGTTAATAGTTTTTGCTTCTTCTTGTTGCGCTTGCCGTTCTAAATCAGTTAATCCATCGCCTAAGTATTTTTGTCGATACGATTGAATACCTGTTCCTGTTGGAATTAATTTACCCACAATCACGTTTTCTTTCAATCCATACAAATGATCAACCTGTCCTGAAACTGCAGCCTCACTTAATATTCGTGTTGTTTCTTGGAATGAAGCGGCAGAGATAAAACTTTCAGTTCCAAGGGATGCCTGTGTAATACCCATTAAAACTGGTTTTGCAATTGCAACTCGTTTACGTTCAGCTTGCATCAACTCATTTACGGTCTTGAAATGTATACGATCTACTCGATCTCCAATAAGGAAATCAGTATCACCTGAATCAACTACACGAACTTTTCGCATCATCTGCCTGGCGATAAGCTCTATATGACGATCATTGATATCAATGCCTTGAAGTCGATAAATTTCTTGAATTTGATCAACCAAATAACGTTGCACAACATCAGGACCAAGGATACGTAATAAATCATGCAAAACAGGTGTTCCGACGGTAATCTGATCACCCGGGTTAACTTTGTCACCATTAGCAACATTGAGCTGTTTACCTGGGGCTACAAAATAATCAAATGAATCAGCGGCTGAAACAACACTTATTTTACGTAATCCTCTATGGATACCCCCAAACACAACTTCACCATCAATGTCAGATACAATAGCTGGGTCTTTGGGTATACGAGCTTCAAACAATTCTGCAATGCGAGGTAGACCACCGGTTATATCACGCGTTCTATATAATTCACGAGGAGTTTTGACCAAAATATCACCGATCTCTACTTGTTGTCTTGATTGAGCGATCAGATATGATCCTGCAGGCAAATGATATAATGCTATTTCATTACCATCTTTATCCAAAATAGCTATTGCAGGTTGATATTTATCACCTTTATGCTCAAGAACAATGTAACTGGATTTACCAGATGTTTCGTCAAATCTTTCTTGTACAGTAACATTTTCAACCAAATCTATATAGGAGATCATACCAGATTTTTCCGTACATAATACCCGGTTATCTGGATCCCACTCAACGAGCTTAGTTCCTGCTTTTACTTCTTGCCCATCATCTACATAGATAATAGAACCGTACTCTAGATCATGACTTTGTAATTCCCGCTCATCTTTAGAGAATATGAGTAATCGTCCTTTACGACTAACCACAATTGCTTGACCATGACGGTTTTTTAGTGTTCTAATGGCACGCCAAGAGACAACACCATCACTTTTAGCAGTAAAATATGGCTGACTAGCAAGACCGCTTGCAGTACCACCGATATGGAAGGTTTTCATGGTAAGCTGTGTACCAGGTTCACCAATCGATTGAGCAGCAATAATACCTACGGCAGTACCAACATCAACAAGATTACCTTTAGATAGGTCGTATCCATAACATTGAGCACATACACCGCGCTTTGCATGACAAGATAATACAGAGCGAACCCGTATACTATCAACAGCAGACTCTTCAAGTTTTTCAACATCTTGTCGTGTAATAATATGCCCAGGTTTAAACAAAACTTCACCAGTTACAGAATCTTTAATATCTGCAGCAACAACTCGACCAAAAACACGGTTTGCTAATGGAGATAGTACGTCACCAGAATCCTTAAGTGCTTCAATAGTAATGTATCCAAGCGTATGGCAGTCATGCATTGAAATCACCACATCTTGAGCAACATCGACTAAACGACGCGTCAAATACCCAGAGTTTGCAGTTTTTAATGCAGTATCTGCCTGACCTTTTCGAGCACCGTGAGTAGAAACGAAATATTCAAACACGGTAAGCCCATCCTTAAAGTTATTCTTTACAGGTGTTTCCACAACTTCGCCAGTAGGCTTTAACATAAGACCTCGCATACCAGAAAGCTGTCTAATCTGTTCCTTACTACCACGTGCGCCAGATTCAAGAATCATAAATACCGGGTTAAATGGACGATCACTATGGTCTTCATTCAAAGAGGACTTTTTATCTTGAGACTCAAGATCACTATACATAGCCTTAGCTACTTCGTTACTCGTGTTCCACCAAATGCTCAAAATTTTGTTATAACGTTCACCATTGGTAATGACGCCATCGAGGTATTGTTTTTCTACTTTGGAAACTTCTTTATCTGCCTTTTCAATCATTGAAGACTTAGTTGCAGGAATCAATAGGTCATCAACAGAAAACGAGAGTCCGCCAATTGTTGCATAATAAAAACCCATCTTTTTGACTCTATCTAAACATTGGACGGCACTATCAGATCCAAATCGATAATATACTTTTTCAACAAGCTTGGCCAAATCAGCTTTTTTCATAATCTTGTTGACCCAATAAAATTCAGATCCTGCTGGCAAAGCTTCGTATAGTAAAACACGCCCTACTGTAGTTTGTACAGTTGTATCATCAAAGCGTAGATTGATCTTTGCGTGTAATTCTATGCTACCATGCTGGAAAGCATACACAACCTCATGAACATCAGAGAAGGTAATGCCCTCACCGCGTACACCTGAACGAACTTTTGTCAGATAATGCAAGCCAAGAACCATATCCTGAGACGGGACACAAATTGGCTTACCATTTGCAGGCGACAATACGTTGTTAATAGAAAGGATTAATCGTTTTGCTTCTTCTTGTGCCATTCTACTCAACGGTAAATGCACAGCCATCTGGTCGCCATCAAAGTCTGCGTTAAATGCAGCGCAAACGAGAGGATGAATTTTAATAGCTTTTCCATCTACCAAAGTAGGAAAGAAAGCTTGAATACCCAGACGATGCAACGTTGGAGCACGATTTAATAAAACGGGATGGCCATGGACAACAGCTTCTAACACACCCCAAATTTCAGGATCTAGCTCTTCAACCATTTTTTTTGCAATACGAAGATTTGGAGCAATTTCACGCTCAATCAACCCAGCAAAAACATAAGGCTTGAATAACTCTAATGCCATGATCTTAGGGATTCCACATTGATCCATCCGCAATTCTGGATCTACTACAATCACAGAACGAGCAGAATAGTCAACACGACGACCAAGCAAGTTTTGTCTAAACCGTCCCTGCTTACCACGCAACATCTCACTTAATGATTTGAGAGGGCGACGATTGGTACCGCGAACAGGCTGCCCGCGACGACCATTATCAATAAGCGCATCCACAGATTCTTGCAACATACGCTTTTCATTCTTGATAATAACAGCAGGCGCTTCAATTTCGAACAACCGCTGCAAGCGAATATTTCTATTTAAGACACGACGGTATAACTCATTCAAATCGGAACTTGCAAATCGTCCACCTTCCAAAGGCACCAATGGACGTAAATCAGGTGGTAATACTGGCAATACTTCAATTACCATCCATTCAGGACGTAAATTAGCATGAAGTAAACCAGAAAAAACACGGATTCTTCGCATGATTTTGAGTCGCGCAGCAACCGAAGCTGTGCGTCGATATTCATCCTCTAAAACTTCAATTTCTGCTTTTAAATCTATTAAAGCAAGCAATACTTTGATAGCCTCAGCACCAGTATCGGCCTTAAATTCCATATCAGCAGGATTTGAATCAAGATACTTCTCATATTCAACACCACTGAGCAATGTTTTGCGTGGATACGGCGAACGGCCTTGATGAATCACGATATAGGCATCATAATAAATGACTCGCTCAAGATCTTTGACCGGCATATCCATAATCAGGCCCAAATAACTTGGAATCCCTTTGAGATACCAAATATGGCAGACAGGAGCAACAAGATTAATGTGCCCCATACGCTCACGTCGAACACGCGCTTGAATAACTTCAACTCCGCATTTTTCGCATGTAATACCACGATGCTTCATGCGCTTATACTTACCGCAATTGCATTCCCAGTCTTTTACAGGTCCAAAAATACGAGCACATAACAATCCATCACGCTCAGGTTTTAAAGTTCTATAGTTTATTGTCTCAGTTTTTTTGACCTCTCCATAGGAAAGATTCCTTATTTTGTCAGGAGAAGCTAGCCCAATGCGCATTGCATTAAACTGAGAAATACTGACATATTCCTTAAACCGTTCGAGCATTCCTCTGCTATTCACTGATTTTCTCCTTGCCAGTCTTGAGTAAATCAACCTGTATGCCTAAGCTTTGTAATTCTTTAATCAAGACGTTAAAGGACTCTGGCACTCCAGGCTCAGGAACTTCTTCACCACGAACAATCGCTTCATAGACTTTATGTCGACCTGCAACATCATCCGATTTGTAAGTCAACATCTCCTGCAAAGTATAGGCTGCCCCATGTGCTTCCAATGCCCACACTTCCATTTCGCCCAAACGCTGCCCACCAAGTTGAGCTTTACCACCAAGTGGTTGCTGCGTAACCAGCGAGTAAGGACCAACAGAACGGGCATGCAGTTTATCATCAACCATATGGTTTAATTTCATCATGTAAATGGAGCCAACAGTAACGGGCTGATCAAAATATAGACCTGTTCGGCCATCTCGCAGCTTAAATGTACCTGTTTCTGGCAAATTAAGCTTTCGTAATAACGGCTTGATATCAGTTTCCCACTGAGCGCCATCAAACACAGGCGTTTCATAGAACATACCAGTGCGGGCTATCTTTTGTGCAAATTCAATCAAGCCCTCTTCCCCCATGGCAGACTCAATAGATGTAACTAAATCAGCACCAACATAGTTTTCAAGCTCTTTTCTGACAAACTTGAGACTTTGATCTTTAATTTTTTCAGCCATTTCCTTGCCGATTTTCCAACCAGCAAGACCCAATGATGTTTCCAAAATCTGACCAACGTTCATTCGAGATGGAACACCCAAAGGATTGAGCACAATGTCAACTGATGTACCATCGTCAAGATACGGCATATCTTCGCGCGGCACAATTGTTGAAACTACACCCTTGTTTCCATGGCGACCTGCAATTTTGTCACCAACTGAAATAGGTCGTTTCATCGAGATGTATACTTTGACAACTTTGATAACACCCGATGGCAATGTATCACGTTTTTTAAGTTTATTAATACATTCTTGCTTTAAGCCATTAAGAGCCATAACTTGTTTATCAAAAGCCTCTTTAAGTTGAGCAATAAAATGATTAATCTCTTTTTCTTTAGCTTTTATAACAAACAATTCAACCAATGTCTTGGCTCTAAGAGCTTCTGCATCAAACAGATCTTTTTTGAGTAAGGACTTGACAACACCTGTTCCAGCATATTGGCCTGATAGCTTATCAATAATCTGATCAATAAGCATCTTTTCTAAAAATGAGATGCGAGCATTAAACTCAGCTTCAAGTTTATTTATTTGCTTGTTAATTTCTTCACGATATCGCTTGTCTTTTCGTATACCACTACGCGAAAAAACTTTTACCTCGATAACGGTACCTTCTGCTCCAGGTGGAACTCGCAAAGATGTATCGCGCACCTCGCGTGATTTTTCTCCAAAGATTGCACGAAGCAATTTTTCTTCAGGGGAATACTGAATATCACCCTTGAGCGTAACTTTGCCAACAAGAATATCGCCCGGCTTTACACGTGTGCCAATACGTACGATACCATCTTCATCGAGACTTTCCAGCATAGTAGCGCTTACATTAGGAATATCTTTTGTAATTTCTTCAGGACCAAGCTTAGTCTCGCGCGCATCTACAACATATTCATCTATATGAACAGAGGTTAATACATCCTCAGCAACTAAACGTTTATTTAATACTATTGCATCCTCAAAGTTGTATCCATGCCATGGCATAAATGCGACAAGCAAATTAGACCCCAAGGCCAATTCCCCATTTACTATAGCAGACCCATTGGTAAGGTTATCACCTTTTTGAACACGATCACCAACATTGACTATTGGCGACTGATGAATCCACGTGCTATAACTAGAACCTTGGAACTTACGCAAATTATAGACATCGATACCGCGAGCAATCCAATCATCAACATCTTTAAATTGATCTTGATCAGCTCGGACAACAATTTTTTCAGCGGATACGTATTCAACCACACCAGATCGACGGGCTATCAAAATAGAGCCGGAAGCTTTTACAATAAATCCTTCCATGCCAGTCGCAACTCGTGGCGCTTGAGGCTGGATGATCGGAACCGCCTGACGTTGCATGTTTGCACCCATCAAGGCACGAACTGCGTCATCATGTTCCAAGAATGGAATCAAAGCAGAAGACACTGAAACCAATTGTTTTGGAGATAAATCAACATAATTGACTTTTTCTGCCTCTACAAAGACATAGTTACCTTGATGCCGAACAAGTACTTTATCATTAATAAGCTTGCCCGATTTTGGATCAACTGCATCAGCCTGAGCTATATAACAATGAGCCTCATCAAAGGCATCTAAGAATTCAACTTTATCCTGAATCTTTTTATTAACAATCGGACAGTAACCAGTTTCGATAAAGCCAAGGTCATTAACCATTGCATAAGTCGATAATGACGAAATTAACCCTATGGTTTGACCTTCTGGCGTTTCTATAGGACAAATACGACCATAGTGGGATGTATGAACGTCACGAATCTCAAATGTCGCTCGATCCTTCATAACACCACCGGGCCCGAGAGCTGAAAGTCTACGCTTGTGAGCAATTTCAGATAGTGGATTTGTTTGATCAACCGGCTGAGACAACTGACCCAATCCAAAGAATTCACGTAAGATAATACTCAATGGCCGTACATTCAAGAAATCTTGCGGCATCAAAGCACCATGGAGATCTTGACTTCTGAAACGTTCGCGAACAATACGCTCAACACGTGTCAATCCAACATATAATTGCGTAGTCATAAGTTCGCCAACAAGCCTAACACGACGATTGCCTAAATGATCAATATCATCTAACTCGCCCTCACCACGTTCGCGAAGGTTAATAATATACTGAATTGTGGCGTTAATATCTTCTTTAGTAAGAACTGTCGTCGCATCAGGAATAGAAAGTCCAAGTTTTCTATTCATACGGATTCGACCAACGGTCGTCAAATCATATAATCGTGGATTATAGAACAAACCTTCAAAACGTTCTTTAATTTCTTTTATTGATGAAGCATCACCTGGCCATAATTTTGCATGAATATCTTTAAGCGCCTCATCCTGAGAAAAAGTACGATCTTGGGCCAAGGTAGTGGCAATAGTAGGTTGCTGAACATAACCAGCCGTTTGTACTAATTCAAAAGTTAAAGAAGGAAATTTTTTAAATCTTTCATAATGTTCTTCATTAAAAACTAGCCCCTGCTCTACAACAACTTCCCCTGATTGTGGATCAATAACATCACGTCCAAATACACGGTTCAAGAGACTCGATGTCCGTAATGATAAACGTTTAACACCAGCTTCTTTGAACCTATGCAACAATTCCTGAGTAATACGTTTACCCAAATATTCTTCTTCGAGCTTTTCTGGCAACATATCACGTTCAATACGTTGTCCTAAAATGCTTTCATCAATATTTTTAAAGAAGACACCATTTTTTTCATGTATAAGATCAAAAGAATAAAAACTCGCAATGATTTCATCGCGGGCAATTCCAAGTGCTTGCAAGAAGGTAGTAACTAACACTTTCTTCTTTTTATCTATTCGTACATAAAGATAATCATTGCTATCAAATTCAAAATCGATCCATGAGCCACGCATTGGAATAATACGCGCCAAGTAATATGGACGACCACGATAATCTTTAGTTTTTTTACTTTGGGCAAAAATAACACCTGGTGAGCGATGCAATTGACTTACAATAACACGATCTACACCGCTAATTAAAAATGTTCCTAAATTACCGAGCTTAAATCGACCTCCTTCTTCATAGAGGTCTGCCATAACGGGGAGGTCTGCAAAAAATATCGATTGTTCTTTAGCATCCCGCACAACGCGATTACCAGCAGGATCTTTTGCCCAAGTGATCAACTGCACTTTAACTTTTAATGGCATCGAAAATGTTTGTTCACTTGATCTACACTCTTCAAGAGTCATAGGCATTTGAACAACAACACGTGACAAACAATGTGGACACGTCACGTAGCGTGCTGTTTTCTTTTTACATTTTGGACAATGAACATCATCAACCAATCGAGAACAATCTGATGCATTACACGAGGAGCATTGCCATCTATAACGATGTGCAATACCAACCAACTCGCCACAATTGCAGGCCCAATGCCCCAATTCATAGCTTACATATTCTAATGACATCTTATCTTCATAATCAATGGGAAAAATATCCCTCAATGCCTTTTCAAGGCCAATTGATTTACGTTCCTCAGAAAGGTAATCCAATTGAACAAAATCATTGAAAGATGACGATTGAATAGCTATTAAATCTGGTACCGATACCAGATCCTTGATCTTTCCGAAGGATTTACGAATATTAAGCTTGCCAGCACGCAAGTCAGACATTAAAGCAGCTCCCCGTTATGGCTACATAGTATATCGACAATACGCCTATTAAATAATAGGTATTTAATTAAGAACAAAAAGTTTATGCAAGCTGTACTTTGGCTCCGGCCTCTTCCAATACTTTTTTCATCTTTTCTGCGTCTTCTTTAGGAGCAGCTTCAGCGATGACAGTAGGAGCACCTTCAACAGCTTTTTTTGCATCAGTCAAGTTCAATGTAGGAACAACCTGGCGCAACGCCTTGATTGATTTTACCTTATCAGCACCGCCCTCTTGCAAAGTTACTTTATATTGTGCTTTTTCTTCTGCGGCTGGTGCTACTGCAGCTGCGGCAACAGGTGCTGCTGCCATCATAGGCATTGCACTAGAAACACCGTACTTTTCTTCTAATGTCTTGACTAAATCAGCAATTTCCAACATCGGCATGCCGTCAATTAGTTCTACAACTTTTTCAATATTTTTCGATGCCATAGCATTCTCCATACAACAATAATTATACAAATAAGCGATTCAATAAAATTCTAATTTAACAAAGCTTTATTGCTTCTTTTGTTCAATCTGTTTTACCACAACAACCAACTTAGTTTGCATTCCAGAAAACAGACCAACCAAGCGCGACATAGGCGCCTTTAATGTGCCACACAATTGAGCAAGCAAAATTTCTCGTGAAGGTAATAAAGCAATGCGGCTTACAGCATTAGCTGGCAATACAGCTGCATCAATATATCCTGCAACAATCTTCAAGGCCTCATTCTCTTTTGCAAAATCATTAATGACTTTTGCAATAGCAGGTGATTCCTTTTCTGCAAAAACTAATGCTACTTGCTCCCTTAACAAAGGAGCAAGGTCTTCACTGCCTGGTAAGCCTTCAATTGCACGCTTGACCAAACGAACTTTGGCAACTTTTAGGTGCCCTTGATTTTGACGAACCTTTTTACGCAAATTTTGCATCTGAGCAACTGTCATACCACGATAGCCAACAATAAACAGCCCAGTACTATGTGCAAAATCTTCTTTAAGGACTGAAATAACGGTTTCTTTCTCTTGTCGATTCATAACTTCACCTCATTAAGCCTGTAAAATTTCATCCGGACTTACGGCAAAGCCAGGACCCATAGTTGAGGAAACCGTGACCTTTTTAAGAAATTTACCTTTGGAAGAAGCTGGCTTTGCGGAAGACAAACTCTTAATAAATGTAACGAGATTGTCATAAAGCTTATTTTCATCAAAGGAAACTTTGCCTATCGAAAAATGCACTATACCATTTTTGTCATTCTTAAAGAACAACTGCCCACGCTTTAAATCAGTTACAACATTTCCTACTTCAAAAGTGACTGTACCTAACTTTTTATTAGGCAACAATCCTCTTGGACCAAGAAATTTTGCCAATTTACCAACAAGCCCCATAAGATCTGGCGTAGCTACAGCAAAATTAAAGTCCATCCAGCCACCGCTAATCTTTTCTATAAGATCTTCAGCTCCGACATAATCGGCACCGGCTTTTTTTGCTTGATCGGCAAATTCGCCTTTAGCAAAAACAAGAACTTTAACTTGTTTGCCACGGCCATGAGGCAAAACAAGAGAACCGCGGACTACCTGCTCGCCTTTTGATGGATCGATACCAACATTAACATCGACATCAACCGTCTCGTCGAACTTGGCGTACGCCAATCCTTTCATTTTAGCCAAAGCTTCCTTTACAGAAAATACCTGGCCTGGCGGAACTTGTTGTCGGGCTTTTTCGTATTTTTTCCCATGCTTAGACATCGTACTTGTTCCCAATAACCTCTACTTAGTCAACTACATCAACACCCATACTTCTGGCACTACCTGCCACTATCTTTTTTGCCTGCTCTATGTCAAAAGCGTTTAGATCAGGAAGCTTGATCTTGGCAATATCCTCAATATCTCGCCACGAAATTTTACCGACCTTTTGTTCGTGGGGCCTTGAAGAACCTTTATCAATCTTGATTTTTTTCTTTATCAACTCAGTTACCGGCGGCGTTTTAATAATAAAATCAAAGGTTCTATCCTCATACACAGTTATTTGGACAGGAACCGTTTCGCCTCGTCGGTCGGCCGTTCTGGCATTAAATTGCTTACAAAATTCCATAATATTAACGCCATGTTGTCCCAAGGACGAGCCAACAGGAGGCGCTGGGGTCGCAGCCCCACCAGGAATTTGTAGCTTAATTTTCGTTTTGACTACTTTTGCCATGGTAAAACCACCTAATCATTGTTTAACTTGATTAAAACTCAATTCTACAGGAGTCATTCTGCCAAAAATACTTACCATAACGGTAAGCTTTTCATTTTCTTCATCAATTTTATCAACTACACCAACAAAGCTTTCAAACGGCCCTTCCTTGATCGTGACTTCGCCACCTATAACCAAATCACTCTTTTTAGCTACTACAGCGACTTCACCCTTGACCTGGGCAAGCACACGATCGATTTCTTTTTTTGTTAGCGGAACAGGTTCTTTACCGCCCAAAAACTTAAAAATACGTGGATTTGCCAAAACACACCGTTGAGTCTCTGGTGTCAACTCCATTTCAATAAGCATATAGCCTGGAAAAAGCTGCTCATCTTGCTCTTCTTCAACTGCAAAAAACTGCTTAAGCTTAACCGAAGGAATCAAAATTTCACCAACTAAATCCTCTAGGCCTGACTCTTTAATCCGACGAATAAGATCTTTTTTAATGGGCTCTTCGTATCCTGCATACACTTGGGTTACATACCAGCGTTTCATAAACCTTGCCTACCATTAAATAGAAATTTTAAAGATATATCGGATAATTCCAGATAGTACTGCATCTAGGAGGCCCAGATAAATTGCAAAAAATGCGACTAAAAATAAAACAACAATAGTTGAACCTACAAACTCATCCCAGCTAGGCCAGATGACCTTTGACATTTCAACGCGCACTTCATGCAGAAATTGCTTAGAACTTGATATTATATTCATCCGTTTTTCCACTAATTCACATGTGTTATCACAACCCTCGATCTTCCAATTTAGCAACAACTCGCGTTTTATGGCAGGCCAGGAGGGATTCGAACCCCCAACCCGCAGTTTTGGAGACTGCCGCTCTACCAATTCGAGCTACTGGCCTATCATACACCTATTTAGTTTCTTTATGTGACGTATGAATGCGACAGCGCGAACAAAACTTTTTCAAAACCAAGGATCCGACTTTTCGCTTTTTAGAAACAACCTGCGAATAGTTTCTTTCCTTGCAATTTTCACATGATAAATGTGTTGTAACTCTATTTTTTGCCATGACGTCCTATACAACTGTTCCTTAACCATCATATAAAAGCTGGAGCCCGCGATCGGGATTGAACCGATGACCTCTCCCTTACCAAGGAAGTGCTCTACCGACTGAGCTACGTGGGCCTCAAACCTAATCCCTGATCTATTATAGATTAAATAAAAAATTTAAAAAAACAACTTTTTATTGCAAAAACCCGCTGTTTAATTTATGGAGCTGGCGACTGGACTTGAACCAGTGACCTGCTGATTACAAATCAGCTGCTCTACCAACTGAGCTACGCCAGCTTCAATTTCACTATCTGGAGCGGGAAACGGGTCTCGAACCCGCAACCTGCAGCTTGGAAGGCTGCCGCTCTACCAATTGAGCTATTCCCGCACCTTCACATTTTTTCTGGTGGCGAGAGAAGGATTCGAACCTTCGAAGTCTGAGACAACGGATTTACAGTCCGCCCCCTTTGACCGCTCGGGAATCTCGCCACATGATGTCAAAACCTACTAATGTATATGCATATGATATTGTTTTTTTTGACTGATTTCAACTTTCTTTTGATATTTTTTTAGAAAATTTTTTGTTCTGCACTGATCGAGCGCTCATATACTTCATTAAGCTCAACCCAAAAAGGCTGCTTTTAGGGGCGCAAGATTAGCCCCTTATATGACTTATTTTGCGCTTATTATCTACATAATCGAGTACAAGATGGCAGACATCATGAGTGAGAATTGACATGATATGCTCAGGCCACTCTATCAATGCCCAGCTATGAGGCTGATACAGATATTCGTCAAACCCTGCCTCACAAAATGCATCCAGGCTATCAATACGATAGAGATCAAAATGATAAAACTTTTGACCCAGCTTATTAGTATATACATTCATATAGGTAAAAGTTGGACTTGTTATCGGTTCTTGAACACCAACTTGATGCAACAGCTCCCGTATTATGGTGGTTTTTCCCGCACCGAGCGGCCCTGTGAAGGTAATAACGGAACAAATAGGCATCAATCGCCTAATATATGCGGCTACCTGACTGACTTGATCCAATCCATAAAGAATTGTATTATCTTGTGTTTTGTTCATAATTTTTCAATCTTTTTACGAAGCAACCGGTCAATTTTCGATTCACGGTTATGCTTAATTTTTGAAGTTAACTCTAGCCAGTCATCTTCTTTTATATATATATCAGTCTTGGCATCCTCCATGAGGGCATCTAAAAAGGGATCTTCGGTTGTCGTCGTTTTTACAACAGTCTCCAACTTTCTTGAAGGCTTATCCTTATGTTCAAGAGTATCCTTAATAATAGAATAAAAAGGCAAAGAATTCATGGAGGCACAGTCATATTTGGACGCCCAAAGACATAGCTCCCGATCTGAAGAGACTAATAAGAGATCATCTTTCTGATGCTCGGCAATATAGAGTTTTATATAATCATCTGCCGTTCTTTTGTGGCCTGCATATAATATCATGATACCTGCCTTAGATTCCTGTATAGGCCAAGGATAGATTCCTCCATCAAAAATAAGTAATATAGTATGTCCTCGCCGTTTAATATAGGCTCCAAGAGATCTAGCAAGATGATCTTTGGCCCTATCTTCGATATAGGCACCTGGATCTAGCTGCTTCAATAGATTATATCCATCAATAATTATGACCATCCCAATCCCTATACCTTCCTTATATATATGTACAAGACACAGTTTAATGTAAAATAGTGGATAATTAAAAGAAATTCACCTTTAATGCCATTGAAAATAGACAAAAGATCTGTAATATTAAAAGTAGTAAGGATTTTTCTTGCTCAAGAATAAAGGTGTTTCCATGTCTCAATTAATTCAGATGCGCCGACGCATTAAAACTATTGAAACTATTCGTAAAATTACTAATGCGATGCGTCTGATTGCTATGTCTGGACATTCTAGACTTAAGCATAAAGAAGTCCTCGTTAAAGAGTATAACAAACAGGTCGAAGAACTTTACCAACACATCCGCACTCAAATACCGGAAAGTTTCGATCCACTTGCAAGACACATCTCGCCACAATCACCTGAGTTAATTATACTTGTCGGTTCGCAAAAAGGACTTTGCGGAAGCTTTAATTCGAATCTTTTTAAACTTTTTGAAGGATATATGCAACCGGGAGCCAATCCTCATATAATTGCGATTGGCAAGAGGACATGTGACTTTATCAAAGAAAAAAAATATGGAACTCTCCTTGACTCGACCAATACTTTTACCACAACAAGCATTAAGGGCATAGTTGCACGAACCTCGGAGATTTTATGCAAACATGGCACCGCATACTCTCGTGTTACGGTCATAAGCAATGTGCTCAAAACCTTTTTTGCACAAAGACCAGTCATTAGTCAATTGCTCCCTCTCGGCACACAAGAAACTTCCAGTCAGGAACCAAAAGAGGAACCATTGTTCGATGATTATGTCTGGGAACAAACACCCCAATCAATTATAAATGATTTAGCCTATCTTTATCTTGAAGCAAAGCTGCATGAAATTCTTTTTCAATCTCTACTAGCAGAACAAGCAGCTCGTTTTCTGTCAATGGATAATTCAACGCGTAATGCGGAAGGATTACTCGAACTATCAAAAATCCAATACAACAAATTGCGTCAAGCTAAGATCACAAAAGAGATCAACGAGCTTGTCAGCGGCATGGCAAATGGTTGATAGATCAACGTCATCAAGAACAACGTTTTTATGCAAGTTGACTTATCGGCATGCGTAGTTTGATGTCTTGGGGAAGTTGCGTTTCATACCAGATATTGGCACCCAATTTTTGTAATTTTTGAGGCATTGCTTCATATCCCCGAGCAAGATGGTTAATACCCGACATACGGGTAATACCATTTGCAACAAGACCTGCCAGCACGAGGGCACATGAAGCTCGAATGTCAGTCGCAATGACAGAGGCGCCATATAACTTATCGACACCCATAATCGTTGCTTTGTTATGTTCAATTTTGATCTGAGCACCCATTTTTTGCAGTTCCATAACATGCAAAAGACGATTCTCATAGACCGTTTCGTAAATTGTACTGGTACCCGAAGCTACACACTGTGCCGCGAGCATAGGAGCCTGTAGATCAGTTGGAAACCCTGGATAGGGAGCAGTTTTAAATGATACAGCTTTTGGCGATCTTGTTGCACGCAACGAGACACCTATCCCGTCTATTCCAACAGTAACTTGATGTCCCATTTCTTCAAGTTTTAGTAGGAACATATCCATGGCAAAAGCCGGTGCTTGAGGTACCTCAATTGATCCACCGGTCATTGCAGCGGCAAGAAGAAAAGATCCAGCTTCAAGTCGATCAAAAATAACTGCGTGTTCGACTGGGCGCAAGAGTTCGACACCCTCAATAACCACTGTCGCTGGTGCTTCGATGACAATATGAGCACCCATCTTTTTAAGAATATTCATAAGATCAATAACTTCAGGCTCAAGTGCAGCATTAACAATTCTGGTAGTCCCTCTTGTCAATGCTGCTGCCATCATCAAGTTTTCAGTCGCACCAACACTTGGATATTCCAACACAATTTTATTCGCTTTAAGTTCAGTGGCATGGGCAGTCAAATATTCACCATCAATATCAATCTCAACACCCATACGCTTAAACCCATTAATGTGATAATCGATAGGACGCGACCCGATAACACACCCGCCAGGTAATGCTATGTCAGATCTACCAAAACGTGCAAGCAATGGGCCCATAACTAGAACTGACGCCCGCATTTTTTTCATTACTTCTGCACGCACACTGAATTTAGTAATAAGGCGCGTATCAACCTCTAACCGATGATTTTCAGGATCAAATGTTATAACTGCACCTAAGTCTCGTAACAACTTAATCATTTGCCATACATCATCATTTGCTGGCACGTTGGTCAAGACAGATTTACCATCAGTTAAAATAAGTGATGCCATAATAACAAGTACGGCATTTTTTGCACCCGCAAGTTCAACAGTACCATGTAATGCGCGTGACTGCTCGATGATTATATGATCTTCGGCCATCGGTTTTTCCTAGAATTTTGATAATTTTTACATGCAACCTAATGACCTCCATTTGAAAAACATGTATAGAGTATCACAAGTTTTTGCTTTTAGACAAGAACAAAAACAGTTTATTTTAAAGACTTTATTAAAATTTAGGTAAAAAAAGAATGGAGCGGGAAACGGGACTTGAACCCGCGACCCTCGCCTTGGGAAGGCGATGCTCTACCAATTGAGCTATTCCCGCATAAAAAGTTATTTCATGACAGTGCTATCGTATAATACAGATTGGTGAATGTAAAGAAAAAAATCTGATTATAGAGAGGACGCGCGACAATCAATTCTTCTAACGCTTTATTTTGTCGTTGATCAAGTAAGACTTTGAGACAATTTTTTCTAGTTGTTGAACCTCGGTTTTAGATAAATAGCGCCATTGACCACGTGCCAGACCTTTTAAAGGCAACCCTGCATACGTAACTCTGTCGAGAACTTTGACCGTATAGCCTAATGCTTCAAACAATCTCCGGATAATTCTTTTTTTGCCACTATGAAGCACAACGCGAAAAGCAAGTCTGCTTCTGGGGGAACAAAAACTCAATTCATCAATCTGAACTTTACCATCCTCCAGATAAACACCTCGTTTTATCCTAGCTATAGATTCATCGGTTAAATCTTTTTCGAGAGTTATTTGATAAGACTTTGATACTTGATATCTGGGGTGGGCCAGTTTAAATGCAAGATCACCGTCATTTGTTAACAACAACAATCCTGTAGTATCCCGATCAAGGCGCCCTACCGGATATAAGCGTTCTTTAACCGATTCGCCAAGTAGGTCTAAAACAGTATTTCTGCCAAGTTCATCGGAAGCGGTTGTTACATAACCTTTAGGCTTATTGAGCATAATATAGATTTTTTGCTCGACTTTTATAGACCGACCAAAAACAGTAACATTGTCTTCATGACTCACATCATAGGAAGGGTCAACTAGAACTTTCCTGTTGACGGCAACCGATCCACTCTTAATCAAGTCAGCTGCCTTCCGCCGAGAACAGATACCGGCATGGGCAACATAGGCATTTAATTTCATAATTTCATACTTTTTTGAAAAAATTTATGTAAGGCTTTATGCTAAACATATTATGACAGATAACGAACCTTTTATAAAGGAGCATAACCGTGACCGCCTCAAAAGAATTCCCGGGCGCTGTACAAGAAGTTCTTACCACAGGTAAACTAGAAATTATTTGTGGCCCTATGTTTTCTGGTAAAAGTGAAGAGCTGATCAGGCGTCTACGCCGCGCAATTATTGCCAAACAACGGGTTATGACCTTTAAACATGCTCTAGACAATCGCTTTTCATTCGATTGTGTCGCATCTCATACTGGCGACAAAATTGATGCGCAGGCAATTGACACTCCTGAACGTATCCTTGAATTTGTCAAAAAAGGTGGCGTCGACGTTATAGGAATTGACGAAGTACAGTTTTTCGCAAATAGTGTTGTCTATGTTATTGACGAACTTGTACATTCTGGAAAACGTGTAATAGCAGCTGGGTTGGACCTTGATTTCAAGGGTATTCCTTTTGGACCCATGCCAACTTTACTGACCCTAGCTGATGAGGTAATGAAGCTCAAAGCAATTTGCGCCATCTGTGGCAAAGACGCCCCATTCAGCCAACGATTGATCGATGGCAAGCCCGCTAAATATACTGATCCTATTATCCTTATAGGAGCCCAAGAAAGCTACCAAGCACGCTGCCGCACATGCTACACCATCGAACAGGTCCCCCCTGCAATACAAAAATTTAGTTGGCTTCAATAATGAGTACGCGCAACGGCACGTTTATTTGCTGCGAATGCAATTACAAGTCAATCAAATGGATTGGATGCTGCCCTGGTTGTCATGCCTGGGATAGTTTTCAAGAAGAATCACCCTTACCTAAAGGTAAAAAAACAAGTCACTCCGGCAATAAATCAGTACATCTTGTACATCTGGCGACGGTCAACAGCGAACCTCGCGAACGAATGTGCTCTGGAATTGATGAATGGGATCGTGTTCTTGGTGGGGGGATTATGCCGGGATCTTTGCTTATCTTAACCGGTGACCCAGGAATAGGTAAATCAACATTGCTGTTACAGATTTGCGATAAACTAGCTGAACATCATATAGTTCATTATTTTTCTACCGAAGAATCGCTACAGCAGGTCACTTTACGTGCCAAGCGTACGACAGGAATGAAATCCAAGCTTTTATTTTCCGACAATGCTGATCTTGAAACTATCCTTGAGCACGGACGCACTAACAAACCTGACATACTTATTATCGATTCGATTCAAAATTGCTTTAGTCAAGAATCAAAATATGTACAAGGAAGTATTAATCAGTTACGCGACGCAACGTTTCAGCTCATGCGCTTGGCAAAAGAATATGAGGTCGCTGTCCTCATGAGCGGCCACATAACCAAAGATGGCATGATTGCAGGCCCTAAAACATTAGAACATATGGTCGATGGAGTCTTTTATTTGCAAGGCGAAGATCGTTGGCAAACGCGAATTTTGAGATCAGTTAAAAACCGGTTCGGCACGATCAATGAGATCGGTTTTTTTGAAATGCGTTCTTCAGGACTTGAAGAAGTCAGAAACATTAACGAACACCTGATAGCAGAAATCAATCACGCACCAGGATCGGTGCTTATCAGTTTCATCGAGGGTTCTCGACCTTTACTTCTTGAACTGCAGGCCCTCACTATTGATTCAAAGTTTGGAATTCCTCAACGAGTAGTTTCTGGTGTTGACCAAAAACAGGTTGTCCTTATTGCCGCCATATTGGAAAAATATCTCCATATAAGACTTTCAAACCAAGATATATTTTTTAAAGTAAGCGGGGGGTTTAAAATCAAAGATAGTTCAACAGACCTTGGCATTGCATTGGCACTGCTTTCTAGCTATTTTCAACAGCCGTTACCACAAAAATCTATCGCATTGGGTGAAATCAACCTTACCGGTCAGATTCAGCCAATCAATCAGATTAATATACTCGTACGTGAAGCAGAAAAGTTCGGCATAGGACAACTTCTGGTTGCCAAAAATCAAAAAACCGAAAAAACCTCATGCAGCGTTAGACACTTTAACAATGTTTATGAACTTTTAGGGCTATTTCAAGAATAATTGGAAACAATTTTTGAAATAATTTAACAAAATTATTATTTGTCAAAAACAATAGCTGCAATCGATAACACGATTCTGGTCAGCTCAAGCTCAATGACAGCTTGTATAGAGGGAACTAATAACGTTGCCACAACGAAACGTTGACAACCGATAGAACGCCTGGGCAAACTAGATATATTGTTATTATTGATAATCATAGAACGCATAGGAGTCGTAATGAAGACAATCTCTTGCAAAACAGTTTTCTGGAGTCTCTTTTTTTTATCAAGTATCGCAGCGGCATTATTTTCATTTCGCTATTTTTCTCGGGCGTTTCCTATAGTTAACCTCGATATCCGCATGTCACGATCAAGCGCTTTGCAACAAGCAGCCATCCTCGCTCAACAATTTAATTTAGGACCTTCAGAATATAGACAAGCAGCTATGTTTGATACTGATAGTACTGTACAAACCTACGTAGAGCTTGAAGCTGGAGGAGCTGATGCTTATAACATGATGGTTACCGGCTCCTTATATTCACCTTATACATGGCAGGTCCGCCACGTAAAGCCTTTTGAAACTCATGAGCTTATTGTAAAATTCAAACCAGATGGTACTCCCTATGGATTTGTTGAGACTATAGCAGAAGAAATACCCGGGGCATCACTCACCCCTGCGCAGGCAGAAGTTATTGCTCGACAACAAGCCAACAGTTTTTTGAATATTAATTTTGATGAATATGCCCAAGTAGAAACTTCAAAAGAAACACGCCCAAATGGCCGCATAGACCATACATTTGTATATGAAAGACCTAATATTAAAATAGGCAAGGCTTTCTATAGACTTCGCCTTGTCGTCAGTGGTGAAAAACTCACTGAACTTACTCATTTTGTAAAAGTTCCAGAAGAATTCATTCATCATTATCAAGAAATGCGATCTGCCAATAATACCGTTGCTCATGCTGCTCAGCTCGCCATGATGCTTTTGTACATCTTAGGTATAGGGCTTGTGGGACTCTATTTTTTATCACGCAAAAAATATATCATCTGGAAGACCCCTTTAATTTGGGGTTTCATTACTGCAATATTAACAGCATGCGCATCATTAAGTAATTTTCCTCTTTTGTGGTTTAATTATATAACAACCATGCCCGTACATACTTTCATCATTCAATGTCTCTTTCTAATTGTATTGGGCTTTGTCTTCACTTTGACTTTTAACACAACTATTTTTATGATTGCCGAAAGCCTGACACGTCTTGCATTGGGCCATCAGGGACAATTGTGGAAAACCTGGACGCTGCACTCTGGATCTTCATGGCAGGTATTAGGACGAACTCTAGCTGCTTATCTGCTAGTTCCTCTTTGTTTTGCTGATGTCATCATTTTTTATCGTATCACTATGCGTTACTTTGGCTGGTGGACGCCTGCTTGCCAACTTACTGATCCTAATATTCTTGCCTGTTATTTTCCATGGGTAAATGCTGTTGCTCCCTCATTATCAGCCGGTTTTTTAGAAGAATGTCTGTTCCGAGCATTCCCATTGGCAGCAGCAATACTTCTTGGCCGACGTTACGGCAAACAAAATTGGTGGATAGCTGCAGCATTCATTATACAAATTCTCATTTTTGGCGCTGCTCACGCTAATTATGCCACAGAACCCGCTTATGCACGGCTTGTAGAGCTTGTTATTTTTTCTACTCTTATGGGTATTGTATATTTGAAGTTTGGCTTGTTGATTGGCATTATTTCTCATGCTGTGTATGACTTAGTTTGGTTCGCCCTGCCTATCTTTATTTCGTATGCACCTTACGCATGGATCAATAAGCTTTTTATTATTCTCATAGGCCTGATACCACTCGTAATAATCATAGTTCGCAGAATGCAAAATGGCTGTTGGCATGAATTACCATATTCTGATTATAATAGTTCCTGGCAAGCAGTACCAACCGGTGAACCCCAACCTAAAAGATCGGAACAATACACACAAATCCGTATTTTTTCTCCATTATTTACGTATTCAATTATTGGCGCCGGCATAGCAGGCTTTGCTGTTTGGTTGCTGTGTACACGATTTTCAGCGGATGTTCCAGCACTCACTATCAACAGACAAGATGCAATTCAGAAAAGCCGCCAAGAATTAGCAAAACATTCTATTAAGCTCGGCAATACCTGGACAGTTCTTTCCAATGTGCTTTCTTTCAATTCACCAACTCTTACTCATCAATTGCCAGGAGCAAGTTCTACTGATCAGCACAGATTTATTTGGCAAAAAGGGGGTCAAGCATTGTACAATGCTCTCCTGGGGACATACCTTCAACCGCCACATTGGGCAATACGATTCATGCGATTTGATGGGTCAGTGAAAGATCGGGCTGAAGAATATTTTGTTTCCCTTGCAGATTCAACTATATTACGAATTCAACATACATTACCCGAAGAGCGCCATGGCAAGCAACTTTCAGAAACAGAAGCCCGCATGGTAGCTCAACAGGCATTGCGCGATATCTATCAACGTGAACCAGAAACTTTTAAAGAAATTTCAGCTCTATCATCAAAACAACCTGAACGGCTTGATTGGAACTTCACATTCGCTGACAACAAAAATTTCCCTATCAATGAAGGCCAAGCACGCATTCTCATAACCATAGCTGGCGATGAACTGACAGATCATTGTCGCTATGTTCACGTCCCTGAGGAATGGGTTCGCTCGCAAGATACTGATCGCGCAATTTTTGGGCTTATCCATCTTGTTTGTTATAGTCTATTTTTTGCTCTTGCATTCATAGCTTTTCTTGTCTTATTTAGGCGTTTTCGTCTTTATACAAGTCAAGTATATGCAATAGCTCTCTTTGGAGCTCTAATCACGCTTTTGATACTGAAATTTGTAAACAACTGGCCTACTCTGATGGCAATGCTTCTCAATGCGCAAGAACCCTATCTACACCAGATATTTAGACTTCTTGGTAGTACGGCTCTTAGCTGGATTTTTATGGCAGCGCTTTATACTTTCATCATCATATTTTTGACTACATTGACAAGATCAGTTGGTAACATCAATGGAACTGGAAAAGCTTTGCTAGGCATCGCTATTGGTCTTTGTTGGGGCGCTTTGATCTCGATCTTGAAAAAATATGGACCAGCACTAGAACCATTGTGGGGTGACATAACCAGTTTTGGTGCTCATATTCCCGCTGTTGCAGTGATTCTTGATGCTCTCTTTACGTTCATCATATATACGATAACTATTTTATTAATGATTCATAGTTTGAACATGTTTAACAAAACTAAAAAAGGGAATGCTTTTCAGATTCTTATTATGATTGTCTTAGGATTTATTATCATGGGCACTCAGCCAATCTTGACATTACAATATTGGGTTTTTTCGGGATTTATTGTGGGCTTATTTTTGATAATAAGTTATTATAGTTTGCTTGCCTATATACCGGCAGCAACTCCTTGGGTCACAGGGACTGCATTAATCCTTAATTTGGGTCAACAAGCGATGTTCAGAATGTACCCAATGGCAATGTTATCAAATTTCTCTGCTTGTATCGTTATCTTGATTGCTGCTTGGTTCTGGTGCAATGTAATGTCTATATATCTTTCAGAGAAGCATCATAACTGAAATTATACGTTAACTGTTTGACCTGAAATTACGCAACATATCAACCTATATAACCTATTAATCATTTGTAATCTGTGTATAATGTAACATAATTTTTTTTATACTATCAAAAATGAGTACAGCAACAATAGCTGAAACAAATAAGCCAAATGCAACACTCATGAATGTCATGTTTTCAAATTGATTCAAACAAATAGGAGCTATATACAAAGCTCCTCCAAGCTGAAACATGATAAGTGAATACCATGGAGCAGGCTCATAGATTCCCTGCAATAAAAAACCTATACTTATCATAAGACCGCCCCAAAATTGCAGCATATTCGCTAAAGTAAAGCCTTTATGCAGACCATTAATAATCAATATGCCAGTTACTACAAATCCCAAAAGACCCAATACCAAATTAATCATTCTTGACGATGATTTTTTCATCTATAATTCTCCAAGCTCAACTGATAAAGAGATGAATAAACTCATGCACTAACCTTAAGACAAAATATCTTCAACTTTCACAACATATCTATTGTTACAGAATTTTTTATTTAAACAATGATTTATAGGAGCCGTACCCTTCTTTTTCAAGATCTTCTTTTGGTATGAATCGTAATGAAGCAGAATTTATGCAATAGCGCTGTCCAGTTGGTTCTGGCCCATCATCAAAACGATGTCCTAAATGGGAACCTGCTACTGTGCTTTTAACTTCAATACGTCCTAATGGACCATCTTCTTTTTTTTCTACAACATTTGCATTCTCGAGTGGCTTTGTAAAACTTGGCCATCCAGTACTAGAATCAAATTTATCAAGAGAACTAAATAACGGTTCACCAGAAACTCGATCAACATAGATTCCTTCACGTTTATTGTTCCAGTATTCATTTGCAAAAGGCAGTTCTGTACCACATTTTTGGGTCACATGATATTGCAAAGGAGTCAACTTAATTTTTAATGCGTCTTTTGATTCTTTCTTCCAGATTTCATTAAGCTTTTGCTCACGTAAAGAACCTTTTTTGTATGCTTGATATCTCTCGGGATTCTTTAACTGAAAATCCTGATGATACTCTTCTGCTGGATAAAACTCGGCTACTGGCAAAATCTTGGTTGCAAGCGGTTTAGAAAATTTTCCTGAATTTTCAAGTCGCATTTTAGAATCTCGAGCTCTTTGTTGTTGCTCCTGAGTATGGTAAAATATAGCGGTACGATATTGAGTCCCCTTATCAGCAAATTGACCTTCTTGATCCATAGGATCTATAGAATGCCAAAACAAATCAAGCAAGGCTGAATATGAAATCATGGTCGGGTCATACGTAACTTGTACTGCTTCATAATGACCCGTAGACCCAGATGAGATTACTTCATAGGTAGGATTTTTAGTAGTGCCTCCTGTGTATCCTGATACAACATCCACAATACCAGGAATATCCTTGAATGCTGCACTCAAACACCAAAAACAGCCCCCTGCAAATGTTGCTTTTTCTTGATGAGTAGCTGGTATTTCAATTTTCTTTTCCATTATATTACACCCTCCAAACACCACAATGAGTACGCTTAGCAAAGCGTATCTACATCTACTGATCATAGTTGCACATCCTACGCATATTAACATTGAAGATGACCATCGTCACAATACTTCTGCATCATCATACATAAAAAACTACAATAATATGAATAGAAATAATCAAATAGATCCGGCATCTTTTTTAAAGTCATTGATACCTTGCACGATTATACGTACATTGAACGTAATGAATTATTAATATTTTAGGAAAGGAAACTACACAACATGAAAGAAATTCTATTCACTATTTGTTTTATGAGTTTAATCACAACCATGTATGGGAGTGAAGAGCACTCAACGACAACCTCCACTGAATCAAATGCAATCAACATCATTGGTCGAGCACAAGATACAATTCGGGCTATTCAACATTCAATAGCACAACTATCTTCAGAATATGACCAATTATCACGAGCAGCACAACCTTTTGGAGCAGCATTTTTAGATGAAACAAAAAAATTATCTTCAAAAGCAAGAGCTATTCAAGAAGAACTTCAGGGAGTACGCAAAAATATCGGTATCTATTTTTTTAGACCTGGCGAATATTTAATTGAATTAATACAGCCTCTTGAAACACTAGAAGGTACAGTAGCAGAATTAAAATCACTTATAGACAGCTTAGCCAAAGCAAAAGCAGCTAAAGAATTTTTAGTTAAAAAGTACACCCATAGTTTTTCATAGATGCTCACATGTCAAGCTATAGTTGGTACAACAAAGTAAACATATAAAAGTAAACAAGGCCAAAACACCAGTAAATCTTACTAAACAAAAGAAGGTTGATTTGAGGTATGCAATAAAAAAAAGACCCAAGAAATTCCTTAGAATTCTTGGGTCTTTATATTTAGCCTGGCGGTACCTGCTTTCCCGGGCCGTCTCCAGCCAAGTATCATCGGCGCTGTAAGCTTAACTGCCGTATTCGGAATGGGAACGGGTGTTTCCTTACAGCTATACCCACCAGAAATTTTTAATTTCAGGTTTTTTCTGAAAAAATTTCAAATTTTTCTCTTGTGAAGAAATATTTGCACTCGAGCTACATCAACAGTGTAACAAAATTTTTAAAACGTGATTAAAACATTCGACCTATTAGTATTGGTTAGCTAAATACATTACTGTACTTACACACCCAACCTATCAACCTCGTAGTCTTCAAGGGGTCTTAATGCAGAGAGTTTCCTCTCCGCGGGATACCTAATCTTGGGGCGAGCTTCCCACTTAGATGCTTTCAGCGGTTATCTCTTAGAAACTTAGCTACCCAACGTTGCTCTTGGAGAACAATTGGAACACCAGCGGTTTCCCCATCCCGGTCCTCTCGTACTAGGGACAGCTTCCCTCAAGTATCCTACGCCCACGACGGATAAGGACCGAACTGTCTTACGACGTTCTGAACCCAGCTCGCGTACCACTTTAACTGGCGAACAGCCAGACCCTTGGGACCTTCTTCAGCCCCAGGATGTGATGAGCCGACATCGAGGTGCCAAACCTCCTCGTCGATGTGGACTCTTAGAGGAGATCAGCCTGTTATCCCCGGCGTACCTTTTATCCGTTTAGCAATGGCCCTTCCATATGGAACCACTGGATCACTAAATCCTGCTTTCGCACCTGCTCGACCTGTATGTCTCGCAGTCAAGCTCCCTTGTACTTTTACGCTCTACCGACGATTTCTATTCGTCATGAGGGAACCTTTGAACGCCTCCGTTACATTTTAGGAGGCGACCACCCCAGTCAAACTACCCACCAGACAATGTCCTCCGCCCGGATTACGGTACGAAGTTAGATCTTCAAATTGATGAGGGCGGTATTTCAAGGTTGACTCCACCGAAGCTAGCGCCTCGGCTTCAACGTCTCCCGCCTATCCTACACAAATCAATCCAAAAATCAATGCCAAGTTGTAGTAAAGGTGCACGGGGTCTTTCCGTCCAGTCGCGGGTAGCCGGCATTTTCACCGGCACTACAAATTCACTGAGTGTATCATTAAGACAGCGCCCAACTCGTTACGCCATTCATGCGGGTCGGAACTTACCCGACAAGGGACTTCGCTACCTTAGGACCGTTATAGTTACGGCCGCCGTTTACCGGGGCTTCAATTCAGAGCTTCATCCTTACGAATTAACCCCTCCTATTAACCTTCCGGCACTGGGCAGGCGTCAGACTCTATACATCCTCTTACGAGTTCGCAGAGCCTTGTGTTTTTGTTAAACAGTCGGTTGGGCCTCTTTGTTGAAACCTGACAATGCTTCTCAAGTATTACCTCGATAACAATATAGGCACTCCTTCTCCCGAAGTTACGGAGCTATTTTGCCGAGTTCCTTAATGATAATTATCTCAACGCCTGAGCATACTCTGCCCGTCTACCTGTGTCGGTTTGCGGTACGATCACATTCTGATTCGCTAGAAGTTTTTCTTGTCAGTGTGGGATCAATCGAACACATCTTTTCCTAAGAATTGATGTGCACATAACACTTCAAGGTTAATGACTCCACGGATTTACCTATGGAATCCCTCTTTGTGGTTATCTTGGCATCCATACACCAAGTCGACCTACCCTACTGCGTCACTCCTTCACTCAAACACCAGAATGCGGTGCAGGAATATTTAGCCTGCTGTCCATCGCCTACTCCAATTGGCCTCGGCTTAGGTATCGACTAACCCTGAGCGGATGAACCGTTCTCACGGAAACCTTAGACTTGCGGCGAACAGGAATTTCACCTATTTTTTCGTTACTTATACCAACATATTCACTTCTCTAATCAACGTCACACGTCCTTACGGTCATGCTTGTATCTATTAGAGAACGCTCCCCTACCCCTGTATTGACCCGTAGGTCAACACAAGCCATAGCTTCGGTAATTCGCTTAGCCCCGTTCGTTCTTCAGTGCAGAAACACTCGACCAGTGAGCTGTTACGCTTTCTTTAAAGGATGGCTGCTTCCAAGCCAACCTCCTGGCTGTCTGAGGATTTCCACTTCTTTTCCCACTTAGCGAATATTTTGGGACCTTAACTGATGGTCTGGGCTGTTTCCCTCTCGACTATGAAGCTTATCCCCCACAGTCTGTCTCCTGCTTTTTTACCGTTACAGCATTCGGAGTTAGTAAGATTCCGGTAAGCTTGCGCCCCCAAGATTCCAACTGTGCTCTACCACCATAACGAAACAAGCAAGGCTATACCTAAATATATTTCGGGGAGAACCAGCTATTTCCCAGTTTGATTAGCCTTTCACCCCTATCCACACCTCATCCGAGCATTTTTCAACACACACCGGTTCGGGCCTCCATCTCGTGTAACCGAGATTTCACCCTGGATATGGATAGCTCACTAGGTTTCGGGTCTACCCCATGCTACTAACGCCCTATTCAGACTCGCTTTCGCTACGGCTCCGCTCTTTCTAAGCTTAACCTTGCAGCATAGGTGTAACTCGTTGGCTCATTATGCAAAAGGTACGTGGTCGCGCGTACGTATACTGCGCTTCCACCGATTGTAGACTTCTGGTTTCAGTTTCTATTTCACTCCCCTCCCGGGGTTCTTTTCACCTTTCCCTCACGGTACTAGTTCACTATCGGTCATCAAGTAGTATTTAGCCTTACCCAATGGTCTGGGCAGATTCCCACGAAATTTCACGTGCTTCGTGGTACTTGGGTGTATACACCATTGACATAATCAGCGTTTCGCTTACAAGGCTGTCACTTTCTTTGGCCGTCCTTTCCAGAACATTCAGCTACAGTGATTATGAACAATCCAGGATCTGCGTATCCTGAGCGTGTATATCCCGCTACCCCCATATCACAACGCACACAGGCTTTTACATGATATAGGTTTAGGCTCTTCCCCTTTCGCTCACCACTACTTAGGGAATCACTTCGTTTTCTTTTCCTGGCGCTACTTAGATGTTTCAGTTCACGCCGTTCACCTTCTTACCCTATGAATTCAGATAAGAATGACTTGGGTTTACCAAGCCGGGTTTCCCCATTCAGAGATCTTCGGATCAATGCTTGTTTGACAGCTCCCCGAAGCTTATGGCAGTCTTCCACCTCTTTCATCGTCTCTTGATACCAAGGCATCCACCAAAAAGCCCTTTCTAATTAATCACAAATTTGTATTGGTTACCCTGTTATTCTAAAATTTGGATACTCACGTGCAAATATTTCAAAGATCACAAGAATTTTTTTATCTAGCATATACATAAGGAAAACAATAACTATGAAAATACATAAAGTTGGTGGAGATGAGCGGATTCGAACCGCTGACCTTCCGCGTGCAAAGCGGACGCTCTACCAACTGAGCTACATCCCCGAAAACATTTTCTACCAGATGCTCAACGGAGAAGATTCTTTCGTTCTACTGACCATGCCCACCTAAAAACCGATATACTGGTGGGCCTAAGTCGACTTGAACGACTGACCTCCCCGTTATCAGCGGGGTGCTCTAACCAGCTGAGCTATAGGCCCAGAACTTTCACAATGTACTAAAATAGGGATGCCTACCATCCACACAATACCTCTTTAGTGCTTATAACACACCTAAAATTCAAAATTAATTGAATATGTAATGGCAATCTTTCGATTTCCATTGAATCTCCCTCGAAAGGAGGTGATCCAGCCGCAGGTTCTCCTACAGCTACCTTGTTACGACTTCACCCCAATCACTCCCCATACCTTAGACGCCCGCCCCCTTTTCAGGTTAGCTAAGACGGTTTTGGGTACAGACAGCTTTCGTGGTGTGACGGGCGGTGTGTACAAGGCCCGAGAACGTATTCACCGCGTCGTTGCTGATACGCGATTACTAGCGATTTCAACTTCATGCGGTCGAGTTGCAGACCGCAATCTGAACTTAGACCAGTTTTATGGGATTAGCTCCCCTTCACAGGTTAGCAGCCCTTTGTACTGGCCATTGTAACACGTGTGTAGCCCTAGGCATAAGGACCATGCTGACTTGACGTCATTCCCACCTTCCTCCTGGTTTCCCAGGCAGTTCCATCAGAGTGCTCCGCTTGCGCAGTAGCAACTGACAGTAAGAGTTGCGCTCGTTAGAGGACTTAACCAAACATCTCACGACACGAGCTGACGACAGCCATGCAGCACCTGTGTACCTGTCTAGACCGAAGCCTAAAAGATCGTATTTCTACGACTGTCAGGTACATGTCAAACCTAGGTAAGGTTCCTCGCGTAGTGTCGAATTAAACCACATGTTCCACCGCTTGTGCGGACCCCCGTCAATTCCTTTGAGTTTTAATCTTGCGACCGTACTCCCCAGGCGGATCACTTAACGCGTTAGCTGCGACACTGATTCCGTAAAACAGAACCAACGTCTAGTGATCATCGTTTACAGCGTGGACTACCAGGGTATCTAATCCTGTTTGCTCCCCACGCTTTCGTGTTTCAGCGTCAGGAATGGACCAAGAAGCTGCCTTCGCCATCGGTGTTCCTCTCGATATCTACGCATTTTACCGCTACACCGAGAATTCCACTTCTCTCTTCCACCCTCTAGCACACCAGTTTCCGCTGCCTATCTCCGGTTAGGCCGGAGTCTTTAACAACAGACTTAACATGCCGCCTACACACCCTGTACGCCCAATGATTCCGAATAACGCTTGCACCACTCGTATTACCGCGGCTGCTGGCACGAGTTTAGCCGGTGCTTTCTTTAATGGTACCGTCATTAACTGCTTCTATTAAAAACAGCTCTTTCTTCCCACTTAACAGAAGTTTACAATCCGAAGACCTTCATCCTCCACGCGGCGTCGCTGCGTCAGGCTTTCGCCCATTGCGCAATATTCCTCACTGCTGCCTCCCGTAGGAGTCTGGACCGTATCTCAGTTCCAGTGTGACCGAACACCCTCTCAGGCCGGTTAACCATCATCGCCTTGGTAGGCCTTTACCCTACCAACTAGCTAATAGTACGCAAGCTCATCCTTCAGCAGTAGCAAAGAGGCCACTTTTCTCCCCGAAGGGACGTATGCAGCATTAACGTCGATTTCTCGACGGTATTCTTCACTGAAGGGCAGATTCTCACGCGTTGCTCACCCGTCCGCCGCTGTACTCATTCCCGAAGGAACTTTCTCGCTCGACTTGCATGTGTTAGGCACGCCGCCAGCGTTTATTCTGAGCCAGGATCAAACTCTCCATCACAAAAACTACAAAGTACTGTATAAGACAGTAGGCAAAATTTATTATCCTGTCTTCCTCGTATATGTCAAAGACATTTAATTTTTCAAATTTCAATCTTAATTATGCGGCTTTTACTTCCTGCGATTACTGTTTGCGTTTCGCATTTCGTTAAGCATGTTAAAATTATACTTGCTTGCCGCATATTGTCAACTTATTTTTAAAATTTTTTTTATTTTTTTTAAATCTTAAAATCGTTGACGTAAATTTCAAATTCTTTAAGCTGTTGACTTCTTTGTTTCCCCTTGCGGTTCGTTTTTTAGTTTCTCAAAGAAGACATGTTAAATTATACATGACCCTCATCTACTGTCAACAATTTTTATCTATTTTTTTAAAAAGTTTTTAATAAGGTCAAATCAAACGCAAATATTTTGACTGAGAATAAAGAGTTTAAACACCCAAAAAAGCCTAGAAATAAGCTCTAAATAACCTAAAAAAGCTCCCGCTTGATTATGGTAAAAAGCCTCTCGAGCGCTATTTCAAAATCATGATTTAAGACATGGTATTTATACAGGGGGATACTGATTTCTTCAAAAATTTCTGTTCTGGCCCGCTCAAGCCTTCGCTCAATCTGTTCTAAACTTTCGGTATTACGAGCCACTAATCTTTCTCTTAATTTATTAATTGTATGGGTATAAATCCAAATGGGGATCGCATCTGGGTGAGCCTTTAATGCCAGTTCTGCTCCAACTCTATCTATAATAAGCAGGAAAGATTTTCCTCTAGCAAGTTGATCGATAAGATGGCGCGGTGAACCATAATAAGCTTCATATGCCCCACTCCATTCCAAGAAAAAGCCCTGTTCAATCTTGGCTTGAAATTCTTGCAAGGACACAAAATAATAATCTGTGCCATGTTGCTCTGAAGGACGAGGCTTTTTTGATGTATAGGTTACGACCCTTTCTAGGTCATAATTAAGACCATATCGGTCGATCAAGGCTTGAATGAGTGTAGTTTTGCCCGCACCGGACGGGGCCGAAATGATAAATAACTTTCCTGCCATACTATCTTAATATATAAGTATCAATGTTATAGTGTAACCAAATATCAATACTATGCTTAGTTTACTCTAATAGCTTGGCCTAAGGCAAGAAGGTCAAGTCTAAGTTCTAAATTATAGACAAAAGAAAAGCATACTGACTAGCCTAAGAACCGGTACGTCTTTTTTAGTCTAAAAAGGAGCCAAGCTATGCCTTCAGCATTTGAAAGCAATAAGATTATTGCTTCTCTCTTTTTTCTCACCATTTCCTTTCACAGCAAGGCAGAAATCTCCATGGAAAGTTTAGGAACTAGTTCAAGCCAACCAATCGGAACAAGTCAGGACCTGTCAAATCTATCGCCATCTGACCCTGGAAGTAGCAATCTTTTAAATGACAAAACCAAAAAAATCGATAAAAAAACAATAAAATCTTCTAAACCTACTCATGTTGAATCCAGCCAAAAAAAAACGACTCCCTTTATTGGGAATCAAGCATATATGGCTGTTCGGGGAAATAATTATTTCACTGGCTCCTCTGATTACATAATCACATTTTCATTAAATAACAGTAATGGAGGCTTGACCAATAGACAACAAACATTTACGGAGACATTTGCAACTACCAGCCCCGCTCCTTTTAATTTCGCACTCATTCTACAAGGACAACTTCCCTCTGATATCAATACTGAAACAATTTCACAAATTACGTGGGTTGTAGTTAATGGCACCACATATCTTGCAACGAGAGGATATGTCAAAAGTTTAGGTGAATATATAGCAATATATACTCTTGATACAACAATAGATGCGACATCTGGCAAACTTATTAATAAACAAACAATATTTGTACCCCAAACGGAACCCCTGACTAATATTCAATGGGTAGTCGTTAATAACACAGCATATCTAGCAACATGGGGGTTCGATACACAATTTTATCAATACTTCATTGCTGTTTATGTATTGGACCAAATAAGTGGGGCTTTAATCAACAAACAAAAAATTTTGCTTGACCAAGCTCAATCAATTAATCAAATCACTTGGACCGTCGCTAATGATATCGCTTATCTTGGAGTCTGGGGACTGAACAACAGTAGAAATTTATATTTTATTTCCATTTATACTTTAGACCAAACTAATGGCAGCCTTATCAATGTACCCAGTAAACAAAATACCTACATGGCATCATCTGAATCAATAACACAAATTGAATGGGTAGTTATTCAGAATGCCTCCCTACAAGATGTTTCGTATTTAGCGGTTAATGGTTATGATATACTTTCTAATCGACCGTTCATTGCTATTTTTACATTAAATGAAACTACAGGAGGTCTTGCCAATAAACAAAAAACATTTCTACTGCAACAGGAAACATGTAACCAGATTGAATGGGTTGTTATTAACAACAATGCCTATCTTGGGATTTGGGGATTAGATTCACTGCAGAATCAATATTATTTAAGCACGTTCATATTAAACCCAACCACTGGATCTCTTGCAAATCGGAAAAAAAATTTCACCCCTTTGAGCGAGATGATTAACTTCATCACCTGGGTTGTTGTCAATAATACTGCATATCTTGCAACTCCTGGGTTTGATAATTTTCAAAATAAAGCCTTTATTGTAATATATACTTTGAATAAAAATACAATACAACTTACCAATCCTCAAATAACTTTTCTTACAATTCAAACATCAATCATCCAAATCGAATGGGTAGTAGCTAATCAAAAAGCATATCTAGGAGTAAGGGGATATAATAACTTACAAAATCGTTTTTACCTATCAGTATTTACCTTGAGCACAAATAACGGTAGCCTATTTAATAATCAAATACGATTAGCATCTACAGGCGAGACATTTTATCAATTTGAATGGGTAGCTTTATAGCCATTAGCCATTCAGGGTATAAAAAAGGGACTTATTGCCATGCTTTTTAAGCTCTATATACTGGAAATAGAACTTTTTGACCTATTTACTTAGGAATATCACGATGCTTTTTGATGAATTAGAAGAACAAATTAAAAAACTTGAACCTGATATCAAAACAATCGTTACTTTTTGGAGCAACTCTGGGCTTGAACAGGAATTTAAGAATTTGCAAACTCAAAGTGAGGGTATTGATTTTTGGCAAAACCCCCATCAGGCAGAAATTTTAAAAGAAATCCAAAGAATTCGTCTGTTGCGTGATCAGTATATATATATCACTACAGTACAAAAAGAATTGCCCGAACTTATTGAACTTTTCAAGCAAGACTCACAAGAACTTACCAAACTAAAAAATGAAGCCAACGAACTTTCGCGAGCGGTCAGAAAATTCAAAATTGCTTTATTACTCTCAGATCCTCAAGATAATTCCAATTGTTTTGTAAGCATCAATGCTGGAGCAGGAGGGACAGAATCACAAGACTGGGCAGAAATACTGTTACGTATGTACGTACGATTTTGTGAACAATCTGATTTTGCAGTTGATGTTGTAGATTATCAGACTGGCGAAGCTGCAGGTATCAAATCAGCAACCCTTTTTATACGAGGCAAAAATTGCTATGGCTTATTGAAAGGCGAACAAGGCATTCATCGTTTAGTTCGTATATCACCCTATGATGCAAACAAGCGCCGCCATACCTCATTTTCGGCAGTAAGTGTCACTGCAGAAGTTCCTGAAATAGAGATAACCATTGATCCAAATGATTTGCGTATTGATACCTTTAGATCAGGCGGTGCTGGCGGACAACATGTCAACAAAACTGAATCGGCTATTCGCATAACTCATGCTCCTACAGGCATTGTCACTCAATGTCAAAATGAACGATCTCAAGCTCAAAACAAAGAAACAGCTTTAAAGATGCTTCGAGCAAAATTAGCCCAAAAACAAAAAGATGAACAGGCTGCTAAATCTGCTTCAATAGAGAAAAAAAGTATTGAGTGGGGCTCTCAGATTCGTTCTTATGTCCTCCATCCCTACAAAATGGTCAAAGACCATCGCACAGACTATGAATCTGGACAGCCTGAATTGGTACTCGATGGTGACTTGACCCCCTTTATTGAAAGCTATCTGATTTGGATTGGAAAACAGCAAGCAGCTGCTTAAATCAATTCATTACCATATGCATCATATTAATACCATTTGCTGAAACTTTCTCGAACCTGGTATGACCTTCCTTAAATTATTGACCGTGCATACCAAAAAAATCTATGGTATTTTTGTCAATAGTAATGAATAGAGAGACAAATAAAAGGGGGGCACGTGTGTAAAAATAACCTTCAGAGACTCTTCGTCATCGTTAATCTTATGTATTGCTTTCATTGCCAGATTCTTTCACAACCAACACATGTCTATGTTCGCAATTGTACTCCTTTGCGCTTCGATATATCTATAAAATACGAAAGTGCACATGATAAAGCATGCAACTTCTGTCAAAAAAGCATAAATACCATCGCACCATTTGATATTCCAACAGAAAAAAATATGGTTCTTTCAATAGACAGGCTTTTGCCACAAGGAGAACATCTTTATACTATACAACTTATGTATGGAGTAGAGACACTTAATTTGAAACAAAAACTCATTAGCATAAGTGATACAGTTGAAAGTGAACTAGGTGTCTCACTTGAAAGTATGTGTTTACATGACCCTTGGTTCATGAATAGTCAGGCAAAAGAGAGACATGAACATCTATTAACAATCAATGGACACACCATTATAGTCGTCTACTATGCTTACGATACTGATAACGGAGAAGATATAGCGTATACGCTCCATGAAAAATTCGAATTATCAGCAGAATTAGCTACACAAGCACATTTACTAGGTAAGAAGCACGCTTATAGCATTGCTATACCCGTCATCCTCAGGCCATTAACCAACAGCTCCAATCCTCGTTTAAGACACAGCGTTCCAAGTACCTTGCAACATCTTATGGGAGTTCTACTATCATCAAAAAAATTTATTTCTATTTCTCACGATAGCCTTGTATTATTAGCAAGAAAATATCAATCATCAAAATTTTCGGCGTCAGGGTTACCTGATGCTTATAAGATTTCTCGCGTGGTTGAGCACAAGCATGAACTAATGCATGAGGAACAGCATGGAAATTCAGAGGAAAAACAGACTCAAAAACCACTCATTTCAAGCTTAGAGATGATTGAATATCTAGCCCAAAAAGAATCCTGGTATTCGGTAATAGATTCCAACACGTCAACCCGGTTTTGGATCCCCCGAAACAAGCCAGCTCTTCAATCAAAAGAACATAATTGATTACATCGTACTTAAAAAAATAGCGTACGCATCTAAACTTTTGAACAAAAAAATGATTTCCAATAATTTATTCAAAAACCTCAATGCAAAAAAATTAAATGCTGCACATTCGCTCAAACCTATTAAAAATCTGTCTTACCCTATATACTTTTAATAAAAGAGAAAGGGAAAGAATTACAGTATGTTCATAGTTATTTTGATGTATGCTATTTTTGCAAGCTCATTTCCTCTAACTAAAATTCTACTTTTATATTCTGCACCATTCTTTTTGACCGGAGTGCGTATGATTGTAGGGGGTACTATTCTTCTCTCTTTTTATACGATCTATCGTAAAAAACGTTGCTCTATCGCTAAATCACACTACGGCATATATATACAGATTATTGTTATAGGTTTTTACCTTAATTACATTATCCGGTACTGGAGCATCAATTGCTTGAGTTCTGCTAAAGCTGGTTTTATTTTTACTTTATATCCCCTCATATCATCATTGCTTTCTTATTTCTTTTTTGGTGAAATAATAAGCAAAAAACAATGGCTTGGTTTTGCATTAGGGATTTGTGCAGTAGCACCAATTCTCATCACCCCTGCCTCAGCTACATGCATAGAACATCAGATGGGCATTTTTTCTTGGCCCGCAATTGCCATGTTACTTTCAGTCGTCGCCGATTGCTATAAATGGGTCTTGATGCGCAAACTGGTGCTTGATCATACCTGTTCACCTTTTATGGTTAATGGATTATGTATGACTGCCGGAGGACTCCTAGCTTTATGCACAGCTTTTCCTACAGAAGGACTCCTTCCGGTAACATCTCTGACACCATTTATCGGATACATGATCATTTATATTTTGATCAGCAATATTATTTCATACAATTTTTATGGATTTCTACTGCGGTCTTATACGGCCACGTTTTTGTCACTTGCCGGATTCACTGCTCCTCTTTTTGCGTCATTTTATGGTTGGCTTTTTCTACATGAACATATAAGTCGGTATTTTTATATATCTGTTATGCTGCTAGTTATTGGATTATATCTGTTCTATCAAGACGAACTACACAATAATAAGTCGCCTCATAGCACGTTAGCATTGGACTAATTAAACACAAGGGCATCTATGAAAAGAATATTTTTATTCTATGCTTTTATTATCTTTAAAGATCTTAAAATCTGATTGATCAGCCTTGTACATAATCTCAGACAAAAGATCCATAAAAGCTAACATAGATTCTGGAGGTTGAGTGTAGGCAATTGTAAGTAAATCTTCCAAACTATGCCCCATAAGTATAGCCCCCTTGGCTCCTATAAAGTAACGCAAGCGAGGTTTTGGCATGGAGGCAATTGTAAAAATAGCCTGAGCTACATCTATAGGATTAATCCCATACTGCTCAAGAAATCGCGGAAAAAGTTTTTGAGCAATGCGCGCATATGGATCTTGTGTATCAGGTTCTGTATTAACGATATCGTCTGTTAACCCAAAGCCTGTATTTACCCAAGCAGGTTCAAGAAGAATAAACCGAGGACCTTTTTCTTTGCGCTGCTCAAAATCAAATGAATCATTCCATGTCTGCAATGCACGTTTTGAAATAGCATATAAAGCTTGATAGGGATAACCAGTCTCACCTTCTAAAGATCCGAGCGTAATGATCCGACAATAGGAGTTTTTCATATAAGGATAGGCTGCAACAGTAACCCGGTGAACGCCAAACACATTGGTTTGAAAGACCGAAATCCAATCTTCAGGAGTCGCTTTAATAAGTCTCCCATATTGCCCTATGCCTGCATTATTGACAAGAATATCAATATGACCATGACGTTCTATAATCGTCTTGATGCAGCTTTTGACAGACTCGTCAGATCGTACATCCAATGGGAGCAATGAGCAACCAGCCGGCGGATTTTGTACTTTTTCTGGTGTGCGTGATGTGCCTATCACAATACAGCCAGATTGAGCAAAATACTCACAGGTAGCCTTACCAATACCGCGCGATCCACCGGTCACAAGAACGATTTTGCCTTTCATGGACGTCATTTCTTTTTCGTCAATATTGACACGCCCTATTGGCAATGCACTAGAAGATGTCTGCATCATACACCCCTTTTTTTAATAGGTAGGTACCGATGATGGTGCCGAGAGCCGGACTCGAACCGGCACAGTGTTGCCACCACTGGCACCTGAAGCCAGCGCGTCTACCAATTTCGCCATCCCGGCATCAAAGATATGATATAACTAGAATACGCATACGATAGAAAAATGCAAAAAAAGTGTGACTAAAAATCAGACATCTGATTACCCGCCAAAAAGTGTGCGTGCATATGAAACACCTTTTGACCCACTTCTGGCCCATTATTAAACAACAGCTTGAAGGCTCCAGGGGCTTCAATTTTTTTTGATAGCTCTTGTGCCATAAAAAGTATATTCGCTAAAATAGCAACGTCGATTGCCTGGACATCTCTCAAATCAACAAGATGCTTTTTCGGGATAATGAGAAAATGGATTGCTGCTTTTGGGTTTATATCTTTTATAACAATAACCGCGCTATTTTCAGCAATAACGTTGGCTGGTAATTCACGGGCAATAATCTTACAAAAAATACATTCAGCAGCCACGAGAATCTCCTTATTTTTCAGATCAAATGATGGTGCCGGGAGTCGGACTCGAACCGACATGATGCGAACATCGCGGGATTTTGAGTCCCGTGCGTCTACCAGTTCCGCCATCCCGGCATATAACAAACCTAGATTTTCAAATATAAGTACGATAAGGATACGATAAAACATCATGGTCGTCAATTATTGTTGAATCCAAACTATACGATTTTCTATTATAAGTATAAGGTTGATAATGAATCACAAATTTTTACCGTAAGGAATTCTATGTGCATACGACTTCGCTCTCTGTATATAGCTCTGACGGCTCTTATTATGACCCGCGTTACCGCCATGAATCAACCAATTGTCCTTGCATGTAACTTTGAAGCTATCAGCAAAAATGCTGAAACGGGCAATATTATTTCTAGCGCACTCAAAAGCGCCTGGCATATCATGTCTTGTTTTTATAAAAGCCGTATTATCACTCCATGGAGACTACGTGAAACGATAACTCACATGCAAAAAAGAGGTGTTGAAATAGCTTCTACAACTCCTGGAATCACAAATACTATCAGAAAACTCTTTACAGAACTTGAAGAACAAGGCTATGGCAAATTTACCGATACTGCTATCAATTGTTTTAATGAAATTGGAGTCAACCCTGTTGTTGACCACCAAGCCGTATCATTACTTTCCGAAATTAAATCATTCAAGATTCCTACGATTGGAATGGGCTCACAAGACAGTCTTGAACATGAAATTTATGCACAAAAAATGCTAAAAGAGCAAACAATTGATGTCCATGAATTGTATGATGGCATAATAACCATTCCAACACTAGAAGAACAGACTGTATTTGACTTGAGTTCTGGAGATTGTTTTGTACGTAGCAAAGCAAATCCTCGATGGTTGGTATCACGTACATCCGCTCCATCTCTTTCAGCAACCAATACCCTCAAAATGTTAGCGCTGGATATTGCTGGCGAGACACCAATCTGGTCAGTAAATACTAAAGAACAACTTGCAATTGTTGTTAATGCTTTACATAGAGTATTTGAACTGCGACCTTCTTCCCCAGATCAGGCAAAAGCATTGGATCAAATTATCGCGCAAAGTCCTATTATGATATCGCCCACGAGAGTGTAAACATGGGGGAATACACAGCCAAGATTAATAACGTAATCATCAGACCGAGAATAATAAGTAATAAGGGCTGTATCACCATTGTAATGATCAAAATTGATCGAGTTGCACGATTCCGAGACAATTGCGAAGCTTGAGCTAATGCCGGCGCCAGTTGCCCAATATTTTCACCTACTGCAACGATGGCAAAATCTTCTGGCGAAAAAAAATTTCCAGGACATCGCTGTAAAGCAACACTTAAAGGACTCCCTAATGCTACTGTGGTACCAATTGTTGACAGATATTCGTAGAGCACACTATTACTGCATGAGCGTTGGGCAATAAAGAGAGCCGGTACCAAAGGCATACCACCATGCACAAGAAGTACTAATGAATCTAAAAACCAGGCACGGTGAGTGTTATACATAATATTTCGTAGAAATGGGGCATGTATCACGATCTGATCATAGGTACGTCTAACCTTTGGACGCTGGAATAACCATCGTATTAATGCAAAAATAATCAGTCCTATTAATCCTAGAATGACTATACCATACCAACTTCGCAAAAAATCACTTATTACAAGCAAAGAACGTGTAACGGCGGGCAAAGGTTGATTGATTGATGCAAATACTGTAGCAAATGTAGGAATAATACCAATAACAATAACAGCAATTATAGCCAAAAAGAACAAAAATGAGATTAGTGGCACCATGGCTGCAGATTTCACTTTTGCTCTAAAGCCAAGAACGGTGTCTAAATGATTTGCAATAGCTTGAACAGTTATGGCCAAGCTACCTGTTTCTTGCCCAATATATACCATTTGGACCATACGTTCATCAAAAATATTGGGATATTCTGCTAATGCAATATGTAATGGGCTTCCTCGTTGCACCCGTTGCGCAATATCATCGATAAGAATTTGCATACGCACATGGCCCATAGAATCACGCAATATTGCTAGGGCTCCATGTACTAAAACTCCTGCGCGCAACAAAGTAGCCAACCGTTCAAAAAACTGTTTTATTGTTTCTTTGGATATAGGGGGCAAAAATTTTATTGAAGCTTCTTTACATGAGACAAGAGCTAGATCTCTATTGAATAAAATTTGATCCAGACCTTCAGCCGACTGTGCAAAAATTTTTCCTGCCTTCATGCGGCCTGATAAACCTACACTTTTCCACTGATAATAGGGCATACATCTTTCCTTATTTTAGAGTATTAAAGCAAAGATTTCTGGCGTTCGATACCAAGGATACCCTCGAGTTGCTCAATGGTCATAGTAGTTTGTATGAGAATTCTTTTGGTACGCGACGTAAGTCCTCCCACAATTGTAATAGAATCTTGGCTGATCCGTAAAGCATGAGCCAGACTTTTTATCAATTCTTTGTTGGCAAGCCCTTTTTCAGCTGGACTTTTTAAAAAACATTTTAATTGACCTGATTTATCAACAGTCCATGCTTGACGACCTGAACCCGGTACTACTTTAATCACAATAGTTACCGCCATTATTGACCTTTCTTGTCTTATGACATAGCTTCTTAACTATGTACGATAACAGAATATGTTGGCTCGTACCAGCATCTTGTTCAAACAACAAAAAATTAACCCTGCTAGATGATACCATCTAGCAGGGTTAATTTTTTGGGATAGTTATCTATAATCTATATTAGATGCGATCTATTCTAAAATCTTTTTCACTGGTTCCAGTGATGGCCCATACACCACTTCCTGTATAAGGACCTTGATAAGAGTTGGCATCAATTAACTTTGGCTTTACAAGTGCCGTACATTGGTCTATGTCAATCGATTTTATTTTTGTAGACTTGAGAGCTGTAATAACGTCCTCTGTTAAACCTGAGTATAACACTTTTGCCGTAACCTTTGATACAATACATAGTTTACCATTATTATCCCAAGTTTCTCCTGGCTGCAGGGTCTTTTCATCGTTTTTGCAAACAACATATTCTATATTAGCAATGACAGGATACTTGGTCCTATTTATTACTTTATGTGTATAAGCCGAAATATCATATACTGAAACTAATAAACCAATTACACCTAACATTAATATTTTCTTCATTTTTTCTCCTTTAAAACTGCTATTCCTAGAATAGCCCTACTTTTTCAACCTAGGATCTTTCTGAATGCCTCCTTCTATTTAATATTATCAAACAAATTTTACAAAGTAATTAGCAATAATTACATTATAATTGTAATAAATTTAATATTAAAAAATCAATATATTTGCAAAATAAATTTATTACATAAAAAAATCTGACTTAAAATAGGGCTTTTTCCGTTCTTGCAACAAAAAAACTAGACCCGGGAGACAAAATCTAATTTTTACCTAGGCAAATTAAGGAAAACTGGTTATAATATTTTTCATCAATGCTTATGTTGAGATTTTCTTAGCATGTGCTGATAGATTGATATACTAATGGAGAGATGGCTGAGTGGCTTAAAGCGCTTGCCTGCTAAGCAAGAAATCGGATAAAACCGGTTGCGAGGGTTCGAATCCCTCTCTCTCCGCCATAAAATTTGGAATGCGCCTATAGCTCAACTGGATAGAGCGTCAGACTACGGATCTGAAGGTTAAAGGTTCGACTCCTTTTAGGCGCACCAATTTTTTTATACTTCTTTTTATAGATTCCAATAAGAAGGCCCCCATCTGGAGGCCAAAAAAACCTATTTTTTTATTTCTTGTGCTTCAAGAACAGCAATCAGTTCTTCGCGAGTTATATCTTTACCTATCTTTATCCGCTTGATTCTCTCTTCGACCCCATGAATGATAGTAATGTGACTGTGAGAAAGATGAAGTTTTTCTGCCAATGATTTTATCAAAAATTCGTTAGCTTCGCGACTTTCCGGTTCTTTATGGTGAATCCTGAACCACCCTGAAGGTTCTAAAAACCAACCATTATGACCATGTTCTTTTACTACATCGACATCAATAATGAGCGGATGCAATGCCATCGGCTCTCCTTTGATTTAAGATGGACTACAATGCCAACGATTGAAATATACACAAGTTGAAGGCCAGGCTCAATGGCTAATTTTATTTGCCTTAAAAGCAAAGAAAATATATGCTTATGATGTATATATGGAGAGGTGGCAGAGCGGTCGAATGCGGCGGTCTTGAAAACCGTTATCTCGAGAGATCGGGATCAAGGGTTCGAATCCCTTCCTCTCCTCCAGTTTAATCAGTTCTTCCCTAATATTTTTTAATTTTGTTATCATAGCTAACAAGAAGTTCTTGTAAGACTCAATTCTGTAAAATCTAAAAAAAGGAAGCAGTGTGGTCCATCCCAAGACATTGAGTAAAAAAATTCTTGCAATTGTAATTCTCACATGTTTATATAAAAACATTACTCAGGCAGGAGCTGATTTTATCATATTTTCATATGATAGACCTATCCAATTATACGCTTTATTGGAGTCCTCAGAACATTAGACCTCTTCTGAAACTACAACTCATGGTTATAAATCCCCGCAATGAGATTGAACCTTAGGCCAAAACGTTTTCTGCGATTGCGATATTTATCAGAGATAATTTTAAAACGCTTAACTTTGCC
>JAKASV010000019.1 GCA_021818945.1 bacterium | reverse complement strand
CTTTGTAACTACTCAAAAAGTTGAGGTATAACCCTAATTACCAAAAGATCTGATCGACTAGCCATAAAATTTCCTATAGTATTTAGTGCATGGTAAACAAAATAGAACTTGTGAAGATGTCACAAGAAGCTTTGATAAATTATATCGAGCAACTTATTACAAGAATCGAACGGTTAGAGCTTGATAATCAGCAATTGAGATTAGACAATCAACAACTAAAGCTTGATAATCAGCAACTAAAGCTTGAAAATCAGCAATTGAGATTAGACAATCAACAACTAAAAGCTGAGAATCAAGAACTCCGCAATGCATTGGCGCGATCAAAAAAATCTCGCCCAAGCCTAAGATAGAGCCAAGTAGGATTGGGCAAAAACCAAAAAGCGGCTCGCGAAGTCAGTGGAGCAAAGCTGGCAAAGCATTGAACGTCGATGCAGTGGTAACTGTACCATGCAATGATGTTCCGACTGACTCTGAATTCAAAGGGTACAATAAGTTTTTGGTACAAGACCTGATCATTGAAGTCAAAACGACAGAGTACAGGTTAGAGCGCTGGCAAACACCCGATGGCAAATACATAACAGCTTCAGTCCCGACTGAAATAGCAGGGTCTCACTTTGGCCCAGGATTGAAACGCTATATTCTGTTTCAACACCATTCGAATCGAGTGCCCCAGAATAAGATTCATGAAGAACTGTGCGAAATGGGTATTAATATTTCAGCAGGCCAAATCGATAAGATTCTCAGTGACGCAGTTCAACAATTTCGACATGAAAAAGAAGAGATCCTTGATGTTGGTCTGCGCAATTCGCAGTGTATTGGAGCCGATGATACAGGGGCTAGGCATGCAGGCCAAAACGGTTTTTGTTTAGTTGTCAGAAACGATCTGTTCGCATACTATGCCAGTACCCAAAGCAAATCTCGCATAAACTTTCTCAGGGTGCTACAGGGTAAAAACTCTGATTTTGTTATCAATGAAGCTACAACTGAATATTGTGAGACGCATAAGTTTAAAGGCAAGTTGCTTATCTTTGTACATAACAATGGAAACAAGATCTTCCAAAATGAGGCTGCTTGGCAAGACTTTCTCAATAGCTACGCCATGACTACCGAGCAACAAAAAATATTTACAGAGGGTGCTATGATTGGCTCATTGGTTCATCATGGCATCTCTAAGGATATTGTTCTTGTTAGTGATGATGCCAGTCAATTTAATCTCTTTATCCATGCACTTTGCTGGGCTCATGCAATACGCAATATACAGAAAGTGGTAACAGCCGATGATGTCACCTGCGCAGAAGTTGAACAAATCTTAGAAGAAATGCGCAAATATTATAAGAAATTGAAGGAGTATCAAAAGTCTCCATCTCAAAAAAGCGCAACTTTGTTATGGTCTGAGCTTGTCGCTATTACTGATACCAAAGTAACAAATCCTGCCTTAAGAAAAGCCTTGGATAAACTGGCCCGCAACAAAGATGAACTGCTCAAAGTTTTAAAATATCCATTCATTCCATTGACTAACAATGGTAGCGAACGAGACATTCGTACTTATGTAATTAAACGTAAAATATCCGGGGGAACTCGAAGCGAAAATGGCCGTGAAGCACGAGACACCTTTACCAGCTTGTTTGCCACATGCAGAAAAAATGGTGTTTCTGTTTGGGATTATTTGATTGATCGCATTCAAAAAAGTAATAAAATTCCCTACCTGTCAGAGCTTATTAAGGCCAAGGCGCAATCAGCAACTTCTCCTTAATAACTTTAATGAGTTCATGCTTCGAGTCGGCATGAAGCATGCCTGTCTCAGCACGAACGAATCTAATTAATCATTTTAAATTGCTTATTCAAGACCTAGCATAGTTAGGTCCCTACACTTTTTGAGTAGTTACGTTACTTTGTATTATTCTGTTTACCAGATTTACTAGTTCTCATGATCAATTTGTATGGGTTAGTATCCTAGATGATCAGAATAATTTATGGGGCTTTCCAACTACTTATTCATGCAAGGATTTATATCTGCATGCTCTTCGTTCATTTGCACAGGTATTAAAAGGTTCGGATGAATCTAATATACACGCTATTCTTCTTTATGATGGAAATGACACTGAATTTATAAGAAAAGCCCAATCAATCTACAATATAAATATCATACATACACGCTTCTCGCTTTCAAATAGTCCTCAATTTATGAAAAAAGATCTTAAATGGCAAATACAAGCTGCAACTACATATATGCGAATCGATGCAGCAGACCATATTCGACAGCTAAATCTCACTTGTAACTATGCACTAGTAACTGATGTGGATATTTTATTTTTACAGGACCCTAGACCAATATTAGAAAAATTAAAACCAACCAGATTTTGTGCTTGTCCAGAAGAACCTTTTGAAAAATTTAGTCTCTGGAAATCTGATAAGAATTATTTTAATAATGGCATAGTTTGGATTAACATTGATTTTATGTGTAAAATTTTGCCATCTCTGCGTGAATATATTCTTTCAAGAAATTTTGATATACCAGGACCACTTGATCAAGCAGCACTCAACACATATTGCCAAAACCATTTTCAAAACTTTCAACTTGAGCAACTTCCAGAAGCATTTAATTGGAAAGCCTACTGGGGCAACAATCCTGATGCTATGATCGTTCACTTCCATGGCCCTAAACCAGATCATTTCGAAAAATATCTACAGTGGTACAAAGATACAGCAAACCCAACTATGACACCTGCGCGCCAAGTTGCAAAAACTTTTTCTTGGCCTGATAATTTCGGGGAATCTTTTATTTTGCTTATGCGGTTTAGCCAACCAAAAGACCTTCAAGATATGGTCACCCTTTTCCATCAATTTGATTAGTAATGTACATTGGCATAAACACCCAAAAAATATTATTAAAACCTCGTTAAAGGATCATATGAAAGTCAATGTAGTCTCTAAAAAATCAGGGTCCATAATGAAGAATTGTCTATTAAAAAAAACTATAATACTTATAAGTTTTTTTACATGTTCTCTTTTTGGCTATCAATATGATTTAGCGATCGCTAGTATTTTCCAACAAGAGGCTAGATTCATGAAAGAATGGATCGAGTTTCACAGACTAATAGGGGTTCAACATTTTTATTTATACAATGATAATAGCTCAGACAATTTTAAGGAAATTCTTGATCCTTATATCAAGGCCGGTATTGTAGAATTATATGATTACCCTAGAAATGAAAAAAATTTTTTTTTACATCAGGTGTCAGCTTTTGATGACGCACTTCACAAAGCTACAGGTCTTGTCAAATGGCTAGCAATCATTGATCTAGATGAATTTATTGTGCCAGTCAAAAATGACAATTTAATCGATTTTCTTAAAAACTTTGAAGAATATGGCGGAGTTTGCCTCAATTGGCTCATGTTTGGCACATCCAGTATCAGCAAAATTGAGCCAAATGAATTAATGATTAACAAGTTAATTATGTGTTCTGGACAAACTTGGTGGGGGCACCTTAAAAGCATCGTCCGCCCAGAAAGAGTTCAAGGCATACATCATGCACATATCGCAACGTATAAACCAGGTTTTTTTCAAGTAAGCGCGAATAAAATTAGGTTTGAAGGTGCTTTTTTTGATGGCCCCTTAGACGAAATTAGAATTAACCATTATTGGACGCGAGATTGCTACAACATGATCACAAAAAAAATTCCCCGCTACATATCCTTTGCACCCAAAGATGATTATGGTATGCAATTATGGAAAATTCATGAAGCAATTGAAATAGTAAAAAAAACAAATGTTGCAAAGGACCAAGCTATCTTAAAATATAGCGCAAAGCTCGAAAAAATGATGAATAGTCAATTGACTCCATGATTCTATCAGTACAAAATTTCATTTTAGGTCATCTATTAATTTAGGAGAATGAAATGTAAAATAATTGCCCCATTGCATTGTATAAGGTTAGTCAAGAAATTTATTAATCTGCATTATCGAAAACAATATAAATTCTTAATAGAAAGATAAATAATGATTACACATTTATTTTTGATAGCTTTTCTTTTTACCTTTGATTTATTTTGTGAAACTGTAGAGCGAACTAAATCAAATATTGATCATTGGAAACAAGCTATTACAACTCCTAGCCCTTGGCTCAAATCGCGAGAACAGCTTATATCATTACTCCCCAAAGAGGCGGTGGTTGCTGAAATCGGAGTATTGCGTGGAGATTTCTCATCACAAATATTAGAACTTACAAAACCAGAACACCTTTTTCTTATCGATTGCTGGGATCTATGCGATTTTTTTGAAGCAGGTTTAAGTGATTATCAATTAGTTGTCTCAAAGTTCGATAACAATCCCAAAGTATCAATCATAAAAAATACTTCCTCTGAGGCCGCAAAAAACTTTCCTGATAATTATTTTGACTGGGTTTATATTGATGCTAATCATTCGTATGACGCTGTAAAAAATGATTTAGAAACCTGGTTTCCAAAGGTAAAAAATGGAGGGTTCATTTCTGGACATGATTATTTTGTACCCGGAACTCCCGGAACCCCAAATTACTACTCATATCTTGTTGTGCCAGCAGTCAACGAGTTTGTAGCAAAGTATAATTTAGAAATAACATATTTAACCAATGAACCAATAGCAAGCTATGCTATACAAATAAGAAAATAAAACTTGTACTAAACATCCTAAAATAGACGTGGAATAGCAGGGCAAATGCACTTAAAATTGTTTTAACTCCAAGAATTTTGAAAAATGATTATGAGCATTTTGAATTACACATAAAAAACATCGGAAGAGTCTTTGCAGGTCGACGGACGAAAAAAAGTCTGAATAACCTGCTCATTGAAAAGCAATGAGTTTAGTCTGAAAATAATTTTATCTAAAACACTGGTTTTCGTGATTAAAAAATCGCATCATAACATTTCACTGATTTCTTGGTAAAAAGAAAGACAAAAATGAAGAATATTTTCCAAATAGTCTTAACCATTTTATGTTACATTTTATCATCAACCTTATTTTGTCAACAGATTAATCTTAAAGATACTTTGGAAATTAATAAACCAATAAGCAGCCCAAGTCCATGGTTAACTACAAGACAAGAATTATTAAATTTACTTCCCAAAAATGCAATCGTAGCTGAGATAGGAGTTGAAGCTGGTGTCTTTTCAAAATCTATACTTAGTATTACTGAGCCTCACCATCTTTTTCTTATAGATTGTTGGACAGAACAGCCGACCGATATATTCCCTGAAAATAGACCCGAACAATTGCAACTTTCCCTTTATCAAAAAGTCCAGCAAGAGTTTGCTGGTAATGATCATGTTACAATTATTAAAGAATTTTCATCAAAAGCTGCGACTCTTTTTCCTGATGATTATTTTGACTGGATATATATAGATGCAAATCACAGTTATGAAGCTGTAAAAGAGGATCTTGAAATATGGTTTGCAAAAGTAAAAGATGGAGGTTTCATAACCGGCCATGATTATTTTATTTTTGATAGGTATGACCCAAAGCATGAAAGCCTATTAACAAATATACTTGATGATAATTATTATGGCGTCGTTCAAGCAGTTAATGAATTTATCATCAAATACAATTTATCAATTATATACTTAACGACTGAGCTGGATATTTCTACCGAAAAAGCTCCAAGCTATGCCATAAAAATAAAAAAAATTGAGTATACTGACCCTTGTAAACTAGACAGTTCAAATGTTGAAAAAGAAAATTAAGGCATTGCAACCGACTTTCAGGGGACAAGAATAACAAAAAAATATGCAAGTCATTCGGCACAATTTAAGTTTAAATAGCACTAGAAGCCATAAAGGGGACTAAGACATCTACCGAGTTATGCCAGGAATTAGGTTTATCATCAAGCCAGATTTATGCATGCAAGCAGCATGGGTCCAATAATAATTCTCAAAATTTTTGTGAAAAATTGTCTTGATTTTGGGGGATCACTATACTTTCTCGATTTTAAATTCAGAATGCCCTATATTGGTTTACATATATTCAGTTTTGAAGACACGCTTACAGTAGATTAATATGACAAGTAAGCTTTTTACACTTATAAATCAACAATAGAAGGCAAACATGAAAAGACAATTTCTTAGTATAATAATATTTAATGTCTTGCTTACTCTACCCTTTTACCTTGCGCCATCCTTTCCATATCAGTACGAGCTTGCTGTATGTGCAATATTTCAAAACGAGGAACGATTTTTGAAAGAATGGATTGAATTCCATAAATTGGTCGGCGTTCAACATTTTTTTCTTTACAACAATAATAGTACGGACCAATTTATGACCATAATCAAGCCCTACATAGAGCGCGGTGTAATTGATCTTTATGACTGGAATTTTGATAACAAAAGTCTCAATGCTCAAATTGCGGCATATAACGATTCTATGCAGAGAAATACCGGCAAAGTAAAATGGATAGCTTTTTTGGACCTCGATGAATACTTATATCCTGTTAGAATAGACAATCTAATTACGTTCTTACGGGATTATGAAGAATGCGCAGAATTATCTGTCAATTGGGTTATGTTTGGCACTTCAGACGTAGAAAAAATTCCAAAAGATGGTTTGATGTTAGAGCATTTAACAAAATGTGATGCTCAAGGAAACAAGCATGTAAAAAGTATTGTAAGACCGGAAAGAGTTTTCCCATTTATTAATCCACATTTTGCACAATGCAGGCACAAATTTTATCAGGTTAATCCTGATAATGTAGGTTTTTCAGGAACATATTCACCATATATTTCACTGGATAAAATACGAATCAATCATTACTGGACAAGGGATAAGGAATGGCTCACAAAAGTTAAAATCCCCCGGGCCATCGCGCTCAACACTAATCTAATGGTAAATGATGATACAGCATGGTATTTGAATCGTCATGATTCGTGGAATATGACACCAGAAGAATGGGTAATGGCTGTTAGCAAGCGTATAAACATAAGCGAAGATAGAACTATTCAGAAATATCTACCTGCTCTTCAAGCTATTATGTGCAACCAAAATAAGCTCCAATGACATTACTTGTTGACTCAACTAAAATGGTTAGATTCCAATTTTAACTTTCTATTGGTGCTATAGCTAGAATTACCTGGCATACGTTCGTTATGAAATTTTCAACCGAGAATAACTGAGCTCGGGGATCAAAATTCAAGTAATCTTCGATTGCTTCTAAATAAGCTGCATATTCAGCTTCACTCATATTCTTTAAAAAAGCATATAATTCTGCATTATTAACAAATCTTCTACGATCAATAAAACAGCTTTGTGGAATGTATTGTTCCACATTGTTTGCCCCCCAATAAACAGGAACACAGCAGGCATGAAAACAATCAAAAATTTTTTCGGTTATATAACCATTAATATCCTTTGCATTTTCATAACAAATACAAAAGCGATATTTTTTGAGTATCTCTATTTTTTTCGAGATCGAGCCTTTATAATTCTTAAGCTTTTTCTCCACCCAACCGCGAGATCCATACAAATCAAAAGCATTTGGTTCATGTTTTTCGAAATATTCGATTGTATCGAGTCTTTCAGTATATAGTTCGCCAGGGTAAGTTGACTCAAGAAAACTTGCAATCATGCAGCATAATTTTTTCTTACTAAAGGGCACAATATCGTGAACCATGCATAATTGCTGGCGAGGATAAAACAATTTAACGTACTTCTTATTATCAACAATGTCATCACACCATGTGAGAATTTTTCCAAAAAATTGATGCAATTTATAATAATAATTATAGGGATTTACTGATGGCGGTTCCCACATCATAAAAATCAGTTTGGAGGGTTCGAAGAATTCTTTATGATCAACAACATACTGCATCTCATCAAGTCGCATATTAGTGATGACAATGCATGAAAAACCAGGTTTAACATCTTTGACCGTCATAACATGCCGGACAATATAACCCGACTCATTAAGTCTATCTGCTAATTGCCACCAAATATTTGGGCCTTCATAAAAACCATCAAGAATACACCCATAAATTTTATCTGTTTCTTTTTTTTGCTCTGCTAATAAGCAAGGGTGCTGATCAACTAAATATACAATGTTCATCCCTAAGAGAAACGAATTTGTCACTACAAGATAAAAAGCCGTAGATAGTGACAGTTGCCGCAATAATATGGGCGATTCATCTATGGTTCTCATATTCATCCTCCTTGTAATTATCTTCAACCATTGTTGATTATTATAGATAATTACGTATCTGCTGTACATAGAGCCACAAAGCACACAATGCTATCATCATATCGGTTAAAAGCATATTAACATTTACTTGTAAGCAAGCATTCATTTTTTTTAAAGTATTTAATAGGGATAAAAAAATCTATACTTAGAAATCAGGAGCCACAATGATAAGACGATTGGGTAACTGTGATCGATATCTGCCTTATCTTTTTTTTGCACTCATAAGCTTCTGGTGCCACGCTACTGAAATACCACCAAGAAAAACTTATAAATTTCTCTGTCAAGATATAATCATTAATAATCAAGTAATTGAGGAGCATAATCATAGAGATTGCAAGACAAGATATACACTACTGGAACATATTCTTGGTAAATACAAAAGGCCATTCACCATGCTTGAGCTCGGCGCAAAACAAGGATATTTTTCATTACGGGCTGCAAGCACTTATCCCCAATCAACGTTCGTCATGATCGAAGATAATAGTTTAGCCAAATATTTTCCCTCCTCTGATCTTTTGGAAATTTGTAAAAGAAACACATGCTTACATAATATTGTTTTATTCAATAGAGAGATAGTTGCTGACGAGCTGGAACGATTAAGCGAATGCGAACATTTTGACTTGGTAATTGCCTTTAATCTTTTTTCATCGTGCAAAAATAATTGCTTAGAACTTATAGAACCACTTTTGAAATTAGGGGATAACATTCTTTTAGAAGTGCCCAATTGGCATAATGAATTGAATGAGTATCTTAGCGCTAACAATATAGAACTATTGTGTACATTCGAACATTCAAAAATCTGGCTTCGCGAGGGTCATAAAAATATCTTGCTTCGCAGACATTGGCTAAGACCATTGTCATCAACGCTCACTATTAAAAGTACCTATGAAGAAAAAAAATTAATAAAAAATTATGATAAATTAACCATTACCGATTGGATACCGGGCATTAATCTTATAACATTCAAAATGTATTCAGGAATTTACCCTACCTTTGATACAGTGCGTAATGAAATTCTAAAGCTTAAAGATGTTGCTCATACTGATTGGCTTGCACACAACATGATAGTGCAAGGGGATACTATAACCATGATAGACTGTAATGATCCCCGACATGAAAATGAAAATATAGTCGCTACACAGATTTTCGACGAAAAAAGGGAACGGATATTATCAAAAATATTAGAATGGATCAAAATTAATAATCCTAAAGAGGTTGCCTCATTTTATATTCGCAAGCATATGGAAAATTGGTAAGAAATCTACAAATAGAGCTATAGCTATAGCTCTATTTCATACGCAATCATCGAATTGATAAAGTTTAGAAATAAAAAAGTTTTGTGCTTATGAAACTCATCATCTTTTTTATCCCAATTGGAACTTGCAACATAATGAAAGAATGTATCATTCAACACAAACTCTATTGCAGGAGGGACCTGCTTCAATTCAAGACAATTAAGAATTTTTTTATCAAAATTTAGCTCCTCAAGAATCTTCCGATTGTGCCTACAAGGACAGCCTATTTTGACACAAGAAGAGCATGAGCAGTATTGCCTAATTCGGGTTAATTGAGAACTCCAGGTATAAACCATTAAATCATTATCCAAAAACATGCGATACTTTTGTTCAAAGAAAAGTATTTTTATTGACTGATTTTCTTGAAAATAATGGTGCAATGCTCCACCAGTATCATTCCAAATGTTTTGTACACACGTTGGATTAAAGTTCATTGTTTCTTTATTAGGCAAATTATTCATTCTAAAAAAAATCAGACCCGGCCATAAGTACGTACCCCCCCGAATTTGTTGAATTCCAGCAATGTCATAATTTTGTAAAAAATCTTCCACACAAAAATCCTTAATTAAAAACATATCTGAATCTATCAGCATGACTATCCCATCATGAGAAAAGCCCAGTTGTTCCATAGAAAATCTTATTGCCTGGGAATGACGCCATGACGACAATGTAAGCGGAGAATCTTTAGGTCTAACCCTATTTATTTGAGGGATACGAATAGATCTAACCCCAAGTAGATTACATATTTCGTTTATTTTTTTCTCTAAAGTTAAATCTTGAGCATCATTAAAAACGACATATTCATACTCATCATGGAGAAACCTTTTAAAGCACCTGTATTGCCATTCGATAAAATCAGGTCTATTAAAGCAATGCGTTATGATCAATATGCCTGAAAAACATATCAAGCTTTTACTCATCACTAGGATCATTAATAGTATCTTTATTATTCTCATAATTTTTAATTTTCGTGCATACGTACTTTTTTTATCTATTATGTAATATCAATATAGTAATAGTTAATGTTAAAAAACAACCTATTGATTTCTACTTTAAAAAAACATTATACCTATGATGATATGCTTGACTTGATGCTTATTGGTATTCACTTTTTTAGAAGCGAAAACATTGTAATTTTTTATAGGTACTTACTATGCATAGCAAAAGAATTTTAGGACTTTTAAGCCTTTGTATATGTATGAATTATTGTCTTGGCAAACACCACCAAAAAAAGCTTATTATTGGTACCAGAGAATGCGGATTTTTTTCAAACTTTTTGGGAGTGATTAACCATCTATCTTGGTGCGAGCATACAGATATTATTCCGTATGTTTATTGGGATAGTGAGTCCGCTTATTTTCAACCACAAGGCTTTAATGGTAGCAAAAATGTTTGGGAATATTATTTCGAACCTGTATCAACTATCACATCTTATGATGGCGGCAAGATTAACAGATGTTTTACAGCTCCTGATAACAGCTGTGTTGTATGTAATGGTACATGCCCGCTAAGCGAAGAAAAACGGATAGAAGCAGCTAGAATCGTCAAAACTTATATAAGGCCTAAACAGTACGTTACCAACATTGTTGATGATTTTTATGAAAGACACTTTAAGGGACATATTATCATTGGAATTCACCTGCGTGGAACAGATAAGAAACAAGAGATTCCACAAATAAACCCTACGATATTATTAAAATATGCTCAAAACTGTGCCAATTTGTTTAAAAATCAATCCGTCAAATTTTTTGTGGCTTCAGATGAAGAACAATTAATTTCTATTGCCCATCAATCTATTGAGGGAGAAGTCATTACCTATGACGCAGACCGCTCAGTCAATGGCCTGCCTATTCATTTAAACAAAGAGGGAAGCCCTGCCAAACGTGGCCTCGATATTCTAGTTGAAGTTATGTTATTATCACGTTGCTCAATTTTTGTGTATACACGAAGTAATGTTTCCAATGGTGTGCTTATATATAACCCAGATCTGGTGCACATGATCTTATATAAATCAGAATTGCTCGACACACAAATAACATTATTTAGGTCTTCTTCTATTATATGCACGTAATCCTATTTTTGGATTAAATACTTGCGTGGATACCGTATTTTATTATGTTGCGGATCTACTTTTAAATAGATTATAATGAGCCACAATTTGATCACGCCGTTCAAGAATAGAAGTTAAAAATTCCTCCGTTAAAAATTCTAGCCCTACTGAATCAGAAAAGATTTCTTTAATTATTTCTAAATTAAGCTTTTTGAGCTGTTCAATTGTCTTTTCTGGGTAGTAAGTTGTGTAGGCAAAAGGATGCCCATCTATACCTTTAAGATGTCCTGTAAAACTAACCCAGCATGCATTATGATATACTACATACTTCAACGGCTGCATCGCAAGTAACCATTTACATAATCCATCGGGAACTGAGCTGCCGAGAATATCTTTTAGAGACTCTTGTGTCGGACTAATTAACGTTTTAGCTCGCTCAAAAGGAAATGGTAAATTCCAATCCTGAGTGTTTAATGACTCATCAGCTGATAATTTTAAAAATGGATATTCTCCATATTTCACATGCTTATGGCTACAAATACAACCATTATCGATAACTATAATTTTGACACTATCATTATGCCTATTAATGAGAAGATTATGTGCTTCTGTATCCCACTGCCCAATAACAAAATAAAATATTTTTAAATTCGCTATATCATCAGGGTGAGCTTTTTTAAGGACAAGAGCAATATTTCCTCGGTGCGCAGGATCAAAATTTGTCGGAATATATAACTGAAATGAGCCTCGCGTTCCATTTATTGTTCTTAATACCGTAGGCGGTACATACGGAAAACCTAAAAATTTTGCTGCTTTAAAAGCTGCAACTTCACATGCATCTTCACCATTACTTACATGTTTGAATACTCCTTGGATACCGCTCTCAAGTGTAATCAAAGATACAGGGTGAGAAAAACGAACAATGCGATTCTGCATTTTGAGAACATCACGCATGTCTTTTATATCGACAATATTTTCTGTGAGCAATCGTTGGCAAATAATGAAATCTTCATTACCCATACGTTCTTCTACGGCTATCATATAAACTGATGCCCAGATGATTGCTGTACTCAAATAATGTAGCACATGGAGCGATGATCGCTTCATAAAACTCCTTAATCGTTTGCAACCCTTGTTTTAATCGGATATCCGATTGTCCTTTTGACACTGGTAATAGAATCATCTTGATCTCTCTTAATGATTGGATTATTCAATTCGCACCAAGGTAAAGCTAAAAAGGGTCCTTTGGCCTGGATGGCTACATAATGTCTGATTTCGGTCAAATGTAAATGACAACATTGAATCGTAAGACAAGGATTAAAAATCTGTAATCCGCTTTTTCCTATAGCATAGGCAATAAGAGAGTCGCAATTCCATGTGCCAAGCATAATCGTATCACCCGCTATTTTTCTGATAGGAGTATCAAATATCCAAGCATCTTGTGAAAATTCAGCCCAATCTCCACGGAATTTGCCTTGCTTATCATGTAACCAATTTAAATTTAAACTTCCTTTTCCCGCACTATTCCATCGAGTAAGAGCAAGTAACTTGTCTGTTAAATTATAATTTTTCAGGGCTGAAAGTGTACCATTAAAAAAAACATCACCATTACACAGTATTATCGACCAATCCGGATATTTTTTGTTAGCAAGCTCAAAACAATAGGAAAAAGATGGACGTCCCATTAATTTTGTTACGGTCAATTTATTTGAAGATTGCTTTGCAATATTCTTTAAAATATCGCAAAAACTATTTGTCGGAGTATCTTTTGATTGATCATAGAGTATATGAACTTGGTTGATCATAGGGTGGGTGAGGTTATTCTTTAAACAAAAGAGGTATTCTTGGCGACGTTTTTCATTTTTTTCATTATAAAGGCTTGTTATCAATGCAAATTGTTTACAATTGATCGTTAAGTTACTTATTAATAATAGTAGCGTCAATACGTGAAAACTTGCCAATTTGATCACTGCATTCATACCATCCCCTTTAAAGTGCCATGAATTATCCCTATTTCTTTCTCTTATTTTTTACAATAAATATATTTGTGTTTGTTTTTCAATAAAAACAACTTATGAGCTTATTTTTTTTCAATCGTTAAATCTCTAAGTAGATAACTGAGGAATCTAACTATTAATCTGTAGTGTAAGGTCATGACGATCCCCTCCATACAATTTATGAATATAAAAAATTTGTACATCTTCTATCTTGTTCAAATCAAGCCATCTCATGATCAGTTGATACCGATTCTCTCTTTCTTGGTCATAAAAATTTATGCGGTCTGGATAACGCTGATCTGCAAAATCAATCATCTTAATAGCATTTCCAGCTAAAATCATGTTATGCACGTTCCAATCAGTATGCAGAGTCTTTTTTTGTTTTTCAATTTCTGTTTTGATAACAACTATAGTAGGAAAAATTCCAGAATACATTTTAAATGTCAGTAGATTTATACCTGGAATCCACTCTATTTGTTCATTTGCATATTTTTTTAAAAGTTTTTTTTCGTGATAGGTACTTTTTATGCTAAAGTCTGCATTTGATGATTCTGTCAATGGTTTCATCCAGTGCTTCCGTTTTAATCGTGTCTTTTCTGTTGCGAAAAAATAGACAATGCTTTTCTTAAATTCCGCCTCAACTTGTGCATGACGATCTTTAAAATAGGTCATTATTTCATTATTTTTTTTAGGTACCTCTACAAGCAGATTATCCCCCAATTGACATACATTTTCAGCGATCGATTTCCAATATTGATCAACATATTCAAAAAGAGTAAATGCGATAATCAGATCAAAATGTTCACATTCACCTAACCGTTTCAAATGAGAGTAATTTTTATCTTCGCCTAAAAGAATAATATTCGGTAGCGCAGATACCATACACCTGCGATAGAGATTATCTTCAAGCAAACTATTACCTGCATAGCTAGCATCAATCATGACGCATACACTATCTCGAAATCGATCAGCCACCTGTAATGCATAATAACCATTACCGGGGCATACATCTAGCATAGTAAAAGGACGTGTATACCGAGACAAAATTTTATCTACCATTGCATATTTCTGTTTTTTTGTCTCATTCCCTTCATTCCATGTATCCATATTACTTTCCGACAGACCAAATATCTGATAAAAAAAACAGCAGATACACATAATACACGATCGTCCATTATAATTCATGATTAGTTTCCTCATTTTAAACAACAACTACATTAACCTATACCCTCATATGAATCTTTCATTTACAGTAACTTAACAATGCAATAACATATTAGAGTTTTGTTATTTTTTAAAATATTGTAGTATACATAATAGCTATCAACAGAATAGGAGATGCTATGAAGAAGCTCACATTTGTTCATTGTGCTTTAGTGTTGATCAGTTCTATATTTAACATGTCGCTCATATCTAATGATCTGGAAGAGCTACATTTAGTTGTGATTGTTCCCACATATAATAACAAAAATTGGTATACAAGATGTCTTGATTCTATCTGTACTCAACAATATTCCAATTACCGCGTCATTATTATCGATGATTGCTCCAGTGATGGCCAAACAGATCTTATTGAACAGTATATCGATGAGAAGAATTTACATTCAAAATTTAAGCTGATAAAAAATACTACCCGCCGTTGGAAAATGGCTAATCTTTATCATACAATCTATCAATGCAATGACAATGATGTGATCATTATCTTGGATGGCGATGATTGGTTTTCTGACAACAAAGTATTCAGTTACTTAAATTCTCGCTATCAATGTGAAAATATCTGGATGACTGCAGGAGGCTATGTAGAATATCCATCAGGAAAACCCGGTTTTACCCGACCCATCCCGCGTTCTGTTGTTCAACACAATAGTTTCCGGCAATATCCCAAAACTACGTCACAATTACGTACTTTTTATGCATGGCTCTTCAAACAGTTGACACTTGAGGATCTTTTCTTTGAAGGAAAATTCTTTAAGACTGCAAGCGATGTTGCTAAAATGTATCCTATGTTTGAAAAAGCCGGGGAACATATAGGATTCAATTATCGCACAGTGTATATTTATAACTTAGCCAATGTTATAAACGACCATAAAGTCGATGGATCACTTCAAACAAAATGTGATAAAGATATTTTAAAAAGAACGCCATATACCGCACTTAAAGAACCCGGTCATGATCGGCAAAAAGATGTCGAGCAGGCAAAAGCTCAGCTCATTATCATTGCCGATAATCCTCAACAACTTGCAAAGCAACTTGAACGAATCTTTGCTTTAATAGAAGACGCATCAAGCATAATGGTCGTCTGCACAAACTATGAACAGCATGGAGTCCAATACAAAAATATGCAAGCACAGTATAAACAGATTAAATTTATACCAGCAAAATCTACTTTGTTCTACCAAGATTTTAAAACTTTATTAATCAACGATACAGCAACATTCATTTTCTTTATCACCGATTCAAGCAGTCTTGAAAACAGACTCTCTTTGAATAAATACATGAAATTACTCGCAAAGACTGGTGCGTATGGATGTTATTGGAAGCCCACCGAAGAATTTAATAAAAATATAACGCTTTTTGAACAGTTGGATGATCAGGTGTATGCATGGCAATATGCCTTAAACAAGACAGAATATGTGAGAAATCCTCATACCGTTGACCTGTCACTATTTAGAAAAGAGTCAATTATGAAAATTCTTCTCAAACATCCATGTAATGAATTCCAACATTTTGTAGAATCTTTAAAAAGAACAGAATTACATGAACGTGCTGTTGGTCTTTGTGTATGTATATAGGATAAAAAGATTTATGATGTTTTTTATTGTGGCATGCTCCTTATTATTTTCAAGCAAAATCTGTGCCGATGAAATTCGCTCAGCTTATCATCATAAAAATAATATTATATATATTATCCCCCCAAATGGGTATCAGAATGAAAAGCTTTTTGATATGTCCGATCCCATCTATAACCGAGACGATTGCATGCATCCATTTTATATACTTAGAGAAAGGCTGCGTAGCTATGGCTACGATTTGAGGACAACTAGCTGCGACACTAAAGAAAAGCTCAAAAATTTTGCAGGGCTTATCGTGTGTGCAATTCCAAAAGATAAAGGAATATTACAAAAATTGGTTTGTTACCCACGTGAAAAACTTATTTTACTCTTATTAGAACCTCCTACAGTTGTTCAACATTATTATGATCGTACAAACCACACATATTTTGGTAAAATTTATATCATGTTTGATGATTGGGTTGATAATATTAAATATTTCAAATTATTTTATCCACAAAACCTGCTCGCGATAAGCGATCCAATTGTGCCATTCAATCAAAAAAAATTTTGTGTAGCAATAGCCGGCAGAAAAAAATCAAGACATCCATTATCACTGTACCAAGCACGCGAACAGTCCATTCATTTTTTTGAACATGTCGATGGTAACAACTTTGATCTCTATGGTTCTAATTGGCCAATTAATGAATTTCCAAGCTATAAAGGAAGAGCTGGCTCTAAAATTGAGGTTCTTAAAAAATATAAATTTTGTCTTTGTTATGAAAATATGCGCGACACTTTCGGGTATATCACTGAAAAAATCTTTGATGTTCTCATCTCAGGATGCGTGCCCATATATTATGGAGCAAAAAATATTCATGATTATGTCGATCCAGATTGCTTCATCGCACGAGAAAATTTTGAAAATGATGAAAAGCTTTATCTATTTTTAAAAAATATGAAACAAGCAGAGTATGAACACTATATTCAAGCTGCCAGACGATATCTTGCAAGCAAAAAAGCTTATTATTTTTCGTCCGACTATTTTGTGAATAATTTGATTAATGATTTTGTTCATTAGTCAAGTAATAAATCCTGAGCACACTTGAGCGCTAAAAATAAAAGCCTTGCTTTTTTCACAAAAGCTTAATAACATGGATCTTGCTAGGAAGGAATTGTAGTGATGAAGCACAAAAATTCAATGTTTCTAACACTTTTCGTTCCAATTTTAACGTGTCTTAATTAAGCAGAAACTGAAATAGATACTTGGTGCCCATAGATATCTTTTGCATGAGCTAAAGATGTCTTTTTCCTTGATCTTTTTTTGCCTTCAGTGACTGAGGGTTGCCATGCTTGCGTAATGACATGATTGGAGGCAAAATCTTTATACACAATTGATCGTTTTTTTAAACGATCATACTGCCGATCAAATTGAGCAATAATCTGACTATCATCAAGTACAACGACACTTTCCTGATTTGCAACATCAGCAGATTTGGTAAAATTAAATGACCCCATCCAAATAAGTTTATTACCTCCGATATTTTTGCCAAAAATGACAAATTTATGATGCATTTTATTTGACAGTGTTGCCTTATTTGCATCAGGATTATACACAAAGATTTTGAGACCTTCCTGAGCAAGCCAAGTAATTTTGTTGAACTTATCCTGAAGACACAAAGGATCAGTTATAATTTCAATTGTCACTCCACGGCAATGTGCACGTATTATTGCCCGCGCTATCTGGCCGTTTGTGAACTGAAAGACAGCTATTTTCATACTTTCTTGTTCTTGATCAATAATATCAATAAGCTTCTTTTCAACTCCGTCATCTGGCGAAAAGAATGCCTGCCGGTATGTACCAGAGGCACTACACAATGACTTATCAGTAGCATCTTTTTGCAACTCTTGAACCTCATCTGGAGACATGCCCACAATAAAATGCGTACGTCCAAACGTAGACGGAATCGGTTTATTATGTACACAAGATTCACTAGACGCACTAGTACCATCTTCTTTTGAGCAAGCAGCTTGCGCTGGATAACTTCGAGAATTGATAGCATTCAACCAGGATTTGTATAAAAGCTCACCGATACCCAAACATAAGATTGCTACATAAACTATTTTTATAAAACGATTCATGGTCCTTCCTACATACCAAAATATTCACTGAAATTTCCAACGCATTTCAACTTCCCCGGTTATATCACGATGTTCATCATGACCGCCTTTAAGAGAAATATCATCTGAGAGCATATATTCTACCTCAAATCTCGTATCTTCTGATAGATTAAAATTATTTTGAATCATAGCTCGCCAGCGGTCGTTGAGATCAATTTCTAAAGTTCCTCGTAACCCGCCACGTCCCGTTTGATCGGCAAAACTTGGAACAAAATGAATATACTGTAATGGTTTTAAAAACAGATTAAAATATTTTCCTAAAAATTTTGTCTGTTGCGAACCAAAAATAAGCGGTTTAATATTTTGCATGACAAGTGCTGGAACCATGGTACCAAGTGATTCTTCTTCAGAGCCGATAAGCAAAAGTGCTATTATCTGTTCTGTGCTTAAAGGGGGAGTCGAAGATAAGACAATTTGATGGTTCTGCAATGACCCTGCCACTTGCAAACTTACCATATACTTTTTGATTCGGTTTTTTGCAACAATGTCTATAAGTGGATCAGTCATCGCTCCTGGCGACAATCGAATGTTTGCTTTAGTAATATTGAGCGGCCTATAAGGGAAAATCAATTTGCCAGATGCTAATGAAACTTCTCCGGCAATTGCGGGATCTTGTATGTCTCCTTTAATATGCATATTCAGACGCGCTTCACAATCAAGAAACACCGTATTAATGCGAATGGGAGTATATGTCAGCAGTTCAAGATCACATGTCGCTTCTAATGACTTAGCCATTGATATGCCCTTAGTAGACTTATTAACTGCATCATGCAACACGCCAGAAAATAGATTTTCAGTTAATTGCGCTCTATCAATGAGTACAATACCAGTTACATGAGGTGGGTAATCTACATTTTTGGTAACTAAAAGATTGCCAGACAGTACTCCAAAAAGATCCTTTCTAACATTAAATAAACATTGCTTGATGATAAGGGGTATCTGTGTATAAGACATGTGCCACTTATCATCAAAATGCAGACTCGCACGGCGACATATGAGAGAACCTTCATATAAGTCTGCTCGGGCATAATGCACCATAAGAGTTTTATGTAATAGATCGATAGAAGCAAGCGAATCAAAGCCAGTAAGGCACATGTATGTATGCGGAATACGAACAGTGCCATGTTCAAGTTTAGTTTTGAATTTCACCAGATTAGGTTCAAATATACCAAATACTTTGAGGTTGCCCTGTCCCTGAAGCTCAATATTTGTTAAATCTTTGATTATTGGTAATACTGAATCTAATTTTATTGAACCCTGGCAGGCATTGCATGCCAAACCTGACCCCCGTATTTCAATAAGCGTTTCTTGCTTGTCATTTTTGATAGCAAAATGTTGTAAACGAATACAAGGATTATAGGTACCCGATAGGCTATAGGTGTAATTGTCATAAGACCCAGCAATACTGAGGCCATTCAGATTAGCTTCAAGAGTTCCGGCAACAGTATTTTGTCTCTCTGTCTTGTTGCTCGAAATTGTCGTTTTATACTCTACTTTAACCTGATTTTTATTGTGAATAGTTCCTTTTACATTAATTTTATGCGGTTCAATATAAAGATGCGGCATAATTTCAGTGCGGATCGCATTACTATTGTGAAGATCGAACGTACCAGCATAGCTCTTAGGATTCAACTGCCATGCTCCACCAATTACTAATTGATCACGGGTATATTTAATATGTCCAGACCAAAGATCCTGGGCATGAGAAAAAGTAGTAATGATTTGAGAAGCAAGTTTTATCTTACCATAACGCAGATCACTGATTCCACATCCGCCCATCAATGATAGACCAGCATCATTATAAATAGCGTGTACGCGAGCCATACAATGTCCAGAAAACTCGCTGTCCTGGCGAGAATTGCTCATGAGTGACCCAACATAGGAAAGCGGTACATGCACAACCGCTTGACCAATTATCCCCTGTTGGGTGAATTTAATCTTTAAGGGCCCTATAGAGAGCAGTTCATCGTCACTTTTGATAGCTGCAATCGCAACGCCTTGATCATAATTACCGCGTATATAGCAACGTTTACAACTGCCTGCCAGTTGGGGCAGTAGGCAGCTGCAATCAACTTGAGCAATGATACTATTTTTAAGATTAACACTATTTGAAAGTAAATCACAATTGATAGAACCCTGGAGATCATCACAGAGTGTTCGATGTGCATAGGTAATAGTTCCATGAATCCAATTGAAAACTGTTCTAAAAGTATTTTTTAATGCATTTGAATCGCTATTAAATGCAATGTCAATATGATGCCCAGACCTATTGTCGTGGGCTGACAACTGTACTCGACGCAAACTCAAGCTTTTTAGTTCCAATGCAGCGACTTCAGAAAATGAGACCAGTAATGTAAGGTGTGGCATAATTGCTAACGAATTATTTTCAAACTGCGAAGTAGCATTAATATCTTCAAGAGATATATCCATCGAAACGACTTGACGGGTCAACAATGTCCAAGGTGAAATTTTTATCTGATAATGCTGGCATTGCCAATGCCAGGCATCCTTATCTTGTTCCTTGGGAGTGACGTCAACATTTTCCAATTCTATGGTTCGCTTTAAAAGATCAATTCGAGCAATCTTACATTTCATATGACAATGCATCGCAGATTCAAACATCTGTATGCAATAATTACCCAGAAAATCTTTAATAGCAGGATCTCGCTCCAAAACCAGCAAGCTGCCCACAAGTCCCAAAAATAGCGATACTAATATTCTAATAATCATCAAATATGCCGTTGTAATAGAAACACACTTGGCAAAGTCAAGAATGAAATGCAACACTAAAAAATTTCAATAAGAAACAGCCCTCCATTGCCGGGCAGGCAAGCTTCATAAACTACTCATGACTGAAGAGCGTAAAACTTCAATGGGTGTCTT
>JAKASV010000059.1 GCA_021818945.1 bacterium | reverse complement strand
TTTACATTTTGAAATAAGGCTGTCATGGATTTTCCTCTTTTTGAGATTTGTTCCTTTAAAAAGAAGACTATCAATGACAGCTTTTGTCAATTGAAATCTAACTAAACCTTATCAGGGCAAAGTCCTGCAGTGGTGTAATAAAAGCCATAGGCCAGATTTGCGGGATTAGCTGCATTCAGAATGCCTTTTTCGATACCAGTAAAAGCAGCGGGGATATGTGATTGGAATACTTGTGCTTGATTAATAATTACTGGAAGTGATACATCAGCGTCGCCTGATAAAAGAATAGCCTCTATGTTATTCAGCTGCGATTTGAGGACATGCTCTATAGAAAGGTCTAATGGCACCGATCGTTGCGGAGCATCACTCTTTGGTGCGTGCTAATTTATGGTCTAGCTGTATTTACACTCGTCAGTACCATGAGAAATAGATCACCTGCGCTAACGATCTTTGTTGCACACTAGCCGCAAACAGGACTATCTATTCAGTTAAAGTTGCATTATTGTGCGATGCACAGAGTTCTTCACATAATGATTGATATTTTTCTTCGTATAGCCAAATGCCTTTGATATCTTGATCAATGAGTTTTTGTGTGTCACAGAAGCTCGCGTACAACTCATCATGTGTAGATACTTTAGCTACATTATAAAAAGCTTGTTGCTTTAGATCTTTAGCTTCAACCAATTTATGTTGTTCTGTGTAGAGTTGCGCCAAATCTAGATAGTTGTAAACATGCCATGGATATTCTTTGATCGATTGCTGCAATAATTCTTCGCGTCTTTTAGGATCGCTGTTCATATAAAATTTCGAGGCCGAAAATAGAAGCATTGAATTAATTTCGGGATCAGCAGTTTTGATTGTCGTTAATTTTTGTATTAAGGATTCATCAAAATTTTTATCAAGGATAGCTCGATAAGCTAGTAATATCAAGGCTGTTGGATTATCTGGATCATACGAAAGAACTTTATTTATTGATGCAAACGTTTTTTCTTCGTTTAGTGAATAATCAAATAATTCGACATTTGCTAAATCTAACAAAAATTTAATATTATTGGGATCAGTTTGCAATTTTCTGCGTGCAGCTGCTTCTTCATAAATTGTTTTAAGGCTTTTAGTGCTATATAACCCGTATATCCCTTTAACAAATTCGTTAAGAAACCTGCCATAATCAGTTATATCTGGATCAGGACATTTGGCATTATAATAACAACTGGTTACAAGATTTTTTAGTGCAGCTTTTGCAAGTTTTTCAGCCTCGTTATATTTGCCCTGTTTTAAATATAATTCTGCCAATGCTTGATAGTTTCTGACATGATCTTGGCAGAAATCTATGGATTCCAAGAGCAATGTTTCATATTCAGGATCATCGGTCATGTTTTCTGTTTCGTAGTATAAAGAAGCAGCAATTCTTAGCATTGAGTTGATTTCAGCATCTTCGGTTTTAGTGCTTACTAAATTATTTGATAATGACTTATCTATAACACCAAAATGATAATAGTTGAAAAAAACTCGAAGAATAAGAGCAATTCCATTATGGGAATCGTAACTCAATATCTGATCTAAAATTTTAATGCTTTTCTCAGCGTCAACGATAGGCACTTCCTGCACAACAAAAGCCAATCTAAGAAGTAATTCTGTATTTTTAGGATCATTTTGTAACTCTTTTTCAATTAGAGTTTCAATAGTAAGTATTGTGGCTTTTAGGGCTTCAATAGCAAATATTGCATTTTCTCTAGAATCAACAGCACGGCTTGTATCTTCTTTGTGTTTTTTGCTTAATTTTAATATGTTTGCATAAATTCTATTCACGGCATTTCCTTCTTACGGCCAATAGATCTCGTAGATGAACGGTCGTCCTGAGTTTTCTAAAAATGCATTAATATTCATTACCTGACCTTCTGTAATGTGTACCCTAATTTCTACTTGAAAGCCGTTAATTGTTGTTCTTATCACATTAGTAACTCCACCTTTAAATGTATCTGTAAGTTTACCAGCAGCATCAACAGCTTCAATGATTCTTTGAAATTTTGCAAGAATATCATCCTGAACTTTTTCTCTTATTTTTGAGTCAGTCTTGCTCAATATTTTGCCGTCTATGCTGCCCATTTTTTCTACTTGCTCAGTCTCTGGCAGCTTGCTCAATTTATAAATTCCAGCTTTCTTATGTTTATCAGAAAATATATGATCTCTTTTGATATGTGTCCCTGAATATGCCCTGATAATGCCAGTTTCGGCTTTGACAGCAGGCGTAACTTTCTCAGGGGCTGTCGCTGACTTGGAAGCAGCAGCCTCCGATTTAGCAATACCCTCAGCCTGCGTAGTCGGCGGTGCCGCCTCACCTTGCCCAGTTGCACTTGGTGCACCTTGTTCAGAAGGGGCAGCTTTTGGTGCTTGCCCGTGAGGCTCCGAAGCTTTAGCTGCCCTTTGTGCTGCATCCTCAGCCTCGCACATCATACCCTCTTCTGCCACAGTTTTTGCTCCAGCAGCTTTGTCTTGTTGAGTATCAACTTGCGTAGCAGGTTTATCCGGTGCAGGGGCTTGTGGCACAGGTGCCTGTTGGCCACTGCCAGCTCTGTTAGTATCCTGTGGCCCATCAGTCATTAAAGCAATGCTTGTTTTTGCCGCTTGTGCTGCCACCGTTATGCCATCAGCAGCTGCAACGGCTACTGTCACTGTAGCGCCATTGATACCGGCGGCTGCTGCTTGAGGAGCCATAGCTGCAGGTGGGTGGCTAGCGCCTGGACCGGTCTTTGCTGAAAGCAGGGTCAATAATGCGTGAGGAAGGGCCTTGCCTACAGCAGAACCAAATTGCGCAGCTTTTTGAACAGCGGGGTCTGAGTGTTGTGCTATCTGTTCTTGAGATTCTTTTGCATAATGGGCATGCCAATCGAAGCCTGGATGCCTGTATTGCATATATTTTTCAACGATTGGCAACGACGCTTCATTAAAAGCCTGTGTGCCGAATGCTTTGACGCATTCAACGCCACGTTGAGCGCACGAAAGCAGTTCAAAAGCAGTTTCATAGTTGCCTTTTTGAGCTTCATCAGCAGCTGCAACACTCAAATCAACGGCCGTGAGCACTAAATCTGTTTGGGCTTGAGGTAGTCCATCAGATGGGGCCAGCATGAGACCCTGGTTGAGATTAATGATGGTATCATACGAATCTTGAATGATTTACGGATTCAATTATTGATCATTTCAAAGAAGTCTTATTTTTGTATTCCTCTAAGTATTTGTCAATTGGTTCAAAGTGTACACATTTGATTATTAACTCGCAACTGTCCGGTGTTAAAAATATTCCCATTGATTGCTGAGCGCCTTTTTCTTTTGAAGCGGGTGTAATATGAATCTCTTTTCCTTCTTCAAAATTATGTGCGAGCCTAATTAATTCTGTTCCAAGTCCTAACATAGCTTTTTTACTTAAAAAAATTGTTACGTATTGTACTTGATCGCTTATATCATTACCTTGTTTATTAAAAACTTTGAATAGAGCTATATTAAAAATATCTAAATGAGTTTGTGTGGACTTTTCATCATCGCAATATATAAAAAGCTCATCTTCCATTTTCTAATCCTTGTTAATATAATTGTCTATTGAATCTAATTGATCTAGACCAATTATTGGTTCAACACTATTTGGATGGATTATGATACCATAGCATATAACTAATCAGGACTTTGCCCTGATAAGGTTTAGTTAGATTTCAATTGACAAAAGCTGTCATTGATAGTCTTCTTTTTAAAGGAACAAATCTCAAAAAGAGGAAAATCCATGACAGCCTTATTTCAAAATG
>JAKASV010000018.1 GCA_021818945.1 bacterium | reverse complement strand
AGCCGCAGATAATAACTTTTTCTCTTTGTTTTGTGGTCCACGCTTCAGCATCGTCATAACTCCTAGAAAATTTTCTTTGAGTTATGTTACCATTTATTGCGAAAAACTTTTAGCGGGAGTTGCTGGAAAAGATACCTATTGTAAGAGTAAAATCTGTTCTTCGCTTTCGGCGTTAGAATGTATGAGTAGGTTGCCGTGGTATAACGATGGGGATTGTATATTTGTGATCGTTAATGTGGTGACTGATGAATTATGTGAATTGGTACGTACGTTAGGAATTACAAAATTGCCTGCATACATACTATGTTACAATAGTTTCCCTGTTCGTGATGTTCACGATCAACCGGCCATTTTACAGGGGTTTGCATCTGTCAATCAACTTGAATCTTATATTGATCGCTATGTAGGTGGCACTATTGAAGATAATATTCATGATCGTGCAGAGCAGCGGCGTGTTGCTCGTGAGGAAGCTCGATTACGTTACGAATATTACGCGCCTTATTTTTATTGGGGCTATCCATACTGGGGTTATGGTCCAGGGTTTGGCTTTGGTTTTGGCAATTATTATTAACAGACTATCTATTTTTGTTCATAAGCTTTAAATTTTTCTCTAATCTTGTTACTTTTAAATAAGACATTTTTTTGAACATAAGAGAAGGTGACTGATTATGATTAGAGTTAATACTAGTAAATTTCCGTTGCCAAAACATAATGCCAAATGTTTTGCGCTTTGTGTCGAACAAGACGCGACTTTTGAAGGCTCACTGATGACAATGGAACAAGCATTTGTGCCAGGATTGCAAAGATTTATGGCCGATGCTAATTTCATCGGATCGTCAGGTCAAAAATTAGTGGTGCCCGCATTAACTGATAAGGGAATACTCTATTGTATTCTGGTGGGCTTGGGTACGAAAAAAAATGGTTTCTTCGCTATCGAAACCTATCGGCGTGCAGTTGGAACAATCGTAAAAGAAGTGGCCCAGGTAAAGTCTGATACACTTGCTCTACAACTACCCGACTCAAAGCTGTTTTCGGTTACAGATGATTATTTAGCTGAGCAAACAGTGACCATAGCAGATATGGCCTATTATCATTTTGATGAATTTATTACTGATCCTAAACGTAAATGGCTCCATGATTTAGTGGTAACTCTTGTTCTTGATGGGCATAATGAAGATGCCATTAATAAAGGATCTTATGAGGGAGTAGTGATTGCGCGAGGGGTTAATTTTACACGCCATTGGGTTGATATGCCACCTGATCATGCGACCCCATTGGATCTTGCCGAAAAGGCTAAAGAAATCGCTCAGTCGCATGGATTTTCGATTACTATTTTTAATGAGCAAGAAGTTAATCAGATGGGCATGGGTGGGCTAAGTGCTGTATCGCGAGGATCTGAACGGGATTGTCATCTTGTAATTCTTGAATATAAAACAAAAAAACCTCATGCACCGACTCTTGGTATTGTTGGCAAGGGTATCACCTTTGATTCTGGCGGATTGAGCATAAAACCGGCAGATTCTATGGAAACCATGAAAGATGATATGTCCGGTGCCGCTGCAGTTCTGGGAGCGCTTGATGCTCTTGGTAGTTTGCAACCTGAAATAAATATAGTGGCAGTATTGCCGTTAGCTGAAAACTTGCCTAGTGGCAAAGCAATAAAGCCCGGTGACATTGTGACCTTTTATAATGGCAAAACAGCAGAAATTCTTAACACTGATGCAGAAGGACGCTTAATACTTGCTGATGCTTTGGCATATGCTGTCAAGCATTATACGTTAGACGCTCTTGTTGATCTGGCGACACTCACTGGAGCATGTTCCATAGCGCTTGGCCATTTTTATACTGCTTTACTGAGTCAACATGATGAGCTGGTCAAAAAAATTGAATTGGCCTCAAAGCTTTCTGGAGATCGCGTGTGGAGGCTTCCTCTTGATGATGATTTTAAACCTGCCATTCGTTCTGAGTATGCAGATATCAAAAATATTGGGAGCAAAAAATATTCTGCAGGTACCATAACTGCAGCATTCTTTTTACAGAATTTTGTTGGCGATGTGCCATGGGCGCATCTTGATATTGCCGGTACTGCCTTTGATGTGCCCGACATTAGTTATTATCGTTCAGGCGCAACAGGGGTAGGTGTACGGCTTTTAGTTGAATTGGCTATGAATTGGAAATAAGAATTAGCTGTTGTGCGTTTTAAAGATATGAGGTGCTGTGCAATGTTGGCACCTCATATGTCGCATAATTCACTATATTCTGTAAACTTTTTTAACCAGCAACATGAATAACGTCTGTTTATGGTGTTAATTGATAAGTTGAAAATAGATGTGCTATGTTTTGTATAGGGTAGCGAAGTATTGATTAATCTTAGAAAAGGAGCCACTATGAGAATAAGCATAGGAATTGTAAGCGGATGGTGCATGCTGTTGTCATGGCAATTGTTTGGTCAAGATTTGCTTATTGCAAATAAGACGAATCATGCACTCAAAATAAAATATAGTCAATTATATGAACCTGAAAAATGGGCACCCTATGTGCTGCAGCCAAAAGTAAAGGTCCTACCGGGTAAAACGGTTCTTCTTGGTAATACAAAAACAACTATGATCAATGATGTCAAAGTCGTGCGCAATACAGCGCTTGAAAGAAAGCCTGTTGTCGATTTTAATTATCTTTCAAAAGCATTAAAACAGGCACGAAACTATCGCAAAGTAGCGATAACTCTTGAGTTTACTTTGGATCCAAAGAGTAACAAAATCTATGCCAATACGATTGAGCAAGAATCGATCATTGGGCCTGATACCCAATTGGAACAATCAAGAACTGTGCATTCGCACATACGAAAATCAAAAAATTAGCTGCTTTGACGGACCAGATTAATAATAATGCCTACCATAAGCAAGTTGCAGACAAGTGCTGTATTGCCGTAACTGACAAAGGGTAAACCGATTCCTTTTGTAGGAACAAGTCCTGTTGTTACCGCAATGTTTATGATTGCTTGTAAACTGGTTACCATGCTGAATCCTGCAATTACTAATGAAGAAAAAGGGTTATGGATACGATAGGCTATGCGTAAACCATAATAAAGTAACAGAATGTACAGTATGATGATGGCGCAGATCCCTAAAAATCCAATTTCTTCTGCGATAACTGAAAAAATGAAATCGGTATGTTGCATAGGCAAGTAAAAATATTTCTGACGAGAGTTTCCTATGCCGAGACCGGTAATATTGCCTGATCCTATGGCTATGAGTGACTGAATAATTTGAAAGCCTGATCCGAGAGGATCATTCCATGGATTTAAAAATACGAGAATTCGTTTTAATCGGTAAGGTTTTAGAAGCATCAGCGTAACACCTACAGGCAGCAGAACAAGAATGCTGATCAAAAGATGACTTGAGCGGAACGATGCCAAGTAAAACATCATAAAGATTGTCATTGAAACTGTCGCAGTTAATCCAAAGTCTGGCTGTGCAAGTATAGCAAGACAAGGTCCGCATATTATTAGGAGCAGGGGAAGATAATCATAGATCAGTGATGCTTGAGACCAGTCTTTTTTTGAAAGGATATAGGCAACATAGACAATAAGAGCCATTTTAAGTAGTTCGCTTGGCTGAAATGCGATGACTCCTAAACTGATCCACCTACTAGCTCCATGGATACGGCGAGCAAAAAAAGGGATAAAAGTCATGAGGGTGAATCCTAGGCAAATAATCATCGCGTAGGGACTTAGTTTTTGAATAGTTTTTGGCGTAACCCATTGTACGCCAAACATTGCCATTAAACCAATTAAAAACCCAATCAATTGCTTAGTGACAAAATAATGTGCAGAGCCACATTTTTCTAAGGCATAGATCGAGCTTGATGAGTAGATAAATATGCATCCTATGAGGGTGAGTGTGAACGTAATGCCAATGAGGATGCGCATATCATTAAAGATATTTTTTTGAGTACTAATCATTATAGTCCTTTAGAAGGATTGTTAACTACTTGCTAGTACTTTATTGCAATAACTAAAATAGAGTCAATATTTATCCGCTGCGCCGTAAAACCAGCAAGACTATTTTTTTGAGCGAAGCAAGCCTATACATTTTTTAAAGTGGTCGCCCCGTTCTTGATAATTTTTAAACTGATCAAAGCTTGAGCCTGCTGGAGAAAGAACAATTTGTTCTCCTCGATTGGCTAATTTCAGACTTGCGTCCAATGCGGCATCGAGAGTCTCTGTCATGGCAAATGGAATTTCGTTGGTTTTGCAGGCTTTGGCAAGAGTTTCTCGCTCATTTCCAAAGCATACGATTGCCTTAACATCACCTTTAATTTGTTTGATAAAATCTGTACGATCAACTCCCTTGCCAATGCCACCTAACATTAAAATTATCGGTCTATTTTTTAATTTATTGATGGCAGCCAATGTTGCTGCTGTAGTAGTTCCTTTTGAATCATTATAAAAATCTATGCCATCAATGGTGGATACATGTTCAAGTCTATGTTCTGGGAGCGCTATGTGTGAGACAATTTCGTTAATGTTGTCACAAGACTTTTGGCACAAAAAAAGCACTGCGCATATGATGAGCCAATTTTCTGAAAATGAAATAGAGGGCAGATTTTTTTCCTCGACGATCATGATAGAAGCGCTATCCTTATATGCCATTACATTCCCATTATCATAATAAAAAAGAATGTTGGTTGATGTGAGTTGTTGTAGGCTAGCGTGATCTGGTTTTGTAGGACAAAAAAAATGAACCGTTGATGCAATTTCTTTATCTAGCCCTAATGTTGATCTGAGCGCCAAGGGTATGAGAGCAACCTGTTTGTTTTGTTGGTGCGCAAAAATTTTTGTTTTTGCTTGAACATAATTAATAAAACTGCCGTGCCGGTCAAGATGATTAGGATAAATATTAGTAATAATTGCCAGATCTGGGGCAAATGATTTGCATTGATCTAGTTGGAAGCTCGAGAGTTCAATAATCGCGCCATCTGTCTGATCTTGGCATTTCAGAACATCAAGCATGCCGGTCCCGATATTGCCGCCGATCCACCAGCGAGGGTTATGAAAACTTAAAATGTTTCCAAGAAGATGAGTGATCGTTGTTTTACCAACACTGCCTGTAATGGCAATGATCGGTTTTTTGTAGAGTGAATGAAAAAGATCTAACTCAGCAATGAATTTGTGCGCAACATAACCATATGCCCGGGTGTCGACCCCGGGACTAACAATAATATAATGATTACGTGTGATAAAGGATTTGATAGTTTCGTGATCGTCTCCTTGAGACCATGTAGCTCCTAGCTGTTGTAAGGAATCCTGCTCTTGGCAGGTTAACTGTCGTTTATCGAGAATCTCAAGCCTTTTGCATTTATTGTGGAGGTATTGTGCTGCGGCCTTGCCGACTATTCCAAATCCCCAAATGCCAATATTTTTTTGTTCTAGTTTCATCTATAACCTCATACGTATCATACTATAAGATCCTTAGTATACAGCATGCAAAAAAAACTTGTACTCCGTTGATATAATCTAAGTAGTGCTACTATTTTTTCATTTAACACTGAAAAATATTTTTTTATCTCGCCAAACTAGGTATCATAAAATGGAGGGAACTTTTTTGACGTGCCATTCTAGCTATAAAAAGGGAGCTAATTCTATGCGAGTTCATGTGCGATTGAAGGGGTGGTGGGTCGTTGCTCTAGTGTGTGTCGTGCCATGTCTCAGCTATGGCAATTACGTGTACGGTCCTGATGAAGATGATATATGTTACGCGTTGGGGCATGATCAAATAGTCGATATGAGACCGATGTCAGAGATAGTACATCAAGACGGCAAGCACTATAGTGCAAGTCATCCTGTTTTTTTGATTACTCTCAAATCGGGAATAAAGGGGGTCTATAAAATTCAGCGTGAATGTGAAATTTTTGCTGAAGTTGCTGCCTATAGGGCTTCCCGAATGTTACATTTTTCTTTTGTACCCCCTACGACTATACGTGTTATTAATGGCAAGCTTGGTTCTGTTCAGATGTATGTAAAAACTAACATAGAGGTGCTCGGATCTCAGTTTGAGCATTTGCTAGCTCTTGTTCCGGCTGACGATCTAGCTAATATAAAGATTTTTCTTTATGTTTTTGGTCAGCATGATGCTGTGGCGCATAATATGTTGATGAATAAAGAACAAGATAAAGTAACCCTATTTGCTATCGATAATGGGTGTATCGCTATAAAGAAGTTTTGGCAGTATGGAAAAAATCCTTTTATTCATGTATCTACAGTTTATTTGTTCCCTAAAGTTGGTGAGGAGAAAAATTTTCCTTACTCTCACTTTAAAACAATGCCAAATTACCATCCCGATGAACTAAAAAAGGTTTTCGGATCAATTTTTTCACTTGCTTACTATAAAAATAAACTTTCAAAATATAAGCCTTTCCGTTATATAATTTTTAATCATCAACTATGGGTCCAAAAAAAGGTTGATGAACCAGTTTTTTGTTTTATAACCTATTGTCCTGCAGATACATTAGAAAGGCTTAAAGCTTTAACTAAGCTGGATCTTGTTCAAATTTTTTCTTCATTTCGTAAGGTAATTGCCGATGAATTTGTTGATGATGATTTTTTGAATGCAATTTTAGATCGCAGAGATCAGGTTGTAGCTTATTTTGATCATGTAAAAAGGGATCTGGTAAGAGAGGAAATGAGATGTGGATGAATCAGGTCTTTTGCGCTTTCTGTCTTGTTTCGTCAAGTATTGTTAGTATATGTCTAGGTTATGATTTCGGGCCTGAAGATATAATTGTTGACCAGCTGCAGCATGATGAGATCATAAAAATAGAATCGCTGCAAAATGAGCTTGTGCATCATGGTAAAATTGCTAAATCAAAGCATGATCTATTATATGTTGAGTTAAAAAGTGGCATAGCAGGGGTTTTTAAACCCTCTAGTCAAAAAGCAATCTTTGCTGAGGTTGCTGCTTATCGCGCATCACATGCTCTGGGTTTTTCGCTTGTGCCGCCGACAGTTATTCGTACTATAAAAGAGAAATGTGGATCATTCCAACTTTTTATCAATACAAATGTTGATCCTATGGTGAAAGGGACTTTCGACTATGCTATTGAACACGCAGATCCCGATGAAATTGCAACCCTCAAGATATTTTATTATGTATTTGGGCAATGGGATTTTAGAAAACGTAATATTCTGATTAATGCCCAAAAAGATAGATTTCAATTTATTGCTATTGATAATGAAGTAATATGGCATAGGATATTCTGGCGTTATGGCGACAATGCTTTTGTCGCTCGTAATTGGTCCGGGATGCAAGTTCCAAAAACAGATAGCGAATTTTTCCCTTATGACAATTTTTATACAATCATGTATCCTACCCGAGACATCCTTGTAAAAAAATTTGGCTCTTCTATTCCATATAAATATATACGATGGTTTGGCGCAAGAAATCCTCTTAATTATGTATATTTCCAAGATTCACTTTGGATAAAGTTCGAGGGTGATGTATCATGTTTTGCTTACACAACTTATTTTCCTGAAGAAACTATCCGAAAGCTCAAACAGCTTGATTATTCTCTATTGTATGAAATTTTTTCTCATGCTCAAGGAGCAGCTTTTTTAACCGAAGAATATGTGAAATCGATTCTAGACCGACGGGATCAAGTGTTGGAGAGTTACGAACAAAGAAGGGTCTCAGATAAATGAGGAGATTTTGGTATGTCCAAAACGATTATGTTGAATTCAGTTCTTGCCATGTTGTTGTTGGCTCATGTATCCTGCGTAGGATTTGATTTTGGGCATGAAGAGGTAATTGTTGATCAGTTGTTACATGACGATATTATTAAAGTTGAGTCGCTGAGTTGTGAGCTTGAACGTCAGGGTAAAATAGTTAAAACAAAACGTGATTTGTTTTTTGTTTCATTTAAACATGGGTTGAAAGCTGTCTTTAAGCCTTTAAACAAGAATAGTATTTGTGCTGAGGTAGCTGCCTACAAGGCTTCCCAGGCCATGAGGTTTGCATTTGTGCCTCCAACCGTTATTCGCAAGATACATGATAAAATTGGATCGCTACAACTTTTTGTATACACGAATTTGGATCCTATGGTGTCAGGCTCATTTGAGTATGCTTTAGAGCATGCGGATCCGGATGAGCTGGCGAATCTAAAGATTTTCTATTATGTTTTTGGGCAATGGAGTAACGGGCCACGAAATATTCTTATTAATTCTAAAAATGGGCGAGTCCAATTTATTGCTATTGATAATGAAGCAATTTGGCATAAAAAATATTGGCATTACGGTGATAATGCTTTTATTCAGCGTCGATGGAAAGATATCCATGTGCCAAAAACAGATGTTGAAACATTCCCTTATGATAATTATTGTACGATCAAAAAACCAACGCCAGCAGTTATAAAAGAGAAACTTGGACCGGTTGTTCCGTCTAATTATGTCCATTGGTTTTGCGAACTTGATCCATTTAATTATGCATATTATAAAGGTTCTTTATGGGTCCAGCTGAAAGGCAATGCCCCATGTTTTGCCTATACAACGCATTTTCCACAAGAGACTATAGCCAAATTAAAGCAAATCGATAAATCTATGCTCGATCATATTTTTTTTCATGCCAAGGGAGCAGACTTTTTGACACAGGAATTTTTGGATTCGATACTCGATAGAAGAAATCAGGTTCTTGCGTGCTATGAGTCAAAAAAAGTGAATTAATAAATAATCTTTTTTTGGTATTCCAAGCTACATTTTATAATGATATACTAACTACTTTCTGATGTACTCAATACAGGAGCTTGAAAATGTGGTTAGTTTTTATACTAGGATGTACAGCGCTATTTGTTCAAAATAGCATGTGTATGGAGCGTGATGGGGGATGCGATACAGCATTGGCAGCTCTAAAAGATAGCCAAGTTGCTCTGCTGCCTGAAGCTGTGCTGCGTAAAATAGCAAATCGCATGCAATCCATGAGTGATGTCGCTCATGTGAGACAAACATGCAAGTTCTTGTATAAAATTTTTATCCCAACCAAAGTGAGACTGGGCCCTCTGCGACATTCTCAAAGAGATTCGCAATACTGGGATCATATTTTTGATCATGTTATAAAGGTCATTAAAAAAACATCTGCAATAAAAGTTTTTTTGACTCTTGATCTGAGTGGTAATAATGTTGAACAATTTATGTATAGCAAGCATAATGAATGTCTTTCAATTCGCAAATTGCGACTTGTATTATGCAGAATAACATCAGAAGGAGATAATTTTTTTAACCCCCAGATGTGGGCGAATGTAGAACAACTTGATTTGAGCAATAATTTTTTAGGTAAGCGTGACAGGGAAATTGGTTTGGTCGATTGGGATAGTGGTACTGATATTTGGCCTTCTATTTGTTCTTTGCCGAAGCTTAAGAATTTGATTCTTCGAAACAATCAACTAAGTAGTCTATCTAGAGACCTGTATTCATGTCCATCCCTTGAGTATCTTGATGTACGGGGTAATCCATTGCCTGATTCCGAGATTATATCTCTTATACAACGTAAACCGAAATTAACACTACTGAGATAGGTTCTATTTTTTGACAAATATAAAAACTTATCACCAATATATTTTTTTATAGCTCTCTTTGATTATAAAGAGTCAAATAGAGTTATCTATACTAGTAAAAATTAGAAAAAAATATATACTAGAACTGTATATCTGAGACAGAAATTATTCGAGGAAACAAGTATGGCTAAAGAAATAAAAGATCCTAAGGAATCAGTAAGCTTTAAAGATACTCTTAATTTACCCAAGACTGATTTTCCTATCAGAGCGAACCCGAAAAGCGATGATCCGGTTATGATCAGACGATGGGAAGAAGAAGATCTGTATTCTAAGACTTTTTATGCTCATGAAGGTAAAGAAAAGTATATTCTTCATGATGGCCCCCCCTATGCTAATGGACATATTCACGTAGGTCATGCATTTAATAAAATTGAAAAAGATATCACAACCAAATCACAACGCATGTTTGGCTATCACACGCCGGTGACTCCTGGGTGGGATTGTCATGGGTTGCCAATCGAATTTAAAGTAACGCAAGATAATCCTAATCTTTCAAGCAAAGAGCTTAAAAAAAAGTGTCGTGAGTATGCCGCTCATTGGATAGATGTTCAACGACAAGAATTTAAAAACATCGGGGTCTTTATGGACTGGGACCGTCCATATCTGACCATGAATTATTCCTATGAGGCGTCTATTATGCGCGCCTTTGGTGATTTTGTCTCTAAGGAGTATATTGAGCGTAAAAATAAGTCTGTACCCTGGTGTGCTAACTGCCAAACGGTTTTAGCATCCGCTGAAATTGAGTATCAAAATCGTAAAGATCCCTCTATTCTGGTTCTTTTTGGACTTGAGCCTTTAACAGCCAAAAACTTATTCCCAGCATTGAACGATAAACCAATATATCTCGTGATTTGGACAACGACGCCTTGGACTTTGCCGTTAAATCGCGCTGTTATGGTACGGCCAGGAGCATCTTATGTTGTTCTTGATGGCGGATCACAGTATCTTGCCGTTGGCAAACAATTGGCCGATTCGCTGTGTGCCCAACTAGGGCTCGAAAAAAGAATTGTGGCTGAAATTGTTTCAGATGCTTTAGTAGTATCGAAAGCAAGAGCTACTCACCCACTTATTGAAGGACTTACGGTTCCCGTTATCCATGATGCATCAGTTTCGTTAGATGAAGGCACTGCATTTGTTCATTGTGCTCCTGGGTGTGGACCTGCTGACTATGATGCTGGAGTTCGCAATAATTTAGAAGTTTTTTCACCAATTAGTTCTGATGGCAAGTATACCAAAGGAATTGTGCCATCAGAACTTGAAGGTATGAGCGTCGTAGATGCTCAGGGTTGGGTGATCACAAAGCTCGTTGAACGTAACATGCTTCTTCATAAAGGGAGTGTCACCCATTCATACCCGCATTGCTGGCGGTGCCATAAGGGCCTTATTTTTAGAGCGACTAAGCAGTGGTTCTGTAATTTAGAAAAAAATAATTTACGCGAACGTGTACTCGTGGCAATCGATAGTATCAAAATGTTGCCAAAAGGGTCGCGCAATAGAATGTATGCAACGGTAGAAGGGCGTCTTGAATGGTGTTTGTCGCGCCAGCGTGCCTGGGGCGTGCCAATTCCAGCGCTGATTTGTGTCGATTGTGATTTTGCCTATTGCACTCAAAAACTGATCAATGAGGTCGCGACTAAGGTCGAAAAAAATGGCATCGAATGTTGGGATAGTCTTAATCCGTCTGACTTGGTAGCAGATGATTTTGCATGTCCGATGTGTTCATCGCTTAATTGGAAAAAAGAACAAGACACCCTCGATGTCTGGTTTGACTCAGGCATAAGCCATTATGCAGTACTGAAGCAAAACAAAGAGCTTGCTTTCCCTGCTGATATATATGTTGAGGCACAAGATCAATACCGCGGATGGTTCCAAAGCTCATTGCTCACAAGTATGGTGCTTGAAGAAGCTCCTTGCATGAAAACCATCTTAACGCATGGTTTTACTGTTGATGAAAAAGGACGAAAAATGTCCAAGTCAATTGGTAATGTTGTTTCAGCAGAAGAAATGATAGATAAACTTGGTGTTGATGGATTGCGGCTTTGGGTAGCAAGTGTCGACTGTACTGGTGATATCGTAGTTTCAGACACATCGATGAATAATGCTCAAGAAGTTTTTCGTAAAATTCGTAATACTGCACGATTCTTGATCTCAAACCTTTATGATTTTGCTATAGAAAAGGATCGTGTAGCTTTAAAAGATATGCATGCTATTGATATCTATGCGCTGGAACAGCTTCATCAGTTCTATCGTTTGGTGATGTCGGCGTATAAATCGCATGAATATTCAGCAATATTCCATGCTTTTGCAAACTATTGTGCGGTCGATTTAAGCGCTTTCTATCTGGATATAGTAAAAGATCGGCTCTATGTTGAAAAAGCTGATGGCAATGCCCGTAGATCTGCACAAACTGTTTGTTGGTATATTCTTGATACGATGACAAGGCTCATGGCTCCTATACTTTCAATTACGGCAGAGCAGCTATCCGATCTCTATCAATCTGATAAGAAGGATTCTATTCATCTGCAGACATTCAATGCTGTACCGAATCCATGGGAATTGCTCGGCCAAGAAAAAGCGATTGAGCATGAAGAAGATTTACTTGAAGTCATGGGCCGTCCAATGCCGCTGACCCATGTTTTTGACAATGTTACAAAAACTGGTTACATGGTAAAGCAGGAAGAATCATGGGCTGTTGCCCAGATGGTCAGAGCTTCTTTACTTAAAGCTATAGAAGCAAAACGTGAAGTTGGGCTCATTAAGCATTCCCTTGAGGCGCGTATTACTCTGTATATCGATCCTGAACATGAAACATTGAGATTCTTTTCAGAGCTTATCAATAATTTGAATGGGTCTACTCCTGAAGATTTTTTACGTGAATTTCTGATTGTCTCCCAGGTTCAGATCGTGACCGATAAAAAGGATCTTGAGGCAACAACTATGAGTGGCCTGTATGCATTGGTAGAAACAGCCCGCGGGACTAAATGTCCACGTTGCTGGCAATGGGAAGAAACAAAACATAAAGATGGTTTATGTTCGCGATGTGCTTCAATAGTTAAACAGAAATAAATAATCTTTTTTGTAACTTGCCAGTTATTGTTAGATTTTGCATTAAAAAAGGCTCTGCAGTTTGCAGAGCCTTTTTTAATGATAGTACAATTTTTATCTAATTCTAGGTACGCGTCTTTCAACGGTAATGTTTGTGATAGAATCATCAATCTGGCTAATCGCGCTTGCAAGTTCTTCAGCTGTTGATTTCAATTTTTCTTGAGCTGCCTGGAGTTTTTGTTGAACCGTTTGAACCGAAGCAGCGCCTTGAGGTAGAGCAGGAGCTGGGGGGGCTTGAATAGGAGCTGGTACTCGAGCTAGCACATCGCGGATATCTATGAAACTACTGCGCTTGGTAGACCAGTAAGTGCGGAACTTTTTGACCCATTTATCCTTAAGGGGTCCTTTGTCCAGTTCTGGAATGAGTGATTGTGCACTTCTGAGTGCCTTGCTTGCTACTCTAAAGTTATCACGCATGGTCGAAACACCAGCTGCGAGCTTGTTAAGTTCATCTGGATTCTTTGAGTTCATTTTTGTTCTAATATCAACAATCTCCTCAATACCATAGGATGCTTCTTGAATTGCAGTTGTAAAATCATCAAACCTCTGTTCAACTTTCTTTGATGTTTCAGTTTCTTTTACATCTTCCTTCTTGCTCTCAGGGCCCTTCTTCTCTTCTTTTGGTTTAGTCTCGTGCCCTTTGCCCTCTGGCTTTGTGCCTTCTTTTGTTTTGCTGTCTTTTTCTTCTGGCTCAGCCTTTTTCTCTGGAGCGTAGGGGCTAGGGCCATACTGAGGGTAGCCATGTTTTGTTTGTACATCACCAAATTCATAATAGCCAGGCTCTTCACCGCGTCTGACAGTTGTCTTCATGGCTGTAGGAGTTGTTGGGCGTCGTTTACTTGCTTCAAGAGCGGCTTGCTGTGCTTTTTCTTCAGCTTCTTTGATTTTCTTGGCTGTCGGTTCATACTTGGCAATGATCTTTTCTAGCTCAGCTTGCAAATTGAGTGCTAACAATGCTTCAAGGCAATCATTGATGACGGATATGAATGCTTTTTTCGCAGCCTTGCTTAATTTTTTCAAACCAAATGACGGAGCTTGGACCATAGGTTCATGCGCCACAAGTATTGTTTTGAATTGATTAATATTGTTGCATAATGCTTCATTTGTATTAAGATCTGCCAAGTACTTAGGTTTTTGAGTTTTAACATCAAGACTTCTAATAGTAAGGAATGTATTTTTCAATGCATCGAGTTTTCCCTTAAAGACAGGCCAAGTCATGGTAGGATTCCAACCGCGTAATTTTCCTTTGTTGCCCCATTTTTCAAATTTTGAAGAAATGTCGACTACTTGGTTTGCTTTTTGAGTGAAGCTATCAATTTTCGCAGTGATCTCATTAATTACAGGTAACATATCACGTGATGGCTTTTTGCTTTCTTTTTCTTTTTCGTAGATGGGGGTTTCAGGCTTACTTGGCTGTTGTATAACCTGTTGGATAGGTGCTGGTTTTTCAATAGTAGGTTCAGGCAATGACCCCATCTCTTTTAACTCATTTTCAGCATCTTGAATATACTTAGTTAATTCGTCATCGTTCATATTGCTCATTTTTTCAATTTCTTGCTCCATTGCCGTATTCAGTTCATTGAAAAACTGATTTTTTTCGTTTTCTGACATTCCTTTGGTGAGTTCATCAAAAACTGAATCCAATTGTTGGGCAAGCATTTGTTCTTCATTGCTCATTTTTGGTTCATTAACAGATGATGGAGGTAATCCCGCTGGAACACCAGCATGTATTATGGTAAAAAATACCGTGCTCAAAATACACATACATACATGTTTTGATAAAGTCATATGAGGCCTTTCTGTGCTTATAGTATTATAACTCTACAAATCTTGGTTTGCGTTATTGATTAGTAGTATAATAACTTTATCATTAAAGGAAATAAAAAGCAACTGCGACAAGGCTTTTTTGCGCATGAAAAAGGAATTATGGTGGTATGCAAGTCTGGGTTTCTGTTTGTCGAAGTTCTTATATCTCTTGCTATAATAACAGGCTTTGTGGTGTTGATCATGCGGTACCAAGCCTATGCCCTGAGTCTACAGACTCAGGGCATAAAAATGATGGAGATAATAGATCTTGCAAATAAGTATATTGATGAATTTCCAGATACAAGAACTGCTTCAAAAATTTCTAATTGCACAATTTGTTTCAACCATTCTATTGATTCGGTAACCATGCCAAAGCTGAAGGGAAATCCGCCCAATATGACTTTTACCTCTGCCAAACAGATGAAAGTTCTGACAGTTGCTATATCATGGAAAGATCAGTGGGGTGAGCATCAGTGTCTATTGCCGCACATATATAAAGGCAAACTCTATGAGTAATTCGCGGGGATTTACCATAATCGAGGTACTTCTTTATATGGTGCTGAGCACGTTGTTGGTAGTACTTGCCATGCAAGCTCTAGCAACGTTTGAGCGGTTAGTAATCAGTCGTTCAGGTTTTGCAGTATATAAAGCGGCACTGTATGCAGGTATCGATAGTATGGTTCGCGATTGTTCGCGGGCACCAGCTGAACCACAGATGTGGGTAATTAATCGATCTGATACTATTACATGGCAAACTGACTATGGAGTGGAAGGTTTTACCATAAAGCATGGTACTTTAATGCGTGTTTCACGCTCACGTGACCAAAAAGGAAAATTAAGGGCTCCCTATAGTAGTACTTTACTTACGCAAGTTCATGGCTCATTTACTGTGTACCGCTCGCATAATTTTATATCAATGATTCATCTTGCATTGACTGCACGTTTTAGAGATATGCAGATATCTATTTTCAGAAATATTCGGTTGCATGAAGGGATTGTCTCATGAACTCATCTGGCCAAGGGTCAACCATACTATTTTTTTTAATAATGATGGCGCTTGTGCTTATACTGGCAACCAATGGTTTTAAAATAGCCTCAAATATATCGAATATGGCTCGTATGCGTTATGCATACCAACAAGAATTACGGTTAGCCGAAGGGTTGCTGACCTATGGAATACACCTGTGCAATGAAAACAGGATGCTGTTGATTTCGTGGGGTATGAAAAAGTCCCAGACTCTGTATCTGGATTTTTATCCTTGGCCATCACCAACTGCGGCCGTTTCATTTGGAGCTTACCAAGGTTTATTAACCATAACGAGTGACAACGGAAGGCTATATCTTGGGGCTCACATGACCAAAAATAAGATGCCGATTATTTCTGGGCAATGTGTACTGAGACCTCTTGATCCAAGATACCCCCAAAAAGAACTTATGCTAACTGGGTGGAAGATGAATGCTGGCGGATAAGAATCTGAGGCAAAGGATTTTCTGAATTTCCTATAGAGCATATGTAACTGATCGACAACCAAAGAAAGTAAAATTTTGTAAAGCTTACCCATGACATGAGGCATTGAATAAGATGCCCCCACAGACAAGCTGCGGGGAACTTTCAATTGTGCGTTTGGCCTTAGGGTTGACACTATTTTATTGGCCCATAAATAGTGTCCAGGATATTAGTCCCTTTCTGAAGCATGATATAAAGATCATTTTTTGTGAATGTGCCTGAGAAACCACCGCTCATAATTTCAACTTTTCCTCCATCAGCCAGAAGTGAGTGCAGCTGTTGCGTCATAAATGGTTCGCGCATCCCAGTAATTGGCATCCCCTCGATTATAATTAGCTCATATTTATGTGTGTCAAATAATTTAGTCAGGTCTTGATCACCAAAAATAGCAACAATAGTAGGGTTCTTTGCAAAGTTCGAATCAAGAGTATCACTATCCTCATGTCCATGCTTTGATCGATAGTGCTGTGATTTGTCGCGATTAAGCTCATCAATGTGGCTTACCGCTAAGTTAGGTAATAGGTGTCCGAGATTGCCACACCCTATGATTAATTTTTTCTTTCCCGGTGTACGATGAACGATTATTCCAAAACGCTTATAATAATCACGCATTTCTTGAGCAGGTATTCTAATATCGAGAGTATTAAATACTATCTGAGAACAATCAATCATGTTTTCATCTTCAAACCTTAAACCTTTAGGTATGCATACTACACCCACAGGGTACTTACCCTCCTTGACCTCAAGGTTATATTCATTAGGACCATTACTTTCCTTAAGACTTTCTTTTATGTTTTCGAAGGTTTCAGGATGTTTGACGACCCAGTCTTTAAGTATATTATAATACTCATTCCAGGTAATTCTTTGAGATTGCGAACTAGGGCTTGGTTGTCCTTTCTCCGTAGTGCCTTTAAGCTGCACTGAGTTATAAAAAGTACATGTTATAAGACAGAAAAATATCAATTTATCGATCTTCATGTTACACCCTCACTATGAACAAGGTAATCTACAAAAAACAATACATATTTCATCATTATTCATTAATTCTTGTTTACCTAATATTTTCACTCCTTTCCTGAAAAACCATTTTCTTTAAGAACATTTTAGTTCCATTGAGCTTATCATATATAATTCTAGTACATTATAAGTAGGCAATACAATAATATTTGAAAATATTTTCAATTTTATTACAGAAAAAGCCTTTTTTTAAAACAAATTTTCTATACCAGTATGCTGATCCCGGTAAACTAGACAATTCAGATTAGGAGCCAGGCGATGTAGGCTACTTTTTACCATAGGCAATGGCTCTTTTTTCGTTTATACTTGGTATGTTTTAAAGTAAAAGAAAAAGAGGAGCCTTAAGGGCAGAAAGGATATTTATGAAAGTATATTTAAAAAAAGATGTTGAAAAAGTTGGCATCGCCGGCGAAATTATCAAGGTCAAAGAGGGATTTGCGATCAATTATCTGATTCCACGAGGTTTTGCAGTTGCCGTGACCAATGCGAATGCTGATTTTTTTAAAAAACGTGAACGCCTGGTTGAAAATCGTAAAGAAGTTCTCTCGTCACAAACTTCTATGCTTGCAGAAAAAATCGCAGCTATAGATCTTATCTTGAAAAAGAAGATGCATGACGATGGAAAACTCTATGGTGCTATTAGCCCAACAGATATTGTCGATAAATTGGCCGAAAAGGGTATTTCGATCGGTAAAAATCAGGTGATTTTTGTCAAATCAATTAAATCTAAAGGTGTGTACGAGGTTACAGTCAAGCTCTCATCACGTCTTCAGCCAAAAGTTAAAGTGACTGTCGTTCCAGAATAATTTTATGTTATTTTTTACTGTTGCTTAGGATTAAACTATGCAGGATGAACGGCGGTCGTTTCGTTCTAACCGTGGTGCCGTGACTGCAGAAGGTCTTTTGGGCAAGATGCCGCCCTGTAACACCGAGGCGGAACGGGCAGTTTTAGGTGCAATACTTTTACATGATACAGGTCTTGCTCAAATTACTGATTTTTTGATGGCAGATGATTTTTATGTTTCTGCACATCAGATTATTTATCAATCAATGGTTGCAATTACTCAACGCATGCAGCGTATTGATCTTGTGACATTGCAAGATGAACTGACCAAAAAAGATCAGCTAGATGTCATTGGTGGACTTTCTTACCTTGTTGCTTTACAAGAAGATATTCCTGCTGCTGGCCTTATTGAGCAGCATGCTCGTATTATTAAAGAAAAAGCAGTATTGCGTGAACTTATTGTGTCGGCAACAAGCATCATTACTCATTGCTATACGCAAGATGATAAAGGGATCGAGGGTGTGCTTGATAATGCTGAAAAAACCATTTTTAATATTGCCCATAAACGAGCGAATCAGACCTTTGTTCAACTAGATATTTGGCTCAAAAGGACATTTAAACATTTATCTGATATTAAAAGTCATGGCAAGGGTATCACGGGAGTCCCATCAGGATATCGTAAGCTCGACCAGATAACATCAGGTTTTCAAAAAAGTGATCTTGTTGTATTGGCGGCGCGTCCTTCTATGGGAAAAACTGCCATAGCATTAAATATTGCTGTTCATGCTGCAGCACAGGGGATTGCGGTTGGGTTCTTTTCGCTTGAAATGTCAGCAGAGCAATTAACGTTGCGTTTGCTCTCTACTGAATCAGGAATTGCCCACCAGAATATTCGCAATGCAAGTATCAGCTCAGAGGAATGGATAGAGCTTACTAATGTTGCAACACAACTTGCAGGTCGCAAAATGTTTATCGATGATACTGCGCTACTGACAGTTATGGACTTGCGCGCAAAAGCGCGAAAGCTCAAAGCTGAGCAGCAGCTTGAGCTTTTGGTAGTGGATTATTTGCAGCTGATTCAGACTAGTTCGCGCCATGAGAATCGACATCAAGAGGTATCTGAAATTTCTCGTTCGCTTAAAGCGTTGGCAAAAGAACTGAATATTCCAATTATTGCTTTATCGCAGTTATCGCGTGCAGTTGACAGTCGTATGGATAAAAGACCGATATTGTCAGATCTGCGCGAATCGGGAGCGATTGAGCAGGATGCAGACGTTATTATGTTTCTTTACCGCGATGTTGTGTATAATCCTGAAACGGATAATCCTACAAGTGCTGAGCTTATTATTGGCAAACAGCGCAACGGACCTACTGGTACAGTGTTTTTAAATTTTGTGCGTGAGCTGACCAAATTTGAAGATGCTGATTATGATTTTGGGAGTTAAGTAATACCTATAAAGGAGAGAGTAATATGACGATTTTAGGAATTGATCCCGGCTGGCATATTTCTGGTTATGGAATACTCCGCAAGGATACGCGATCAGTTGTATTGCTTGATTATGGGTATCTGTCTATGTCAACATCAAAAACATTGGTAGAACGATCTGGCGTTTTTCATGATTTTTTTTCCGAAAAAATTGTTCATCATCAGGTAACTGATCTTGCACTTGAGACACCTTTTCTTGGAAAAAATGCGCAAAATTTTTTAAAACTTGGCTATCTACGCGGTCTCTTGTACCTTTTGACAAATAAACATGCGTTGCATATCCATGAATTTGCACCGCGTGAGGTAAAGCAGACAGTTACCGGTTTTGGCGGTGCGAGCAAAGACCAGGTATCACGTGTTGTTGTGCAACTTTTTGCGCATGCTATTAAAGCACAAAAATATGATGTGACGGATGCATTAGCTGTTACGTTGTGCGGTCTATGGCATAATAAGTACACGTGCCAGTCTAAATAAAATGTTGCAGTTATTTTTTGTCTGTAGTAGAAATTCTAATAAGGTAGAGTAGTTTGAGTGGTTCTTGATGGAATAAAGGAGAGAGCATGAAGGTCATTTATTGTCTACTAATGTTAATGTTTTTGTTTTTGACTATTTCAAGCCAAGCGATGTGGTCAGAAGCTGATTGCATGGACCGACGTGAAAAAGTGTATGTTGCAGGTCATACAGGATTGGTAGGTTCTGCTATTATGCGCAAACTGCGATCAGAGGGTTTTAGTTCTATTGCTACTCGCGGGTCGAAAGATCTTGATTTGCGAGATCAGCAAGCGGTTGATTATTTTTTTCGCACTGAACGTCCCAGTTATGTATTTTTAGCAGCGGCGATGGTAGGGGGCATTAAAGCGAACATGGATTTTCCGGCGCAGTTTATCTATGACAATATCGCCATCAGCTCAAACATTATTCATGCCGCATATGTCTACGGTGTCAAAAAGCTCTTGTTTTTAGGGTCTTCTTGTATTTATCCGCGCAGTTGTCCGCAGCCAATTCGTGAAGAGTACTTACTAACAAGCGAACTAGAACCGACAAATGAACCTTATGCTATCGCCAAAATAGCTGGACTCAAAATGTGTCAGGCCTATAACCGTCAGTATGGTACAAAATTTATCTCCTGCATGCCGACTAATCTTTATGGCCCTCATGATAATTTTGATCTCAAAACATCTCATGTGATGCCCGGACTCATTGCAAAAATATGCCAAGCACAAAAAGAAAATCGCGACGTGGTAGAAGTATGGGGCAGCGGTAGGCCTCGCCGAGAATTTTTATATATAGAAGATCTAGCAGATGCATTGTTACATCTTATGCGTTATTATCAGGGCAATGAAATTATTAATATAGGTACAGGGATGGATATAACCATTGCAGAACTTGCAGACCTGATTAAAGATACAGTTAATTATAAAGGTGAGCTCATATTCAATCCGGCCTATCCTGATGGTACACCACAGAAACTTCTTGATATGAGAAAGTTGCATGAACATGGTTGGCACGCACCTACGAGCCTTGCGCAAGGAATTAGTCAGACAGTTGCCTGGTATAGAGAACATGTATAAACCAAGTAATGCTTGAGGCCTTAGCTGACTTGGCTCAAAATAACGTGTGTATAAAAATATGAAAATTCTGTTTATTATTTTTTTTATGTGTGTGAGTTAAATAAAAAAAATAAATTTAACAAATAATTGATTTTTCCCTATCTCTTTTTGTATTTTTTGATAAGGGATATACGAAGGAAAGGTAGGGGGATTTTATGAGACAAGCCTGCTGTCTGCAAGGGCTCACGTTGTCTGGTATGCAATGTTTGCTCGATAATGTACCTACGCGCCAGATAGAGTTTCCTCTTTTGATAGATGATATTTTGTACCTGCAAGAGATATTCTTGTTAAGTGGGTTGCATCATCTTTTGGTGCCAGACCTAGTAAAGGGGCGGATAATTGTGACGCAATTATTGCAAGCGCTGAACTATTACAATGATATTGCATGTCTAACGCATATAGTTAACCCTCCCTTAAAAAATAACGTGACTAATATTGGTGATTCCTTAGCGCACTATTGTGGCAATGATTCATCGTCAGAAAAAATTGAAGAATTTTTTCTGGAAAACTATTATGCAGATTTCATATGGATTGAATTTCCCCAAGATCTGAGAGAAAATCCTTTTATTATGCAAGCACTACGCACGATGCTTGACCTTGAGATTGTCCGGCGCACGCCTATTGTTGCGTTTTCATATCAAGTACATTCTTAATATTATTTTTGTTGTTGTAATCCTCAGCTGCTTAATAATTCCAATGTCTGATAATGACTATTATGTAAACAAATCAACCACGTCCTTTAAAGGTTGAGCCTATGTCGCATAATTTTAAAGTTTTATACATAATGATAAAGCGGCTTTAACAGTAAAACTCAAATCGTTTAACCATGTATTCGAAAGAGTTGATTGGTAGCTATATTTGGAGTGATGCGAATAAATTTGACATACAACGAACGTTTTTCTTGCTTGACGATTTAGTATTCGTTTCGCTGTAAAAGCTGCCAATTTATGGCTGTGATAGCATGCTGGGTCTTTATATGCCAATTAAGAATAATCTCATTAATTAATCAGCTACGTACGTAACGTATGCGGTTCTCTTTATTAAGAGCGACAATAGCTCCTGGAAAAATTTCGACTGTTGCTGCGGAGCTAGCCATGAACCCAAATTTTGCCCAAGTTCGTTCACGCTGGCCGGTAATCATAATGTAACTTCTTTCGCCTAACAAAGACCTGTTCCATTCAAAACGGAAAATCTGTCCAGAAGGAATGGTAATTGATTTTTCTACACAAGCTCTGGGTTCTTTATCGTAATCGCTGCTAAATGATTCATGTAAAGCTCTTGGTGGGACTGCATGAGCAGGATCAGGATCAATGCCAAAACGTATCTTGAGTTCTTTGTCCGTTTCGTTTACAAAAAAAATATACTCTCTTTTTAGTTGTTGTAATAGCTGAACAGCTGTGCGCAGCAGTTGAAAAGTAAAGGTTCCTTCATAGTGAGATTTCAAATTATTCATAGTTGCAAAGGGGTTTCTTTCTAGCCATTCTTGAGCTATGAGCATGGCAATAGCTTCTTCCAGGGCTGGAGCAGTTAGCGTTGTCATCCCAAATTCTGAAAGTTCTGATGCGTGAGCCTGTTCTGGATTTATAACTCGATTGGAATCGTCTTGCACTTCGTCTGAAATTATTCTTGTTGTATATATTTTTTGACGTGTTTGTTTAGATTGTTGTTGGTTACAATAGTCTGTAGGCTTATGCCGTTTCATTGGATATGTATATAGGCTTGTTATGAGAGCAACAATGATTAATATTTTGTTATAGCTATTCATATGTTTTGCTTTCGAATATGTGATTTCATTATCTCATTAAGGAACATAATGCTTCAACATTTTCTGGATGTTGGGCTATATCGTTCAAAAATATCTAAAATAATAATGATAGTATGGAGTAAATTTCGCATTTGTCAATGTTTGATAAAACCTTTATTAATCTTTTAAGTTTTTTATTCGTCAGGCATTAAAAATTATTCTGAAATATAGTCCTGACTTAAATGCCCGTGATTGTAACGGTGAAACAGCTGTAAGCTGGGCAATCTGTCAGAATAATGCCGAAGCACTACAAGCTTTATTGCAAGCCGGCGCAAACCCGAATATCCCTGATCTGTTTGGTCGTACGCCTTTGCATTGCGCGAGTTCATTAGAATTTACACCATTAGTTAAGATGCTTATTAATGCAGGTGCTCAAATAAACAAGCCTGATGAAGATGGCGAAACTCCATTGCATCGATCTTCTCGCTTTGGAAAAGAATCGTCATCGAGCTTGCTTTCTTCTTCAGGCGCAAATTTATCATTGAGAGATTCTCATGGCCGTACTGCAGCACAAGTAGCTTCGAAACCCTCAATAGCAGCTAATTTAGAAAGGCTAAATTCTCTCAATAAAGGCTTGCTCTCTGCGGCAAAGTCCGGGAATTTTGCGAAAGTAAAAAAGTTCATTATCTTAGGAGCTGTTTTAAATGTTAAGGATGAACAACAGCAACTCCCGCTAAAAGTTTTTCGCAATAAATGGTAACATAACTCAAAGAAAATTTTCTAGGAGTTATGACGATGCTGAAGCGTGGACCACAAAACAAAGAGAAAAAGTTATTATCTGCGGCT